>CAZSEH010000092.1:0-14257 GCA_964605835.1 uncultured Opitutaceae bacterium
CTAAGGAAGTTCCTTCGGACGGTCCTTGCCGGAACCGCGGGCGGGCTCGCCCCCGCCGCTCGGGCGGCTGCCGCCGCCGGACGGGCGCGGATTGTTCGGAATCGACGGAGGCGGACTTGGATTGTTTCGAGCCGGCGCGTGACTTTGCGGGGGCTGTTCGTTGCGGGCCGGAGCGGGAGCACGGCCCTGCTGAGGCTGCTCGCGACGATTGGCGTCCTGCTGGGGCGGATGAACTTCATTCCGGCCGGGAGCATCCCTGCGCTCCGGCGGGGCCGCTTCGCGACGATCGTCGTTCCGACGCTCATAGGGCGGCGTCGTGACCACGTAACCGTCGGCTTCGAACGGGGCGTACGTCCACGGCCCCGTGTATCCATAGCCGGTGTCGGTTTCGACGTAGTCGCCTCCGCCAACCCCGACGCATCCGAAAAAGAAGAGGACCGCCGTGCCTGCGAGGGCCGCCGGAAATCCGGTCCGGAAAGCAATTGAGGAACGGTTCATGGCTGCTCCTTTCCGGTCGCCGGCGATTCCAGCTGAACTATCCCGATCACGGCGCCCATCGGGTCGGCGATGATCGCCTTCAGGTACTGCGACGGTTCGCCATCCGGCGCGAGCAACACCCGGCCGCCGAGGGCCGGTACGCGCGCAACCGCATCCTTGACGCTCTGGACGCGAACGAACAGGAGCCAGACCGGCCTGGCCTTGGGCCGGTTCGGCACGGGCGACACGCTGGCCCGGGAAAAGCCGCCGCTGGCGAGGACAAGGGTGTCGGCGCGGCCGGCGCGCGAATCGGGAAGGACGTCATAGCCGGCCACCGATCGATAGTATTGCCCGGCCTTGGCGGGATCCTTGGCGAAGAGCTCGGACCATGTCCAGTCGCCGGGATCCGGCCGGTACTCGGCAGGGTCTCCCGAACTTGAATTCATCAACCCCAGCTCGGCGCCGTCCGGGTCGATGAAGATCGCCTTGGTTCCCTGCTGGGGGAGGGATCTTGCGGGAAACAGGACCCGGCCGCCTCCGGCGGTCGCGGCCGCGAGCGCCTGCGGCACATCCTTGACCGAGGCGTACCCGATCCATCGGCCGTGCACGGCATCCTCCATCTTCGGCGGCCTCAGGGCTATCCCGGCCACGGGCCGGCCGGCGTTCGAAAGAACGACATAGGCGTGCGCCTTCCCGGAGGAACCCGTGCGGGAAAGCGTCTTCGCCTCCCACCCGAACAGCGAGGTATAGAACTGGGACGCCGATGCGGGATCCGCCGTGAACAGGTCGGCCCAGATGAACTTGCCGCCGAACTGGCCCGAACTTGGCGATGAATTCAGCGGGGGAAGATCATCGCCTCGGGCCGCGAGGGCGGCCGTTCCCAACAATGCGAAACACCAGTTTCTTATCGAGTACGCGCGCATGCTGACTGCAAGGCTGCGGCCGCTGGAGCCGATTGTCGAATTCTCTTGGCTACGGGAATACCCGCATCCACACGCGGCTCGCTAATCCCCCCGGATTGCGATTTCCTTCTCCTTATATGGCTTTTAAAGCGTTCAACCTGGCCGAGCCTGTGCTGCGCGGAATCCAGGCGGCGGGATACACCGTTCCGACCCCCATCCAAATCCGGGCGATCCCGATCGTTCTTTCCGGACGGGATCTGATCGGCTCGGCCCAGACGGGAACGGGCAAGACGGCGGCCTTTGCGCTTCCGATCATCTCAATGCTGCTCGGCATGCCTCCGGCGGCCGCGCGCGGCAGGCCCCGCGTGCTGATCCTGGAGCCGACCCGCGAGCTCGCGGCGCAGGTTGAGACGGCCTTTCACGACTTTTCCCGGTTTACCAAGCTTCGGACCCTGGCGGTCTTTGGCGGGGTGGGGTACGGGCACCAGCGCCAGGAGTTGTCGCGCGGAGTCGACATCGTCGCCGCGACACCGGGGCGGCTGATGGACTACCTTCAGGACCGGACGATGGACCTGTCGGCCGTGTCTATCCTCGTCCTCGACGAGGTCGATCGCATGCTCGACATGGGATTCCTGCCGGTCGTCAAGGACATCATCAGCCGGTGCCCTAAGGCGCGGCAGACCCTGTTCTTCTCCGCCACGGTGCCCCCGGAAATCCAGTCCGTCGCCGCTTTCGCCCTCCGCAATGCGGAGCGGGTGGAGGTGGGGCACAACCGCCCCGTCACCCAGACGGTGAATCACCTCCTTTATCCGGTTTCCTTCGACCAGAAGTTCGACTTGCTGCAGGCGCTCCTCGCGCAGGCGGGCTTTGACTGCGTCCTTGTATTCAGCCGGACAAAGCACGGCGCCGACAAGATCGCGCGAAAGCTTTCCGCGGCCAACCATTCCGTCGCCGTCCTTCACGCCAATCGCTCGCAGAACCAGCGGCTGGAGGCCCTTGAGGGGTTCCGCAGCGGCAAGTACGAGGTCATGGTGGCGACCGACATCGCGGCCCGCGGCATCGATGTCGCCGGCGTCACGCACGTCATCAACTACGACGTGCCCGAGAACCCGGAGGACTACGTCCACCGGATCGGCCGAACGGGCCGAGCCCAGGCTGTGGGCGACGCCTGCACGCTCGTCACGCCCGAGGATGCCGACAATATCCGGGACATCCAGCGCTTCATCGGCCAGAAGATCCCGGAAGCGCGCCTGGCTGGATTCAACTACAAGGCTTTCGCCGCGCGGCCGCCGCAACCGGCGGGGGGCAACCGTTTCGGGGGTCGCTCGAGGCCCGCTGGCAGGCCCGCGCAGCACCGCGCCAGGCGTCACTGGTAGGAAAAGAAGAAGGTCAGCTCCTGCTCGGAACCGAGGGCGGCGATCATTTCGGGCGTCCACGGGCCGTAAGGGGCCCGCGACGTGACGGCGTTGATGCACGCCCGCGCAATGGCGTCCGGGACCCCGGCCGAGTGATACGCGACGGAGATGCGCGAGACCTGCCCTTTCGAGGCGATGATGAAACTCACCGCGACCTGGCTCCCCGGGCCGGGATGCAATCCATTCTCGATGAGGATCGTCTGCCACTGGACTTGCGAAATCTCGATGATCTTTTGCACGTAGGCCTGGAAAGGGCCCCACTTCGAGTCCACAACACCCGGTCCGACGCTACCCATGCGCAGGTTGCCGTCGGTAAAGAGGGCTGGATGCAACGGCTGGCCGGGCGCCGGCTCGATTCCGGCCGCCGGGGTGGTCAATTGCGAGTCCATCACCGGAGTCTCGTCCCATACCGTGCGCTCGGATTGGGCCGGAATGATACGGGAAGTCTGGATGGCGGCGAGCATCAGCCTTCCGTCGCGGATCGTGTACCTCTCCCTCCAGGCCGTCGGGGTGCTCCCGGGCTGGGCGGCCTTTTCGTGGCAGCCGAGGATGATCCCCGAATCGGACACTGAGATCAGCTCGGTGACGACCGCCGTCGGCCTTGTGTAATTACCTGAAGAATCAACAGTTGCAAGTAGGCACGCGGAGATCTGGCCCCCGCATCGCGTGCAGGGATACAACCCTGCCGCAACCACCAGGAGAATCATCGACGTGATCGTATGGCCGGGTGTCTTCATCACGTGACAATTGGGTTCCTTTGGGTGAGTGGCCTGCTAGCCCGAACATTTCACGAAGCACGAGGAATCTCTCACAAAATACCGGGCATAAAAACCCTCATGCTCCTTCGATGGCCTGGTAGGCCACCTTCAGTCGCCTTCGACTTTTTGTGCTCCGGTATTTTGTGAGATCTTTCCCCGTGTTCATGAAATATTCGGGCTAGTCGGAGTATAGCAGGTTTTCGCCCCTTCCCCTGGTGTGCGGACGCTTGCCCAGGGGTCCGAAAAGGGGTTGGATGCGCCAAGCCAACCCCCACTTTCATGATCATCGTCCATGTCCACGTCCACGTGAAGCCGGAGTGCGTCGAGGCGTTCAAGGCGGCGATCCTCGCCAATGCCCGGGCAAGCGTCCGTGAACCGGGGGTCATCCGCTTTGACGTCGTCCAGCAGGCGGACGATCCGACGCGCTTCGTCCTGGTCGAAATCTACCGAACCCCTGCCGACCAGGCCGCGCACAAGGAAACCGCCCATTATGCCGTGTGGCGGGACGCGGCCAACCCGATGATGGCCTCGCCTCGGACGAGCGCCAGGTTCGAGGCGGTCTTTCCAGCCGGACAGGGCTGATAGCGCGACCCGGCATGCGCTTCGAATTCGCCACGGCGGCACGGATTGTTTTCGGCCCGGGGACACTCTCTGAAGCAGGCGTCCTCGTCGCTCCGTGGGGCCGGAGGGCGATCGTGCTGACCGGGAGTCATCCGGAACGCGCGCAACGCCTCCGGGAGATCCTCGACAAGGCGGGTGTGCGCTCGGAAGTCTTTCCAATCGAGGGTGAACCGACAGTGGGGATGGTCGGGTCCGCCCTGACCTTCGCCCGGGAATTCGGGGCGGATCTCGTTGTCGGATTCGGAGGGGGCAGCGCGATTGACGCAGCCAAGGCGGTCGCGGGGCTTCTGACCAATCCGGGCGATCCGCTCGACTACCTGGAGGTAGTCGGCAAGGGACAGCCTCTCACGATGCCCGCGGCCCCCTGGATGGCGATCCCGACGACTGCGGGGACCGGCGCCGAAGTGACGCGAAACGCCGTCCTCGGCGTCCCGGAGAGCGGAGTGAAGGCAAGCCTGCGCAGTCCGCACCTGCTAGCCCGGATAGCCCTCGTCGATCCCGAGATGGCGCTCGATCTTCCGCCCGCGGTGACGGCCGCGACCGGAATGGATGCCCTGACCCAGCTCGTCGAGGCCTATGTCTGCAACCGGGCGAATCCCATGACGGACGCCCTTTGCGAGGCCGGGCTGCCGCGCTCCGCGCGGGCGCTTCCCACCGCATGGACCAACCCCCGCGATCTGCCGGCCCGCACGGACCTCGCTCTTTCAAGCCTGTGGAGCGGACTTGCTCTCGCAAACGCCGGGCTTGGAGCGGTGCACGGCCTCGCCGCGCCGATCGGCGGCCTCTTTTCCGCGCCTCACGGCGCCGTATGCGCGATCCTCCTTGCTCCGGTCATGGAAATGAATCTCAAGGCTGCGCGGGAAAAGCCGGACGGAGCCGTCACGGTGGATCGCTACACCGATGTCGCCCGGTGGCTGACCGGCCGATCCGGCGCCACGGCCGAAGACGGAATCGCCTGGGTTCGCGACCTGGTCACGAGCCTGCGCATTCCGAGGCTCTCCTCCCACGGGATCACACCCGGCAGCGTCACCGAAATCGTCGTTCGGGCGAAATCAGCCTCCAGCATGAAGGCAAACCCCATCGTACCGGGGGAGCATCAGCTGGCCAAGGTCCTGGCTCAGGCCCTATAGCGCGCGGCCCCTGTCGCGCAATGGAACCAATACATGGCAATTCGGGGTCCCATATGATTAAGTGCCTGTCCCTATCATGAAATTGGAGCAACCCACCCCGGGGCCCAAGCCGAAGCCGAGGATAGCCGGCCTGAGGGTGATTGCGTTGATGAAATTAGCCAAGGCGCTGCTGTTGACGGGTTTGGCATTCGGAATATTTCGGTCGATCAACCAGGACTTGGCGGACACCGTCCGCAGGATCACGCTGCACCTGAGGATCGACCCCGAAAACTCGTTCATCCGGCTGCTTCTCGAGAAGATAACCAACATCGACCCGCACACCCTGCGAACGATCGGTCTCGTCACCTTTGTCTATGCGGGCTTGCTCTATGTGGAAGGTGTGGGCCTTTGGCTTAACCAGGCATGGGCCGAGTATTTGCTCATTGTTGCGACAGCGAGCTTCGTGCCGTGGGAGGCAAAGGCGCTCATCGTCAATTTCTCCTGGGAGCGCCTGGTTCTTATCCTCCTGAACCTGGCTGTCCTTCTCTACGTTGTCTGGGTAATCTGGTGCCAGAAACATCCGAAGAAGGAATGAGGGAAAGGCGATCGGGCTTCGGGAATGTGTTCCCGGGGCCCAAAACGCGCTCGCGCGAGCGGGCCGGGGTGCTTTTCTCATAGCCATGGGATTCCTAGACCGTTTTTCAGGAAGGAAGCCGGCGCCGGCTCAGCCCGCTCCGGAGCCTCCGCAGGATCCTGCGGAGGACCACCCGCCCGCCGGCCAGCCGCAGTCCGAGGCCAAGGCCAAACCGGCCGCACTCCAGCCCCATGCGATCATCGATCACCTGCGGGACGCCCGCGCGAAGCTTGACGCAAGGGACCTGCCGGGCGCCCTGGCCATTTATGAGGAGGTGCTGGCCGTCGCGGGCGACCGCGCGGATATCCTGACGACCGTGTCGGGAGACCTCGGCTCCACAGGGCATGCGGCGCAGGTTGTTGAGCTTGTGGCGCCGCGCTACGATGCCCTGCGCCACGGCCCCGCGGCCGGGCTGAACGTGCTCCAGGCCTACCTCGCCAATCGCGATGCCGACGCCGCGCAGCACATGCTCGACATCCTTTTCGCCATGAATCGTCCGGACCTCGAGGAAAGGCTGTACGGATTTTCGAATGCGATTTCCGAGCTTTTTCTGCAGGGCGATTCACCGGTCGCGCAGGGCGGATCCCCGGACGGCGAGGGTGCGCCCAAGTCCGCGACGAAGGTCGCCGTCGTCACGGTCAGCAAGCCGGTTTGGTTTTACGGACTGGAACCCATGGCCGATTCGATTTTTCCGCCGAAGAGGGGGAAACCCCGGCGAATCGCCTTCACGCAGCTGGGCCTGCCCGAGGCCTATCCCGACGTCGAGGCGGCGATGCGCGCGCCCGCCGACGAACTGGGCCGGCTTTCGCGCGCCATACCGGCGTGGCTTTCGGAAACCTTCCATTATTCTCCCCTGTACGCGCCGTTCGCCGCAGTCGCCATCGTCCAGCAGGGCGACGGATCCCACCTGCCGATGATTTTCGGCACCGATTGGTCGGCCGAGAACATCCGGCAGATGGTGGACACGACATCCGAGGGGGTCGACTACGCGGTGACCGGCACGCTTCGCCACCGGACGGGCGACTACGAACTCACCCTCCGCGTTTGGGAGGTCAGGAAATTCCGGGAAAGGAAGCAGTTCATCGCCCGCTGGACGCCGGCGACCGCAGATGTGGAGCTGGATCGCATTCGCCGCGAGATCTGCCAGTACATGGAGTGCGCCCCGGATTCCGAAACCCCAGGCCTCGCCTACGCCGCTCCCTCAAGCCCGAGGGCGTGGCTCGACACGCTCGGCGTCTCGCTCGATCTCTTCCTCGCCGGCAAGAATATCCTCCCAAAGGCGCTCCTGGCCCCTCCGGAGGAACTCGCCGCCGCCGCCGCGAAACTCGCCGCCGAGTCGCCCGTCGCTTCGCTTGCCTGGCTCACGTTCGCCCGTCGCTGCCAGGCCCTGGACATTCCTGCGGGCCCCGGCCCCGCCCAGTTGAATGAATCGCCCCTGGTGCAGGAGGCAGCCGCACTCCCGTAGACGCATGCCCAGGAACACCCACGATCTGCGGATCTGCGCGACCAAGCCCTTGCTTGCGCCCGCGGTCCTCGAGGACGAACTGCCCCTGGACGACGCCCGGGCGGGGTCTGTCGCGCGAACCCGCGATGAAATCGGAGCCATCCTCTCCGGCTCGGACGACCGGCTCCTCGCCGTCGTCGGTCCGTGCTCGATCCATGATCCGGATTCGGCCCTGGAGTATGCGGGCCTCCTGCATGCCGCCGCCAAGAGGCACGCCGGGGAGCTTCTCATCGTCATGCGGGTCTATTTCGAAAAGCCGCGGACCGTGGCGGGCTGGAAGGGGCTCATCAGCGATCCCGACATCGACGGCACCTTCCGGATCAACAAGGGACTCCGGCTCGCCCGAAAGCTCATGCTGGACATCGCCGGCCTCGGCCTCGGCGTGGCGACGGAGTTTCTCGATACGACCTTCGGCCAGTACTACGCCGACCTCGTGTCCTGGGGCGCGATCGGAGCAAGGACCGTCGAAAGCCAGATCCACCGCCAGCTCGCCTCCGGCCTGTCCATGCCCGTCGGCTTCAAGAACCGGACCGACGGCGACGTCCAGGTGGCAATCGACGCGATCCTGTCCGCGCGGCACCCGCACTGGTTTCCCTCCGTCACCCGCGAGGGGGCGCCGGCAATCATGGAGACCCTCGGCAATGACCAGACCCATCTCGTTCTTCGCGGCGGCTCCCGCGGCCCAAATTATTCCTCGGAGCACGTGCAAGCTGCCGCGGCCCTGCTTCAGGCCAACAATCTGCCCCAGGGCCTGATGATCGATTGCAGCCACGCGAACAGCGGAAAGGACGCCGAGCGCGAGCCGGCGGTTGCCTCGGACGTCGCCGCCCAGGTCGCCTCCGGCGAACGGGCGATCGCCGCCGTGATGATCGAGAGCAATCTCCTCGGCGGCGTCCAGGATTACAGGCTGCGCCCGCTCGTCCCCGGGCGGAGCATAACCGACCCCTGCCTCTCCTGGGAAAAGACGCTCCCGCTCCTGGCCGAACTCGCCGACAGTGCGAAGGCCCGTCGAGAACGGAAACAGGCCGGGACGAAGCTGGCCCGATGAAGATCGTGATCGCCGGCGGTTCGGGCCAGATCGGGAACGGCCTGGCCCGCGCCTTCGCCGCCGCCGGCCACGAGATCGTCGTCCTGAGCCGTGCCAAGTCCTCCGCGGCGTGGAGGACCGCGCCCTGGGACGGCCGCACCCTCGGGGCCTGGGCCTCGGAAATCGACGGCTCGGACGCCGTCATCAATCTCGCGGGCCGCAGCGTCAACTGCCGCTACACAGCCGAAAACCGGCGGCAGATCATCGAATCGAGGACGGAATCCACCCGGGTCGTCGGCGAGGCGATCGCGCGCTCCTCCCGCCCGCCGAAGGTCTGGCTTCAGGCCGGAACAGCGACCATCTACGCGGACCGCCGCGACGCTCCGAATGACGAGGCTACCGGGATCATTCGGGACCATGAAACGGAATTTCCTGAATCGTGGAGTTTCAGCGTCGGCGTGGCCCGGGCCTGGGAGCGCGCCTGCGACGAGGCCCGCACGCCCGGCACCCGCCGCGTGATCCTCCGCACAAGCCTTGTCATGAACCCCGATCCGGGAAGCGTCTTCGATGTGCTTCTCGGGCTCGTCCGCCGGGGACTGGGCGGGGCCATGGGAGACGGAGGCCAGTTCGTCTCGTGGATCCACCACGAGGATTTTGCCCGGGCGGCCGACTTTCTCATCCGGCGGGGCGATATCTCGGGCGCCGTGAATCTGGCTTCCCCAAATCCCGTCCCGAACCGGGAATTCATGGCCGGCCTTCGGCGCGCCTGGGGCGCCCCATTCGGGCTCCCCGCTCCCGCCGCGCTCCTCGCCATCGGAGCCGTGTTTCTTCGCACCGAACCGGAGTTGATCCTCAAGAGCCGGCGCGTCGTCCCCGGACGGCTGCTCGAGTCGGGATTCGACTTCAAGTTTCCCGATTGGCCCGCCGCCGCGCGGAATCTTTGCGAGGACTGGCGGCGCATCCGCTCAGGCGGCCGGTAAACCGCCGCCCGGCAAACCGGCGAGCTGTCCGCAGCCCGCAGCGATGTCGATCCCCCTTCGCTGCCTCACGGTGCTCGGAAGCGAAAACTCGCACCCGAGGATTTGCTGGAAGTGCCTGGCGGCCTCCGATCGCGACGGCGCCCCCGCGAAGCCCGCCGTCGGATTGAGCGGGATCAGGTTCACCTGGGCCTTCTGCCCCCGCAACAACCGGCCGACCGCCCGGGCGTCCTCCGCCGAGTCGTTCGTTCCCTCGATCAGGGTCCATTCGTAGAAGACCCTCCTGCCCGTCTTCCCGCTGTACGTCCGGCAGGCGGCCATCAGCTCGTCCAAGGGCCATTTCCTCGCAACGGGAACGAGGGCCAGCCGCCCCTCCTGGGTAGCGGCATGAAGCGACACGGCGAGATGGACGGGCCGCCGCTCGGCGGCCAGCCGCAATATCCCGGGCACGACTCCCACCGTGCTGAGCGTGATTCGCTCGGCGCCAAGGGAGAGCCCGTTCGGATCCCGCAGGATGTCCACGGCCTTCATGACGGCCTCGTAGTTCTGCAGGGGTTCGCCCATTCCCATGAGGACGACATTGCGCAAGCGGTGGGATGCCCCGGTGGGAGCCTCTCCGTTCGCCTTGGCCGACTTCCGCCATTCCCTGGCGACATGCACCGCCTGGGCGACGATCTCCCCGGCGCTCAACTGCCTTTGGAACCCCATCTGTCCGGTGGCGCAAAAGACGCATCCCATCGCGCAGCCGGCCTGGCTGCTCACGCAGGCGGTCACCCTCCCCGTAAACCGCATGAGGACGGTTTCGATGAGACGTTCCCCTCCCAACCCCAGAAGGTACTTCCGAGTGAAGCCATCGCTCGAATGGGCCTCCAGCACTGCCGGCAATGCGCCGATCCGGGTCTGCGCCTCCAATTGAGCCCTGACCCGCGCCGGCAGGTCGGCCATCTGTTCGAGCGAATCGGCGTAGCCCCAGTAAAGGTGGTGCCAGACCCGCGCCGCATGCACGGGACTGTGCCCCCAGGATTCGACAAGCCTCGTCAGCTCGGCCCGGGTCAGATCGTAAAGGGAAACGAGTTCGCCCATCTTTATCATCCACGAAAACGGACCCGGTCGACCGTTGCAACGAAAGGCCGGCAGGGCGGGTATTGCGACCCGGCGCATGCCTTCAGTCAGCCCCGGCCGCCCGCGCGTCAGAAAAACGTGTAATACTTCCCCTCGGCCAGCCGCTGGATCAAAAGGGCGAGCTCCAGCGCATGGTAGTCCCCCCACATCGACGACTCGCCGCACGGAACGGCGCGCCCCCTCGGAACGTAGTCCCACCCATTCGGCCGGTGATAGACGCTGTGGAGCAGCAACCCCTGGTGCCTTGAATCCGTCGAAAGGTAGGGCTCGTCAAAGAGCGTCTTGGCGATCGTAAGGCCCGCCTGAAAATACTTCCGCCCCGCCGCCTTCGACCCGTTCACCGAAAGCCACCGGCCCAGCCTCAGGAATCCCTGGGCCGCGATCGCCGCCGCCGAACTGTCGACCGGCTCGAACCCGTTGAACGGGTCTGCCGGCCTCCTTGAATAATCCCCGAGCCTGTGGAGATTCCGCGCCCCGCTGTCCCAGTACGGTATCCCGTCCCTGGCCGAGTACCCATCGATGTACAGATCGCTCGCGGCCCGGGCTGTCTCGACGAACAAATCGGTGACCGCCCGCCGCCCGCCGACGGCGTCGAGCTCGGTTCCCCGGACCGTGTCCAGGAATTCCAGCTGCTCGGCGAAACCGCTGATGATCCAGGCCGCCCCCCGGGTCCATGTCGTGAAGGGCGAGTACCCCTGCTGCGTGCTCGGGCACCGGAAATGCCCGTCGTTGCAGTTGAAGATCGACTCATGGGCCACCCGGCCCCGCACGTCGTAGCGATCGCGCCCCTGCCCGAAGAACACGTTGAACCGCGCCGTCGCCGCCGCGTGCTCAATCGAGCGGTGAAGAAGATTGATGGGCCGGTCTCCCTCGCCCTTGAGCGCATGGCCGAGCTGATGGGCGACTGCGAGGACCCGCATCGAGCGGATCGTGTCCGCAAAAAGCGACTGGGGCCCGTTGAACGAGAAAATGTATCCGCTCGGCGCGACGCCCGCCGCCCCCGGGATCGGAGACCAGGGCTCCTGATACCCAGTCGGAACATGCCGGGCCGCCTGCACAGCCCCGGAAACCTTCAGCCCGAGCTCCGCGAATTCGAGGTCCCCCCGCTCCCCCGGGGCCTTCCCCTCGAGAATCAGGCGCCGCAGGTTGCCGTACGTCGAAATCGTGTTGAATCCGTGGTCGTGAACGCCGAAGTGCGAAACATGCTGGGCCATGAACCGCACGGTTTTTTCCCGTCCCAGCTTGAGCGAAGCCACGTCGCCCGTCCCGTCGAAATGCAGGAAAGCCATGCCGAACTGGAAACCCTGCGTCCACTCGGTCCAGCTCCGCGAGGCATAGCGCCCCCGAACCGTGATAACGGGCGCCCCCTGCGTTGGATCCCAGGACGACTCGAGCGAGCGGATCTTCCTTCCCGCCAGTTCAAAGACCCGGGCCGTCTTTTTCCGAAGCCCTGCCGGAGTCAGACGAAGGTCGATTTTCATGGGGGAGGGGAGAATCCGCACCTTGCCCGCTCCCCCGCCCCGAAACAAGGGTGAAAGCTCGGTAGTGGGTCAGTTTGCCCGACCTGCAGTCTGCCGGGCCTGTGCTCGCATACTCAGACGCGCATCAAAACCGGCGTGGGGCCCCGTGGCGTTCCGCCGTCCCCCACGCCCAGATGGTGCGCGGGAGCTGCGCATGGCCCTTCAGGCTGCAGGTCGGGCAAACTGACCCACTACCGAAAGCTCCCGACCCGCTCCCGATCGATTACGTTCTTGGCCTCTGTGCCCTTCGGGTTACGCTCGGGTCCAACACCGTTCGATTCCATGCGACATGACCTGGCCATTTTCGTTCGGGCGTTCATCCCGCTTTTTGTCGCCATCGACCCGGTGGGCCTGGCCGCCGTGTTCCTCTGCATGGGCCGGGACGTTCCCTCTGAGAAGCGGCGCCGGATCGCCCACCAGGCCACCTGGACCGGCGGAGGCGTTGCGCTCCTATTCCTTTTCCTTGGAACAACGATATTTGCGCTGCTCGGAATCACCGAGGGCGACTTCCGGATCGCCGGCGGCCTTATCCTTTTCATCATCGCCGCCCGCGACCTGATCCAATCCGCAGCCGAGGCGCCACCCAAACTGACGGAGGATTTCGGGGTCGTCCCCCTGGGCATGCCCCTGATCGCCGGGCCCGCCGCGATAACGACCCTCCTCCTGCTCGATCAAACCCTGGGTCTCGCCCCGACCCTCATCGCCCTCGGCGCCAACCTGATCATCGTCGTCATGGCCTTCGCCTTCAGCGACCGCCTGGCCCGCCTGATCGGAACGACCGGCCTGCGCGCAATCTCGAAGATCATCTCCCTCCTCCTCGCCGCGATCGCGATCAACATGATCCGTCGCGGCTGGTTCGGCTGACCGCAGGCGGGAGTCCGGCCCTCCGCGACGCCAGGCAGACCGGCGGCGCTCCCCGAATTCACCCCGCAAACGTCAACTTACTGTCAGAAAGGCCTCTTTTTCCGTAAGTTATTGACCTTGTACCGTCATTCGACAAGGGACAGGGCGTGGTGTTGGCGCCCGTTCTTCCCCCGGACGCGACGAGGCGAAGCCGTCCCAAGGCGCAGCATTCCCCTATATGACGAGGTCGTCCAAGGGGTTGGTCGCCGTATCGACCCCCGGGTGCCGGTACCCGGCCGTCGTCTCGATCGACGAATGCCCCATCAGCTTCCGCAGCACATCGATATTCTCCCTCGAATGGGTCGCATAGGCATGGCGAAGGACATGGGGGCTGACCAGCCCCTCGAGCCCGACCTTCACCGCCGCCTCGTGCACGGCGCGCTGGAGCGAGTCGTGGAGCAAATGATAGCGGACGAGGCGTCCCGAGCGCGGATCGGTGCAGTGACCCGGCGCCGGGAAGACCCAGAACCACTGCCAGGCAAACGGCACCTCCGGGTACTTGATCGCAAGCCGCGAGGGCAGGGGGACCCCGACTCCGGGGCTCTTCTCCCGATCGCTCTCCCAAACACCCCGGGCGCGCTCGATCTGCCTTCGCAGCGGTCCCGAGCAGGCCCAGGGAATGGGCACCCTCCGGTCCTTGCCCCCCTTGGCACCCCGGACGACCAGCTGGTTCTCCTCCCAGAGAACATCCATGATTCGAAGCTCCAGAGGCTCGGACACCCTCAGTCCGCATCCATAAAGCAGATCCACAAGAAGCCTCGCCGGTGTGTTCGGCCGGTCCTCCACCGCCGAGCGCAGCCTCCGGACCTGCTCCCGCGACGGAGCCACCCTCTCCCGGCTCGGCCGCTTCGCCCTCAAAGCGTCCACGGGTCCCAGCGGCCTTCCCAGGACCTCCCGGTGCAGGAAAAGGAGCGCCGCCAGTGCCTGGTTCTGCGTCCGGGCCGCCATCCTGCGCTCGATCGCAAGTTCGCTCAGGAAGGCCTCCGCCTTCCTCTCCGACCCCAGCCCCGGGCTCAAGCCCAGGCAGTAGTCGTAGTACCGCGACACCCATCCGCAGTAAGCCTCTTCCGTCCGACCCGAGTAATGCCTGAGCCGGATCCTGGCGCGCACCCGGCCCACGATGTCGGACTTGGAGGTCATTCGTCAAAAAAGCAGCGAGTACATTATGGCATGTCCCTCCCTCCCGTGTTTAGGCCGAACGGCCTAAACGCCTTCCTTCCTAATCCCCTTGCTGCCAGACCCTAGCCGCTTTCAAATTTCCCACCCCTGCGGCATAAACAACGTTCGG
>CAZSEH010000093.1:0-14133 GCA_964605835.1 uncultured Opitutaceae bacterium
GTGTTGATGAAGAAATCGTTCCCCTTGTCGTCGACCAGGATGAACGCGGGGAAGTCCTGCACGTCGATCCTCCAGATCGCCTCCATCCCGAGTTCGGGATACTCGAGCACCTCCACCTTGCGGATATTCTCCTTCGCGAGAATCGCGGCCGGGCCGCCGATCGAGCCCAGGTAGAATCCGCCGTGCTTCCTGCAGGCCGCGGTGACCTGGGCGCTCCGGTTTCCCTTGGCCAGCATCACCATGGACCCTCCCTTGGACTGGAACAGGTCGACGTAGCCGTCCATTCGGCCGGCCGTCGTCGGCCCGAAGGATCCGGAAGCATAGCCTTTCGGCGTCTTGGCCGGGCCCGCGTAGTAGACGGGATGGTCCTTCAGGTACTGCGGAAGATCCATGCCGGAATCGAGCCGCTCCTTCAGTTTGGCGTGCGCAATGTCGCGCGCCACGATCAGCGGGCCGGTCAGGGAAACGCGGGTCGTCACCGGATGCCGCGACAGTTCTGCGAGAATCTCGGGCATCGGCCGGTTGAGATCGATCTTCACGATTCCGTTCTCCTTCAAGGCGCGCTGCCCGGCCGGGATGAACCGGCCCGGATTGGTCTCGAGCTTTTCGAGGAATATTCCGTCCCTTGTGATCTTCGCCTTGATGTTGCGGTCCGCGCTGCAGGATACGCCCATCGCGACCGGGCAGCTCGCCCCATGGCGCGGCATGCGGATGACGCGCACGTCGAGCGCGAAATACTTTCCGCCGAACTGGGCGCCGATGCCGCTGTGCTGCGCGATCTCGAGGATCTTCCCCTCCCATTCCAGGTCGCGGAAAGCCCGGCCGTGCCCGTTGCCCGACGTGGGCAGGGCGTCGAGGTAGCGCGCCGACCCGAGCTTGAGCACCTTCATGCAGCTCTCGGCGCTTGTGCCGCCGATGACGAAGACAAGGTGATACGGCGGGCAGGCGGCCGTTCCGAGGGCCGGCAGCTTCGCCTCGACGAACTTCGCAAGGCTCTTTGGGTTGAGGAGCGCCTTGGTCTCCTGGAAGAGGAACATCTTGTTCGCCGAGCCCCCGCCCTTGGCCACGAAAAGGAACTCGTAGGCGGCGCCGTCCGTTGCATAAAGGTCGATCTGCGCCGGAAGGTTTGTCCCGGTGTTGACCTCATTCCACATGTCCAGGGGCGCCGTCTGGGAGTAGCGCAGGTTCTCCTTCGTGTAGCACTCATACACGCCGCGGCTCAGCCACTCGGCGTCGTTTGCGCCCGTCCAGACGCACTGGCCCTTCTTTCCGATGATGGCCGCCGTTCCCGTGTCCTGGCACATCGGCAGTATGCCCTCGGCCGAGATTTCGGCGTTCTTCAGCATTGTCAGCGCCACGTACCGGTCGTTGGCCGAGGCCTCAGGGTCATCGAGGATCGCCGCGACCTGCTTCACGTGGGAGGTGCGCAGGCAGAAGGCGCCGTCGCGAAAGGCCTGCTGCGCCAGGAAGGAGAGCACCTCGGGCTCCACTTTAAGGACCTCGCGTCCCTCAAACTGGGCGGTGCTGACTCCCTCCCGGGAAAGGAGGCGGTATTCGGTTGTGTCGGGGCCGAGCGGAAGCGGCTCCTGGTAGTGGAAAGGCGGAGTGGCCATCGCATCAAGGATGAGCCAATGCAGCCGCCAAGTAAAGTCAGGCCGCAGCCATCGAATCCACGACGCCCGCCAGTCGCGGAAGATCGGCGCCGGTAACTACTTCGCCCCGGTCGCGCTCCCACCCGTTGGATCCGGGCCACAGGCCGAGTGTGAGAAACTGGTCGATTGTCGACTCGATTCCGGCGACGTCGATATAGTCCTTCTGGTCCTTTTCGTCGCGGACTCCCGTCACGAGCGCGGCCGGAATGGGGGAGATACGGCCGCTGGAAACGTAGGCGAGATCGTTCAGCATCACGAACGGGCGGCAGTCGGCGAGGGTTGTCGCAGGCCGGGGGGATTCGCCCCGCAGGTAGCGGTAGAAGTCGAGGTGGTTCTCCCCGAGGCCGTCGAAGGGATCCAGGACCGCGCGCTCCGTGCGGCCGTCGTTCCACCGCACCTCGCAGTGGCTCCCGACGGCGTACCGGAGCTCGGCGAGTTCGCAATGGACGGTCTCGACATGCACGCTTGGGCCGGCGCCGGCGTGCGTCAGGGCAAATCGGATCGGAATCCCGCTTTTCGCGTGGGCTTCGACGAAGAACGTGTCCGCGCCCTCGGTCGGGTGCACCCGGTAGAATTCAGCCTGCACGGCGGCGATCTCGGCCCAGCTGAAAAGTCCGGGTCCGCCCGCCCAGAAAAGCATGTTGTGCACGAAGTGGGCCATCGCGTTGCCGAAGCAGGAGTCGAGAAGCATCCTGCCGCCGACCATGAGCCTGCCGGCCCAGCTGTTGCGCGAGAAATATTCCGCCGGCCGGGGCCACCGGGCGCCCAGGGTCGCCCCGCTCATCGGGCCGAACTCCCCCGCGAGCAGACGCTCCTTTAGGGAAAGCCTGGGTTTTTCGACGATGAAATTGAAGCCCACGACCGACGACTTGCGCACCCGGCGGTCGGCCGAGATCATCGATTCGAGCTCCGTGTAATCGAGGGTGGGCGGCTTCTCCACGTAGGCCGGCAGGCCGCGCGCGGTCACCGCCTCGTGCATCTGCGCATGGAGGTTGATGGGCGTCGGGATGACGACAAGGTCGAGCCCGCGGTGGCAGGTTTCGAGCATGGCGCGATAGTCCTCGAAAACGGAAACACCGCGCGGGCCGAAGCGCAGCGACTGCCGGATCGCGGCAAGCGACGCAACCTGGGGATCGCACGAGCACACGAGCCTCAGGTTCTCGCGCTCCTCCAGTCTTGCGACCGTGGCGTGGTGCGCTCCGGCGAAGCCGCCCATTCCGATGATGCCGATCCGCAGGGGCGTCTTCACACGATCTTGAACTTGGGCAGATCCTGGCCGTCCAGGATGCCGACCGGCCTTCCGCGTCCGTCGACGACAATCAGGTCGTCGACCCTGTGCATCTCGAACAGGCGCAGCGCGTCGACCGCCAGGGCGTCCTCGCCCACCGTTTTCGGGGTGCGGGTCATGAATTGCGCGACGGGGCGGTCCAGGAAATCCGCGCCGGTCAGCGCGCTCCGGCGAAAATCGCCGTCGGTCAGTATCCCGTTCAGCCGCCCGGCGCGGTTGACAAGGGCAATGCAGCCGCTCCTCGCCTCGGTCATGGCGAGGATGGCCTGCTGCGTCTTGATCGTGTCCCGGGCGATTGGGATCCTGTCGCCCTTCCTCATGATGTCCTTGACGCGCAGGAGCAGGATGCGACCCAGGTTCCCCGCCGGGTGGTAGCGCGCGAAATCCGCCCGCGTGAATCCACGGGCCTCGAGAAGGACCATCGCCAGCGCATCGCCCAGGGCGAGCGCCGCCGTGGTGCTGGCGGTGGGCGCAAGCTTCAGGGGACACGCCTCGCGCGGCACGCGGTACAAAAGCCGGTAATCGGCGTTTCGGGCGAGATCGGAAGCCGGGTTGCCCGTGAAGGCGACCAGCTTCAGGCCGAGGCGGCGCAGGAGGGGAACGAGGCGGAGAAGCTCCTCGCTCTCGCCGCTGTTGCTCAGGAGGAGGGCGAGGTCCCCCTCCTCGCAAAGCCCGAGGTCGCCGTGCAGGGCCTGCGTCGAATCAAGGAAGCAGGAGGAAACCCCCGTGCTGTTGAAGGTCGCGGCGATCTTCTGGGCGATGTGAGCCGACTTGCCGACGCCGCTGAAGATCAGCTTCCGCCCGGCCGCAAACGTCGTTTCCACCGCCTTTGCCGTGGCCGAGAACTCCTTCCCGAGTCCCCTGGCGGTCATTCGCAGGGCGTCGATTTCGATTCGGATGCAGGTTCGGGCTCGGGACAGTGCGGATTTCGGATCGATGGCCATTTAGAGTTTGAGTAAGGGGAGCAGAGTGCGGAATTTACGGCCGATCACCTTTCATTCAAACCCTTTTCCGGCCTGTGAGTAGCCCTGCCTCGAGAACCTTTGCCCTGTTTGTCCTCGCCGCGTTCCTTTCCGGAGCCGGCTGCGGCAGCGACAATCCGACCCTGACGCCCGAGTCCGGCGATTCCGGCTTCAACGAGGGCCAGCAATTGGAACGGCAGGGACGCCCGCAGGAGGCGCTTGCCGCATACCTGAAGGTCATCGCACGCAGGGGCGACCAGGCCCCCGAATCCCACTTGGATGTGGGACTGCTCTATCTCGAGCATTTCAAGGATCCGATCATGGCGATCTATTACTTTCGAAAGTATGTCGAGTTGAGGCCGAACTCCGAGTCTGCCGGAAGGGTGCGCGAGCTGATCGAGACGGCCAGGCGCGATTTTGCGCGGACCCTGCCCATCCAGCCGCCCGAGACCCAGGTCGCGCGGCTGGACACTTTGGACCAGATCGAGCGGCTTCAGCGCGAGAACGACGGATTGAAGGCGGAACTTGCGGCGATCCGCGGAGGCGGGCGCGCCCTGCCGCCCGTCCCGCGCCCGCCGGCGGGCGGAGGCACCCAGTCGGGATGGGGGCTCGCTCCGCCGCCTCCCGACACGCCCGTGATTGCGGAAGCCCCTTCAGCGGCGCCAGGCTTGGCCGTGACGCCCGCCATCGCGACCGGGCCTACGCAGGGCCCTGCTGCGGCTCCCGGCCGGAACATGCGCATGCACACGGTTGCCAAGGGCGAGACCCTCTACAGCCTGGCGATCCACTACTACGGCAAGGGATCCCGGTGGCCCGAAATAGTCGCCGCCAACAAGGACCAACTGGGTGGAAGCGATCCCAGGGTAAGGCCCGGGATGGTCCTGAAAATACCGTGAACGCGAGCGGGCCTGAAACACCGCCCCTGGGCTTTGGAATCGTCGGGCTCGGGATGATCGCGAACTATCACGCGCGGGCGATTGCCGAGGCCGGCGGAGCGAGGCTGATGGGCGTCGCCGGCAGGGACGCGGCGAAGGCGCGCCAGTTCGCCGAGGCGAAGGGCGTGCCGTTCTGGACGACACGGATCGAGGAACTGGTCTTGCGGCCCGACATCCAGGTGATCTGCATCGCAACGCCGAGCGGCCTGCACCTCGACCCCGTCCTGGCGGCCCTTCGCGCGGGAAGGCACGTGATCGTCGAGAAACCGCTGGAGATCACCGTGGAGCGGGTCGATGAGATGATCCGCGCGGCGGACGCGGCGGGAGTGCGCCTGGCCGCCATTTTCCAGTCCCGGTTCGGCGCCGGGGCGGGAACGGTCAAGGCGGCGATCGACTCAGGCCGGTTCGGCCGGATGGTCCTGGCGAGCGCGTACGTGAAGTGGCACAGGAAGCCAGAATATTACAAGGGCTGGAAGGGGACGCTATCGATCGACGGCGGCGGCGCCCTCATGAACCAGGGCATCCACGCCGTCGACCTTTTGCAGTGGTTTGCCGGGCTTCCGGCGGAGGTGTTCGGCTGGACGACGCGACGCGTGCACACCGGCATCGAGGCCGAGGACACCGTGACGGCCGCGCTGCGCTATCCCGGAGGGGCCCTGGGAACGATCGAGGCGACCACCGCCGCCTACCCGGGCTGGTCCCGCAGGATTGAAATCTGCGGCGAGAACGGTTCCGCGGCGCTCGAGGATGACCGCATCGTGCGCTGGGAGTTTCGCGTCCCGCAGCCGGGCGACGAGGCGGTCCTCAGGGCTGAGCCCGATGAAAAGATGCGCTCGGGCTCCGCGGCCCCCGATCAGATCTCCCATTACGGGCACATGCTTCAGATTCGGGACCTGATCGAGTCGGTCCGGTCGGGCCGGCCGCTCGCGGTGGACGGCCGCGCGGCCCGCAACGGGGTGGCGCTGATCCGGGCTGTCTACGAGTCGGCGGCCAAGGGGCAGCCTGTCGCCCTCCGTTAAAGCGCTCCAATCGCCTCGTCGAGGACCTCCACGACGAAATCGGCGTCGGCCCGCGTGATGCACATCGGCGGGGCAATTCGGATCGTCTGTCCCCAGAGCCCGCCCTTCCCGACAAGCAGTCCCAGTTCGCGCGCGTTTTCGACGGCCTGGGCGCACGCCTCCTTGCCGGGTTCCTTGGTTTCGCGGTCCTTGACGAACTCGATTCCGAGCATGAGGCCCAGTCCGCGCACGTCGCCGATTACCCTGTGCTTTGCCTTGAGTTTCTCGAGGCCCGCCTTGATGCGGGCGCCGATTTCGAGCGAATTGGCCTGCAGCTTCTCCCGCTCGATCACCTCGAGGACGGCCTTGCCGATCGCACTGACGACCGGATTCCCGCCAAACGTGTTGAAATGCACCTTTTGCGCCATAACTGCCGCGATCTTTGGAGTCGTGACGACGGCTGCGAGGGGCGCGCCGTTGCCGATGCCCTTCGCCATGGTCACGATGTCGGGAATCACGCCCTGGGTTTCAAAACCCCAGAAATGGGTGCCCGTGCGGCCGAACCCGGTCTGGACCTCGTCGGCGATGCACACGCCCCCTGCGCCGCGCACATGCTCGTAGACGTTCTTCAGGTACCCGTCCGGGAAGACAACGAAGCCGCCCACGCCCTGGACGGACTCGGCGATGAAGGCCGCGACCTTCCCGGGCGAGGCGTAGTCGATCAGCGACTTCACGTCGTCGGCATACTTCCTGCCCGCCTCCGGATCGTCGTAGCCGAAGGGCCCGCGGTACGGGTAGGGAGCCAGCGCATGGTGGACTCCGAACGAATGGGGCACGTTGAATTTCCAGCTGCTGTGCGCCGTCACGGCCATGCCCGAGGCATTGCCGCCGTGATAGGCGTTGCGCAGCGCGATGACGTCGTAATTGGCCGTGTAGAGGCGGGCCATCAGCAGGGCGAGGTCGTTCGCCTCGGAGCCTGAATTGACGAAATAGCAGACCTTCAGCTCGCCCGGCATCTTCGAGGCCAGCTTCTCGGCATACTCCGCGATGTTCGGCTGCAGGTAGATCGTGGTCGAGTGCTGCAGAATTTCGTTCTGCCTGTTGGCCGCGGCCACGACGTGGGGATGGCAGTGGCCGACGCTGACCGTGACGATTCCGCCGAGACCATCGAGGTAGCGCTTGCCCGTTTCGTCCCACACATACTGCATCCTCCCCTCGACGAGCATGATCGGCTGCTTGTAATAGAGGAAGAGGCCGGGATTCAGGTATTGCCTGCGCAGGCGCAGGACTTCGGCGGCCGTGGGACCGGAATAGGGGGCCGGACAGTGGCCGAACGGCGGCAAAGGAATGCTTTTCATGGGCCGAGGCTAGGGGGTTCGGGGCCGCGGAGCGAGCCTTTGCAATCCGATGTAAACGAAAAACCCAAGGCCGAAGCCGACAAACCACGCGTAGTTGTACAGGTCCAGGAGAACGGGGGAAATCCAGGCCGTGTCGACCCATTTGACGTTGGCCAGGAATCCCGGAAGCGACGGCAGCACGCCGACGACAAATGCGGCGACGGCCGCTGGGTTGACGCCCTTCGAATAGCGGTATTCGCCGCGTTCGGAGTAGAGGGCCTTCAGGTTGAGGCGCCGCCCGCGGCACACGAAATAGTCCGCGATCATGATTCCGCCCACGGGGCCCAGCAGGGCGCTGTAGGCGATGAGCCAGGTGAAGATGTAGCCGCCCGGGTCGGCGACGAGCTTCCAGGGCATCATCACGACCCCGACGACGCCCGTGATGAGTCCGCCCATGCGGAATGAGATCCACCTCGGCGCCAGGTGCGCGAAGTCATTCGCCGGGCTCACGACATTTGCGGCGATGTTGGTCGCGAGTGTCGCGATGCAAAGCGAGACCATCGCGACGACAAGGAGGACCGGATTCTTGAAATGGGTGAGCACGTCGACGGGGTTCCAGATCGTGCTTCCATAGATGATCGTCGTCGCCGAGGTGACGGCGACCCCGATGAAGGCGTAGAGGGCCATCGTCATCGGCAGGCCGAGCAACTGTCCGACGATCTGGTCGCGCTGGGAGCGGGCGTAGCGGGAAAAATCGGGGATGTTGAGTGAAAGTGTCGCCCAGAAGCCGACCATCCCGGTCAGCGCCGGGAAGAAGAACAACCAGAACTGTCCCGCCTTCGGCTGGCCGGAATCAAAGGCCGAAGGCTGCGAGAGGATCGGGCCGAAGCCGCCGGCCGCGCGCCATGCCCACCCAAGGAGGAGCAGCCCGAGCGCGATCAGAAGCGGAGCCTTGATGTTCAAAAGCACGCGGATGGTGTCGATTCCACGGTAAATGACCGCCATGTTGACGGCCCAGAAAACGAGGAAGCAGGCGAACTGTGCGACCGTGATGCCCAGGACCGGAAGCGCGGAGCCGGATGTCAGGGACGGAAAGAAGACGCCGAGGATCTTGTAGATCGCATCGCCGCCTATCCAGGTCTGGATGCCGAACCAGCCGCAGGCGACGAACGCCCTGAGAAGCGCCGGAAGATTTGCTCCGACCGTGCCGAACGACGCCCGGCAAAAGACCGGGAATGGGATCCCATAGGCGGTTCCGGCGTGCGCATTCAGGATGAGCGGAATGACGACGATCACGTTTCCGGCGAAAATGGTGAGGATCGCCTCCCACCAGTTCATGCCGCCTCCGATCAGCGAGGAGGCGAGCATGTAGGTCGGGATGCACGCCGACATCGAAATCCAAAGCGCAGCAAAATTTCCGACGCGCCAGTTTCTTCTTTCAGGGGGCACCGGCGCCAGGTCCTTGTTGTAGAGGCGGCTGTCGCGCATCGCCTCCGAAAGGCCCTGGGAGGAGGTTAGAGTCGTCATCGGGTTGAAGCTGGCGCCACCGGGGTCCCGACCCCGGTGAGGCTCAAGCCGAACCGATAGGTATTCCGACCAGAAAGACAAGGAAACCGCCCAGAATTACCTGAAAGGCGGCGGACAGGCCCCCAAAAGACGCATAGAGGCTGCCGCGCGTCGCGAAGGCCGGGGCGAGCGTCGATGCCGAGCCGTCCATCAACCCCGCGCCGGTCCTTGCCCGGTCGAAAGAATCCCTGTAACTTTTTCCCGTTCGGAGGGTTTTCCGAATAGACGTCCCCCCCATGAAGCACTCCGCCCAAATCCTCGCCGCGGCCTGCGCCCTTGCGCTGGCCGCCATTCCCGCCAAGGCCACGATCGATCGCACGGTCGAAAAGACATTCTCCGTCCAGCCCGGAGGGGCGCTGACGGTCAAGACCAACGGCGGGTCGATCAAGGTCCAAAGCGCGGCCGTTTCCACGGTCACGGTGGTTGCGCACGAGCGCATCCGCGCGGATTCGGACGCTGCGGCGGATGAGGTCCTGAAGAAACAGACGCTCACGATCGAACAGTCGGGCAACGACGTCTCGGCCATTGCGGACTACGAAAAATCCTCGATGGGATTCCATTGGAACTGGCCTCCGGTCAAGGTGGATTTTGTCGTGACGGTGCCCGTCCGCTATCATGCGGAACTGAAGACATCAGGCGGGAGTATTTCCGTGTCCGACCTCGAGGGGAACCTCAACGCCCACACTTCGGGGGGAAACATTTCAATCGGGAAGATCGCCGGCGACGTCGATTGCTCAACGTCGGGTGGAAACGTGTCGCTCGCCGAGGGGCGGTCGGCCGTTCACCTCAGTTCCTCGGGAGGATCGATCTCGGTCGGCCACGCCGTGGGCCCGGCCGAACTGCGCACCTCCGGAGGCAACCTCCGAATGGAGTCTGCGGAAGGCACGCTGGTTGCCCGCACGAGCGGCGGCGACATCCGCGCCATATTCAAGGGAGCGCTCAAGGGCGACTGCGTTCTCGACACTTCGGGCGGCCGGGTCAGGGCTGTCGTCGATTCGACGGCGGCCTTCAAACTCAATGCCTCCACGAGCGGCGGTTCGGTTGAAGCCAAGGGGCTGACGATCACCCTCGACGGCAGCCGCCACCGGAACAGCCTCTCGGGCGAGGTCAACGGCGGCGGGCCGGAGCTTCGCCTTCGGTCAAGCGGCGGCGACATCGTCATCGAGACGCGCGCCGCGGCCTTCAGCGGCCCTTGAGGGCGTCGCGAATCTCCTCGAGGAGGACTTCCTGCCGGGGGGGTGCTGGCGGGGTGGCGGGCGCTTCGTGCTGACGGCGCAGCCGGTTGATCGCCTTGATCATGACGAATATGGCGGCGGCCACTATCAGGAAATTGATGACCGCATTGATGAAGACGCCGAGATTGAGGGTCACCGCACCCGCGGCCTTGGCGGCGGCAAGGGACGGGTAGGGGCCCGGCGCCTTCGTGCCTTCCTTCAGGACGGCGAACAGGTTGGAGAAATCGACCCCGCCCACCAGAAGCCCGATGGGAGGCATCAGAACGTCATTGACGAGGGACGACACGATCGTCCCGAAAGCGCCGCCGATGACCACGCCCACCGCGAGATCGACGACGCTGCCCTTGATCGCGAATTCCTTGAATTCCTTGAACATGGGGAAATTTTTAGATCGATTCGCCCGGGAATGACAAGCCGTCGCTCGCCGCTCAGAAATGGCTCGGCGTCCGCTTGAGGAAGCGGCCCCGGCCAAGGGTGCCGACAAACTTCCCGTTGCGGGCGGCGACCTGCCCGCGCACCGTCACGGCGGCCGGACGGCCCTCGATGGGCCATCCCTCAAAGGCGCTGTAGTCCAGGTTCATCAATTGGGTTTTGGCCGATATGACACCGCGGTAATCCGGGTCGAAAACGACCAGGTCCGCGTCGCAACCGAGCTGGATCGAGCCCTTGCGCGGGAACAGGTCGAAGAGCTTTGCAACCTGAGTGCTTGCTGCGTTGACAAGCGTGTGAAGGTCGATGCGGCCCTTTTTGACTCCGTAGGAGTACAGAAGATTGACGCGCTCCTCGAGCGAGGGGATGCCGTTCGGAATCTTCGTGAAATCGTCCCGGCCCATCTGCTTTTGGGTCGCGAAATCGAACGGCGCGTGGTCGGTGGCGACCGTGTTGACGAGCCCGGAGCGCAGCCCGTTCCAAAGGACCGCCTGATTTGAGACATCCCGAAGCGGAGGCGACATGACGTACTTCGCCCCTTCGAAGTTCGGACGCTCGGCGCAGGTCTTGTCGAGGAGGAGGTACTGGATCAGGGTCTCGATGTTGACCCGGACTCCCCGCTCGCGCGCGGCGAGAGCCTCCTCGAGGGCCTCCCGGCAGCTCAGGTGGACGATGTAGGTCTCGGCCCCCGTCGATTCCGCAAAGCTCATCAGGTGGTGCACTCCCTCGGCCTCGACAAAGGGAGGGCGGCTTTCGTGGTGCTGGCCGGGGTCGGTCCTGCCTGCGGCGACGAGCTCCTTCTGGCGCTCGAATATCAGGGTTTCGTTTTCGCAATGGGCCGTGACGATGACGCCCAGTTCCCTGGCGAGCTTGAGGATGCGATAAAGCTCCGTGTCATCGACCCCGAAGGCGCCCTTGTAGGCGAGGAAGATTTTGAAGGAACTGATGCCGCGGCGCACGATCTCGCGCAGCTGGGCCTCAGTGGCCTCGTCGTACCGGGCGACTCCCATGTGGAACGTGAAATCGCACGCGGACCTGCCCTCGGCCTGCGCCATCCAGTGCTCGAACGAGGCGAGGGCGTCGTCCTTTCGCGCCGGGCAGCACATCTCGATCAGGCTTGTCGTTCCTCCGACGAGGGCCGCCCGGCTCGCCGTCTCGTAGTTGTCCTTTGCGAACGTGCCCATGAAAGGCAGGTGGATGTGCACGTGGGGATCTATGAAGCCCGGGAATACGTACTTCCCCGTGGCGTCGATGGTCTCGGTCCCCGGGGGAACCTGAAGGTCGCGGCTGATCGCGCTGATCGTCTCGCCCTCGCAGTAGATGTCCGCCCGGTAGCGGGAGTCCGCCGTGACGATCTCGCCGTTCTTGATTAGGAGGCTCATGGAGGAATGTTACGCCCGTTTTGACCCGTGCGGAAGAACGAAGCTTAGGGCTTGCTCCGCCACACGTCGGAAACCTCGCCGCCGAACCACCGCGAAGTGACGACTTTTTGCTGCGTGTAGAATTGGACCGCCTCGCGGCCCTGGATGTGGAGGTCCCCGTAGAATGAGTCGTCCCATCCGGTGAAGGGGAACATCGCCATCGTCGCCGGGACCCCGACATTGATCCCGACCATTCCCGCCTTCACGCGGTGCTTGAATTCCCGCGCAGCGCGGCCGCTGTTCGTAAAGATGGCGGCGCCGTTGCCGAAGGCGGAGCGGTTGGCCTGTTCGACTGCGGAGTCAAAGTCATCCATGCGCATGACGTTCAGGACGGGGCCGAACACCTCCTCCCGCGAAAGGGCCATGCCGTCCCGGACGTGGTCGACGATCGTCGCTCCGACGTAGAAGCCATTTGGCGCATCCGGCACCTTCACCCCGCGGCCGTCGCAAAGGACCTTTGCTCCCTCCTTTTCGCTCGCGGCGACGAGCCCCAGGATTCGGTCGCGGTGCTGGCCCGTGATTACGGGCCCCATGTCGGGCTGCGGCGAAGGCCGGTCGGTCGGCCCCACCTTGATCGCCCGGGCGGCATCGGCCATGGATGGCAGGAGGCGCGCGGCGGCCTCGCCGACCGCGATTGCGGTCGACCCGGCCATGCAGCGCTCGCCGGCGCAGCCGAAGGCCGCCGCCGAAAGGGCCTCCACGGTCTTCGGCACATCCGCATCCGGCATTACGACGATGTAGTTCTTTGCGCCGCCGTTTGCCTGGACCCGCTTGCCGTGGCGCGTCCCGGTCTCGTAGATGTGCCTGGCAATGGGGGTCGAGCCGACGAATGACACGGCCCTGACCTTCGGGTGGGTAAGCAGCGCGTCCACCGCGGGCCGCCCCCCGTGGACGAGATTGAACACGCCCTTGGGCACGCCGGCCTCCTCGAGAAGCTGGGTGAGCAGGACGGCGCTCAGCGGCACCTTCTCGCTCGGCTTGAGGACGAACGTGTTTCCGCAGGCGAGCGCGAGCGGGAACATCCACAGCGGCACCATTGCCGGAAAATTGAAGGGCGTTATCCCGGCGCAGACGCCCAGCGGCTGGAGGATGGTCTCGCAGTCGACCCCCCGCGCCAGGTTTTCAAGCGTGTCCCCGAACAGAAGCGAGGGAATCCCGCAGGCGTATTCGATGTTTTCGATCCCGCGGTAGATGCTTCCCTTGGATTCGGCGATCGTCTTTCCGTGCTCCCGCGTCACGCTCTGGCACAGGCGGTCGAAGTTCTTCTCGACGAGCTGGCGGTAGCGAAAGAAGAGCCGTGCCCGCTCGACCGGGGGCGTGTCGCGCCATGCCGGAAAGGCGGCTGCGGCGGCCTCGACCGCGGCATTGACTTCCGCCGCCCCGCCGGCCGGGCACTCGGCGATCACCTCGCCCGTCGAGGGATTGAAGACGGGCGTCCCGGGAAGACCGGGGTCGATCCACGCGCCGTCGATGAACTGGGGGCAGGGGGAGTAAGCGGAGGTGGCCATGGGGGGGGATCGAATTGCGGGCTGGGTCAGGAAGCGGAGGCAAGGACTTTTTCGCCGGCCTTGATCGCCTCGAGCGATTCCGGCAATGCGGCGATTTCGGGAAATATGCGCGGCTCCGAGGGCGCCTTGGCGGGCGGCTGGAGCGTCAGGCCCCACCAGCCGACGTCGCGCCAAACGCCCGTCTTGTAGCCCACGTCGCGATAGATTCCGACAAGTTCGAAACCCATGGCCTCGTGAAGTCCCGTGCTTCCCGCATTGGGGACGGTGATGCCGGCATAGGCCTTGAAATAGCCCTGGAGGCGGAGCAGGGCGAAGAGCGACGTATAAAGCGCCCGTCCCACTCCCCGGCGGCGGAACCGCTCGTGGATGTACACGGTCACGTCCGCCGACCACCGGTAGGCCGCGCGGTCCCGGTGGGGCGAGGCGTAGGCGTAGCCTGCGACCGCGCCGTTCTCCTCGGCCACAAGCCAGGGAAACCGGCCCGTGATCTTCCCGATCCGCCCGGCCATTTCAGCGGCGGGGGGAGGCACGACCTCGAATGAAACGGGGGAGTCCCCGCAGAATGGAGCGTAGATGGCCGCGATCTGCGCGGCGTCGGAGGGATGGCTCAATCGAATGTTCATGGTCAACGCATCAGGGGCAATCGGGCCGGCGCTTGCGGCGCGGCCCATCCCGATGCGTACCGTTTGGCTGCGCCGAGTGCAAAACAATCGGCAAGCAGCCCCTCAGCCTTTTGACAGGGCGTCGGATTGCTTCACGAATTCGTCGCCGCTCCATTCGCCGTCGCTCTTGACGACCTTGG
>CAZSEH010000094.1:0-2587 GCA_964605835.1 uncultured Opitutaceae bacterium
AGCGCCTCGTTGAAGTGCCGGCGGCAGACGGCGATATAGCGGTCGTTGCCGCCGATCTCCACCTGGGCGCCGACCTTAACGGCGCGGCCGTCGGCGTTGATCCTCAGGTTCATGGTCGCCTTGCGGCCGCAGTGACAGATGGTCTTTATCTCGATCAGCTTGTCGGCCAGCGCGAGCAGCTCTGCGCTGCCTGGGAAAAGGGCGCCCTGGAAGTCGGTGCGCAAGCCGTAGCAAAGGACCGGGATTTCCAGGGTGTCCGCGATCTCCGTCGCCTGGCGCACCTGGGCCCGGGTGAGAAATTGCGCCTCGTCGACCAGGACGCAGGCGACGGGCTTCTCCGCGTGCTCCGCCCGGACCCGCGCCAGCAAGTCGACATCCTCCGCCAGCGCGATTGCGTCGGCGGCGAGCCCTATCCGCGACTGAATCCGGCCGATGCCGGCGCGGGTGTCGACGATCGGCATGAACAGGAGCGTGCGCATCCCGCGCTCCTGGTAGTTGTAGCTCGATTGCAGGAGGATCGTGCTTTTTCCGGCGTTCATCGCCGAGAAGTAAAAGTAAACCTTGGACATGGCGGAACGAGCCTTGGATTTTGGGGGTCGAAACGCCAGAAAAGTGTTGTGCGCTGCTGGCTCGCCTTCGGGGCGTTTTGCCGTAAGTCTGGTCCCGGTTTTCCCACACCCATGCCTCTCAAAGTCCTCATCCTCGGAGCAAACGGATTCATCGGCAGCTCCCTCACCCACGCGATTCTCAAGAAGAAGGACTGGGAGGTGTACGGAATGGACGTCGGCGACCACAAGCTGGGCGATTCGATGGGCAATCCCCGGTTCAAGTTTGTCGAGGGCGACATCACGATCTCGAGGGAGTGGATCGAGTACCACGTGAAGACGTGCGACGCGGTGCTGCCCCTGGTCGCGATCGCGAACCCCGTCCAGTATGTCAAGGACCCCCTGCGGGTCTTCGAACTCGATTTCGAGGCCAACCTGGAGATCGTCCGCAAGTGCGCCAAATACAGGAAGCGCATCATATTCCCCTCCACGTCCGAAGTGTACGGGATGTGCCCCGACCGCGAGCTCGACGAGGAGACGAGCCCCCTCGTCTACGGGCCGATCGAGCGGCAGCGCTGGATCTACGCCTCCTCGAAGCAGCTTCTCGACCGGGTGATCTATGCCTACGGGGTCCGGGACGGCGTCGATTTCACCCTCTTCAGGCCCTTCAACTGGATCGGCCCCAAGCTCGACAACGTCTTCGAGCCCAAGGAGGGAAGTTCGCGGCTTTTCACGCAGTTCATCTCCAATGTCATCTTCAAGAAGCCGCTCCAGCTGGTCGATGGAGGCAGGCAGGGGCGCTCCTTCACGTATATCGACGACGGGGTCGATGCGCTTCTGCGCATCATCGAGAACAGGGACGGGCGCGCATCGCGCCGGATCTTCAACATCGGAAACCCCGCCAACAACGTAAGCGTGGCGCAGCTCGCCCGCCTCATCATCGCCGCTTTCAGGGAGTACCCGGACTACCGGGAGCACGCGGCCGCTGCCCGGACGGTGGTCGTGCCGTCGGCGAAGTACTTCGGAAAATACTACCAGGACATCCAGCGCCGTGTGCCGGCCATCGGGGCCATTCGAAGGCAGCTCGGGTGGAAGCCCAAGGTCGATCTCAGGACCGCGATCCGGAAGACACTCGACTACCATCTGGCGCACAAGGGATACCAGCTCGAATGACCGTGCGCCTGGCGCTGAAGATTGATGTCGACACCGACCGGGGGACGCGTGTCGGCGTGCCGAATCTTGCCGCGGACTGCCGGGTGCTGGGGGTGCAGGCGGCGTTTCTTTTTTCCCTGGGGCCGGACCAGACGGGCAGGGCGGTCACGCGGATTCTGAGACCGGGATTTTTCAAGAAAGTCAGCCGAACCAGCGTCGTCTCGATGTACGGCATCCGAACGCTCCTCAACGGGACCCTTCTTCCGGCGCCCCACATCGGCCGGAGGAACGCCGCGGCGATGCGCGCGGTCCGGGATGCCGGGTTCGAGGTGGGGATTCACTGCCACAACCACTACCGCTGGCAGGACCACGTGCAGCGGATGAGCCTGGACGAGGTGCGCGCGGAATTCATCGCCGCCCGCGCCGAGTTCCTGCGCGTTTTCGGCCACGAGGCGCACACGGCCGGCGCAGCCGGATGGCAGAGCAACGAGCGCAGCCGCGAAGTCTATGACGAGGCGGGGCTTCTCTATTCGAGCGACACGCGCGGCGATCATCCGTTCTTTCCACGGATAAACGGCCGGGTTTTCAAGACCCTCGAACTACCCACGACCCTGCCGACCCTGGACGAACTGCTGGGCCGACCCGAGTACCCGGACGAGGCGATCGTCCCGCACTACCTGTCGCTCCTGAAGCCCGGCAGGCCGAACATCCTCACGATCCACGCGGAGATCGAGGGCATGGGAAAGAGGAGCCTGTTCCGCAGTCTCCTCGCCGCCCTGCGCGGGGCCGGCGTCGAATTCATCCGCCTCGACGACCTCGCCCGCGAGTTGCTCGCCAATCCCAATTCGATCCCCGTCTGTGACCAGTCGATGGCCTCAATCGATGGACGC
>CAZSEH010000094.1:2687-11181 GCA_964605835.1 uncultured Opitutaceae bacterium
TGCACCACCGACCTACTTCCGGTCTATCCTGCGAAACAGCCAGATTCCCAGCGCAATAAAGATCAGGTTCGGCACCCAAAGCAGGAGGTCGGGACGATACTCGGGGTGACGGTCGAGCCAGCCGACAACCACGGTGAGGAAGTAATATCCCAGGGCGAGGGCCACCGCGACGCCCAGGTTTGCGCTCGTCTCGCGGCGCGAGACCTTGATGCCCAGGGGAATCCCGACGATGACAAAGGAAAGGGCCGCCAGGGCCGTGTTGAACTTCTCCTGGATCGTCATCGTGATCTTCATCTGCGCCCGGTCGCGGTCCTGGACGTCCGCGGGGGCGACCTTCTCGGTCGCCAGGCGGAACTGCTCCTTGCGGAGTTCGCTGTAGGTCATCCATGCGGGCTTCTGCCGCGGGCCGACGCGGCCGAAGAGGCGCTCGAGGGACAGGCGCGTGGGTTCGACCCTGCCAAAATACGCGATTGGGTCGGCCTCCGTGAAATCCTCAGGGTTCTTGTCGTTGCGCGTCTCCACATGGGCCCGGGCGAGCGTGAGGATGAGCTCGTTGCGGGCCTCGTCGTAGCCGAGGTGCCCCGTCGTGGCGTGCACAAACCGCGTGACCCGGCGATCGCCGTCGAGCTGCCACAGCCAGACGTCCTCGAGCTCGCTGCCCTTCTTGGCGCCCACGTAGGCGACAAAGCCCGGAAAATCGCGGATGAAGACCCTGGGCGCAATGAGGCCCATGGGATCGGCGCGAAGCGCGGCGTTGAGCTCGCGGTCGTACTGCGTCCGTGCCCGGGGCATCGATTCAAAATTGACGGGAAGGCCGACCGCGGCGCCCAGGGCGCCGAGGGCGATCAGGGGAAAGGCGATGCGCGCCAGGCTTATCCCGCAGGCCCGCATGGCGGTGATCTCGCTGTCGGCCGACAGGCGGCCGAGAGTCAGCAGGACCCCGGTCAGCATTCCCATCGGCAGGCCGTACGTGATGCCGAGCGGGATGAGAAGCAGGATCAGCCGGGCCGAGGCCTGGAGGGAAATCTGGCCCGACAGGCCGGGACCGAGAAGGTCCCTGACGATGTTGCCCGTCACCAGCATGAATGCGAACAGCACAACGGCGGCGAAGCACGTGAAGAACGCGCTCTTGAAAATGTAGCGGTCGAGGATGTTCAAACTTCAGGAGCTGTCTACGCAGCCAGGAGGCTTCGTGCCACCCCAAAGTCGAAGCTGGGAGGACGAATGTTTGCCACCGAACATCGGCTGGGCCACCGTGTCGCAATCGTTTCCGACCACATGCCCTATCGACGCGCAACTGCACTTTTGGGTTCCCTCCTGGCCCTTCTCCTCTGGGTTCCGCGCCCGGTTCTGCACGCCCAGACCGAGACGATGCCCGAGCAGACGCTCAAGAAGATCGTCGGGCGCCAGAAGCTGATCCTCGAGCAGGCGGCCAAACAGGGCGACAAGCTCGACGACGAGAGCCTGCGCGTGCAGGTGCAGGAGATCTGCCACGACTATGAGATCCTGATCAACGAAAGCCCGAAGTTTGCGGCGGCGTATGCAGCCTATGGCTACCTCCTGCGCCAGATCGACATGCAAAAGGAGGGGGTGGCCATGCTCTTGAAGGCCAACGCGCTCGATCCGGACATTCCCCTGGTCAAGAACCAGATTGGCAACTACCTCGCCGAGGACGGCAAGCCCCTGGAGGCGGTCAATTACTTCATTGCCGCGATCAAGCTCGAGCCGAACGAACCCCTTTACCACTACGAGTTGGGGAAGCTGCTTTACGATGCCCGCGACGATTTCCTGAACAAGGGAGTCTACACCCGTCCGCAGCTCGACGATGCGATGCACAACGCCTTCAAGAAGGCGACGGAGCTGGCGCCGGACCGGGTTGAATTCAGCTATCGCTACGCCGAGTCCTTTTACGACCTGCAAAAGCCCGACTGGGACGGGGCGCTGAAGGTCTGGGCCTCGCTGGAGGAAAAGGCGCAGACTCCGAGGGAACGCGGGATCGCGCGCCTCCAGGCGGCCAATGTTCTCATCAAGCAGGGGAAGTTCGACCACGCGCGGCTGCTCCTCTCCCTGGTGACGGAGCCCGACCTGGATGGGCAAAAGCAGAAGCTGGTTGCGCAGTTGCCCGAAAACGCGAAGAAGTGACCCCTTCCCAGACGCATGCCCTTCCTAGACAAGCTGGAGCGCCTCTTCGGCCGCTTCGCCATCCCGAACATCACGCTGTATATCGTGATCGGCCAGGTGTTCGTGTTCCTGACGGCGATGCTGCGCATCGTGGACCCGATGCGTGTCATCCTTGTGCCGGACCTGGCGCTGCGGGGCCAGTGGTGGCGGATCGTGACGTTTCTCGCACTGCCCCCGAGCCTGTCCACGAGCCTGCTGAACATCGTGGGCCTCGCCTTCGGCTGGTGGATCTTCTATTTCATGGGAAGCTCGCTCGAGGGCTATTGGGGCGCCTTCCGATATAATCTTTTCCTTGTGGTCGGGTGGGCCCTCACGGTCGGGGTTTCGTTCCTGCAGCCCTCCTACCTCGTGTCGAACGTGTTCCTTGGGGCCTCGGTGTTTCTGTCCTTCGCCTATATCCATCCCGAATTCGAGATAGCCCTTTTCTACATCCTGCCGGTCAAGATCCGGTGGATTGCGCTGGTGGCCTGGATTTACGGCGCGTTTCTCTTCATCCAGGGAAACTGGTCGGAGCGCCTGCAGATCGTGGCGGCCATTGGAAACATCATCCTATTCTTCGGCCGCGACATCTGGCTTGCGGCGGGAAGGAAGCGGCGCCTGACGGTGCGCAGCGTGGGCCGGGTGGCGCGCAGCGTCTCGGCCGCGGAGCCGCGGCATCGCTGCCGGATCTGCGGGAAGACCGACCTGTCCGATCCGCAGGTCGATTTTCGCTACTGCTCGAAGTGCTCGGGCGAGCAGTGCTACTGCCCCGAGCACATATTCAATCACGAGCATGTCCTGGGCGAAGATGACGCCGCGAAGCGGTGATCCCCTTGCGGGAGCGGGCAAGCTCCCGAACCTCGGCGCCTGGCTCGCCTTTGCCGTGGAGCTCTATGAGCGCGAGGGCCTGGCTGTCGGCCAGGTGGCGACCGATGCGCACGACGAGGCCCTGTACCTGTTCCTGCGGACACTCGGCCTGCCCCTGGACAGCGATCCGTCCGTCCTCGAAAGGAGCCTGACCGCCGCCGAGCGCTCGAAACTCAGGGCAGCCCTGCGCCGGCGGGTCGCCCTGCGGATTCCCGCCGCCTATCTGACGCGCGAGGCCTTCCTCGGCGAGCACCGGTTTTACGTGGATGAAAGGGTGATCATCCCCCGCAGCTATTTTCTGGAGGTGATTCCGCGCCTACGGAAGCTTCTCGGGCGCAGGGGGCACGGCCCGGCCCGCATGGCCGACGTCTGCACGGGATCGGGCTGCCTGGCGATCCTGCTCGCCCACGTTTTTCCCGGAGCGAAGGTCGACGCGATCGACGTGTCAAAAAAGGCCCTGGAGGTCGCCCGGATCAACGTCCGGGAGCACGGGCTTCAGGGTCGCGTCGGGCTTTTCCGGAGCGACGTGTTCGATTCGGTGCCGCCCGCCCGCTACGACGTGATCCTGAGCAACCCGCCGTACGAACCGAGCGCCCGCGTGGACGCCCTGCCGCCGGAGTTTCGCAGGGAGCCCCGGCTCGCGCTCGACGGGGGCGCGGACGGGCTCGCGATCATCCGCAAGCTTCTTGAGCAGGCGCGGGAGCGGCTCCTGCCCCGGGGAATCGTGTTGATCGAGGTCGGCGGGCTAAGGTCCGCGATGGACAGCGAGTTTGCCGGGCTTCAGCCGGAATGGCTTTCGACGCAGGACGGAAGCGACTGCATCTGCGCGATCCGAGCGGCCCGCCTTTAATCCGCATGCATCACTTGGCCAGGTCGTAGAGGGCGTAGCCGGCCAGCAGGTTCGGCAGGACGGGGCAGGGCCTCTTCCAGTCCCCGAGAAGGTGCACGCAGCGGACGATGCGGATGCCCTTTTTCGCGCAGAAGTCCTCGAAATCCGCTATGGTCACCGGATTGGCGGGCCGGCTCTCGAACCACTCCGTCGGGTAGACGACGTTGCGGACCTTGCGCCCGCGCACGAGCGAGAGCAGCCGGTTCTTCCAGAAGGCGTGGTTGACGAAACCGACAGTGAGGGATCGGCCGACCCGCAGGGCCTCGAGGATGACCCCTGTCGGATCGTTGAGCTCGTGCACCGTGCGCGAACAGATGACCCGGTCGAAGTGGCGCTCGGGAAACGAGCGCATGAAGGCCGTCATGTCGCCCTGGTAGGCGTTCACGCCGCGGCGCACGCAGGAGGTGACGCGTGAGAAATCGAGGTCCACGCCGACACCGGAGACCTGTTTCTTCTGGGCAAGATAGTCCAGGAGCTCGCCACGGCCGCACCCGAGGTCGAGGACGCGGGAGCCCGGCTCCACCCAGCCCCCGATGATCTGCATGTCGATCGTGCGCTTTTCGACGGGCTTGGTCATATTGTGAAGTCGAAGACGACCTGTTCGCGCTCGAGGAATGCGCGGACGAGCGCGTAAAGCTCTTCGCTTTCGAGGAGGAAGGAATCGTGGCCGAGGTCCGTCGCGAGTTCGGCGTAGTTCGCCCGCTTGCCGGCCCGCATGAGGGCCAGGGCGATCTCCCGGTTCTGTTCCGGGGGAAAGAGCCAGTCGCTGGCGAACCCCACGACAAGGGTCTCGGCCTGCACCGGGGCGAACGCCTGCTCGAGCGAGCCGTAGGCCTGGGCCAGGTCGAAATGGTCCAGGGCCCGCGTGATCGTGAGGTACGAATTCGCGTCAAAGCGGTTGATGAAGGCCTGGCCCTGGTAGCGCAGGTAGCTTTCCACCTCGAAGGGCGCGTCGAAGGCGTCCGGGGCCGCGGCGCCCTGGGCCGGCGAGCGGCGGCGCCCGAACTTCCTGTCCATCGAGGCGTCGCTGACGTAGGTGATGTGGGCCATCATGCGCGCGATGGCGAGGCCCACGCGCGGTCCGCCGTCCCGCGGGTAGTCGCCGCGGCTCCATGCCGGGTCCTGCATGATCGCCTGGCGGCCGACCTCGTTGAAGGCGATCGCCTGCGCGCTTTCCCGGGCGGTGCTGGCCATCGCGAGGACGCGGCGGACAAGGGACGGGAATTCGATCGAGAACTGGGTCGCGATCATGCCTCCCATCGAGCCGCCGATGACGGCGTGCAGCTCGTCGATTCCGAGGTGCTCGAGCAGGAGCTTCTGCGATCGGACGATGTCGCTGATCGTGACAAAGGGGAAGGTGATCCCGTAGGGCCTTCCCGTCGACGGGTCCGCCGAGGAGGGGCCCGTGGACCCCTGGCAGCCCCCGAGCACGTTGGCGCAAATGACGAAGAAGCGGCGCGTATCGACGGCCTTTCCGGGGCCGATCAGGTTGTTCCACCAGCCGGGCTTCCGGTCGTCCGGTGAGTGCCAGCCGGCGCAGTGGTGGTCGCCGCTCAGCGCGTGGCAGATGAGGACGACGTTGTCCCGGGTTATGTTCAGCGTCCCGTAGGTTTCATAGCGGAGCGTGAAACCGGGAAGCGTCTGGCCGCTTCGAAACGCAAAGGGGCGGCTGTGGACGAAGTCGCGAGGCTGCGCCAGCCCCACGTCACCGGGACTGAGGTGGCGCGGCGCGGAGCCGGGCCCGGGCGGAACCTCGACGTCGTCGGTCATGGGGGCGACCCTAACTCCGAAGCCTCGCGCGGGGCAAGTATGTCGTCGGCTTATGACGCGGGAGGGGGCGTCACTGCTGCGCGGCGGCCTCGGCGATCGCGTCGTCCGTCTCGTCGTTTGAGAACACCTGCTGGACGTCGTCCAGCTCCTCCAGGGCATCGTGAAGCTTCACGATCGTCCGGGCCGCCGCAATGTCGGTGACCGCAACCGTGCTTATCGGAATGTACGCGACTTCCGCGCTCTCGGCCTTGATCCCCTTTTGCTCGAGCGCCTGGGCGACGTGGTCGAACGAGTTCACGGCGCAGCGCACCTCGTAGCCGTCCGCGGTCGTGATGACATCGTCGGCGCCCGCGTCCAGGGCTATCTCCAAAAGGGCGTCCTCGCCCGCCGCGCCCTTCGCAATGAGGAACTGGCCGGCATGAAGAAACTTGAACGCCACCGCCCCCGCGCCGCCCAGGTTTCCCCCGAAGCGCGTGAAAACGCTGCGCACGTCCGAGGCGGCGCGGTTCTTGTTGTCGGTCGTCACCTTCACGATCAGGGCGACGCCGCCCGGGCCGTAGCCCTCGTAGGTGATCTCCTCGAAAACGACCCCGGGGAGTTCGCCGGTGCCCTTCTTGATCGCGCGCTCGATGTTGTCCGCGGGCATGTTGGCGTCGCGCGCCTTCATGAGAACGGTGCGCAGCCGGGGATTCATCGCCGGGTCGCCCCCTCCGGACTTGGCGGAGATCGTGATGTCGCGCGACAGCCGGCTGAATAGTTTTCCGCGCCTTGGGTCCTTGACCGCCTTGATCCGCTTTACCTTAGCCCATTTGCTGTGGCCTGCCATGAGGGGTCATTTCCTCTTCCCCGGGGTGACGTTCTTGACCGCCTTGCCGCCCGCGCCGCCGGACCCGCCCTTGGCGCCCGCGGGATCGCCGTCATCCCTCATGCGGTTGATGATGAGCTGCTGCGCGATCGTGAAAAGGCCGTTTGTCGTGGAGTAAAGCGAGAGGGCGCACGAAAAACTGTAGCAGAAGACCAGCATGATGAGCGGGGTGAACATCATCATCTTAGCCTGGGCGTTGTCCACGGTGGGCTGCGGCGAGAGCTTCACCTGGACGAACGAGACGGCCCCGAGCATGAGCGGCAGGATGTTGATCGCGATTCCAAGGTAGGGCAGGTGCCCGACCGTGTCCGGCGCGGAAAGGTCGGCCGCCCACAGGAAATGCGCGAAACGCAGGTCCGCCGTGCTCCGAAGCATCGAGTAGAAGCCGAAGAAGAAAGGCATCGTGATCAGCATCGGCAGGCAGCCGCCCAGGGGATTCACCTTGTGCTCCTTGAACAGCTCCATCGTCGCCTGGTTCTTCTTCTGGGGATTGTCCTTGTACTTCTCGTTTAGCGCCTTCAGCTGCGGCTGGATCTTCTGCATGCGACGGGACGAGCGGAAGGAGGCGAGGGTCGGATAGATGAAGATCGTCTTGAGTGTCAGGGTCGTGAGGATGATGGAGAGGCCCCAGTTCGGGATGAAGGAATGGATCCACGTCATCAGGGTCAGCAGGAGGGCGCTGAAGAACTTGAACATCCCGAACTGCATCACCTTGTCCTGGTCGGCCTTGAAAACGTCGGTGTTGGACAGGCGGCGGTACTCCTTCGGGCCGACGTAGTAGCCGGCGCCGAGCGTCGTCGCCTCGCCCGCCTTGAGCGCCGGCAGGTCGAACTCGGCCGTCTGGGTCACGCCGTAGGCGTGGGTGTCGGTGTTGGGAAGACCCGTCAGCAGATAGGCCCTCCGGGTTGCCAGGCCGGCTCCCGGCTGGTCGGGCGTGAGTATGCCGACGAAAAACTGGTTGCTGACCGCCGCCCAGGCGATCGGACCCGGGCTTTCGATCACAGGCGTGGAGCCGTGCGCGCCAAGGCCGAGGCCGAAGAAGCCGCCGCTCGCCTCGAAACGCGCCCGCGGAATGCTGGATTGGCTCTTCCCGTCGGAATACCACGCCGCCATGTACAGCCCGTTGTCCTTGTCGTCCACGGGCGCCGCCGTGCCCAGGGCGACTCCGACGCGCATCGGCTGCGTGGGCTGCGAGGCGAGATTGCGGAAGGAGGTTTCGGCCCTCAGCTGGTAGGGATCGGTTCCGTCGCCCGAGTCAGGGGGCAGGACGTAGCGGCGGGTCACCTCGAGCTTGCCCGGGATCGTTCCGCGATAGACGACTTCCTGGGCGGTTTTTGAGACGAGCTGGAAGCGGGCCGTCCGGTCGAGGCCCGGGAAGCCGACCAGGGCAAGCGCCGGATCGACGTGCAGCTCGTTGAAAACAAAGGGCGTGGGCTCGTCGAGCGACTCGGGATACTGGTATTGTCCATCCGGCTTGCGGTGGGACAGCGCGACATCGCGGATCGCGCCGCCATAATCGGTGAACCGGACCTGGATGAAGCCGTTCTCGAGCGTCGTTATCTTTTCTCCGTTCTGGTCGGCGTTGGCCGAGACGAACTCGGATTGAATGCCCGCCGGCACAAGCGCCGCCTGGCTGGGCGCGGCCGGCTCCTGCTGGGGTGCGGCCCGGCGAAGGGCCTCGGGGGTCGGCCGCTGCATCGAGTTCCGGTTGCCGACATACATGCTCCCAATGGCTGCGGCGATCAGGAGTACACCGATGACTGTGTTTTTCTTGTCCACGAAAAATACTCTGAATTAAGGGTGGGAACGGACGCAGCGGGGGCGGAAGGAGACCCTGTCCGCCGAAGCCCTGGCGGGGGTGGATGGAGGCACCGGGTCAAGTCCACCAGAACTGAGGGGATTGCACCGCGCGATGCGGAAGAGGGCCAGTGCGGCGCCGCGGA
>CAZSEH010000094.1:11281-14124 GCA_964605835.1 uncultured Opitutaceae bacterium
CTCGCGAAGCCGGCGCTTGGCGCGGTTTCGCAGGATGGCCCCGCCCACGGAGGCCCGGGAGGCGACAAAGCAGACGCGGGGCAGCGCCTCGACGGCCGGCGCGGGGGAAGCGGGCGGGTTGCGCCGCAGGTGCCAGATTGTGAATGTCTGGCAATCGGCGCGCGTCCCGCGCTCGCGGGGGGCGCGGATGTCGCTCTGGCGGCGGAGGTGCTGCCCAGGGCGGAAACGCATGCAGAAAAGGCGCGGTCCTTGTCCGTTCAGGCGACTGTGAGGCGCTTGCGTCCCTTGAGGCGACGGGAGGCGAGCACCTTGCGGCCGCCCCTCGTGGACATGCGGGCGCGAAATCCGATCTTGCGGACGCGTTTCTTGCGGTGCGGGCGGAAGGTTGGTTGCATAATTCTTAAGTGGTCAAGGGTTGACGGGAGTGCCGGATTGGGGCGGGGGTGTCAAGGGTGGGTTGACTAGACAATAGTACAGTTTGGTGAACAAGGGTTCTTTCGGGTCGGAGCTGGCAAGGCCCAGATCGTCGTCAAGACCGGCCGCCAAGGCAGCCGTCAGGTCTGACGGCCGGATGGCGGCCAAGAGACGACGAATGAGCCAGCAACTCCCCTAAAGAACCCTTGTTCGCCAAACTGTAACATCACCGTTGCCGAGGACCTCCGTTGGATTGACTCCCGCTCCAGGGTGCGACAGTGAGGGGGTCATGCGCTTTTCCACCCTGGTTTCGGTGGCCCTTGGCGTCCCGGCGGGCGTTGCCTGCGCATCGGGGGCGGATTTGCCGGCCACCCCGCCGGACCCGGAAATCCAGGGAATCGTTTCGGATATCTCGGCCGAGCGCATCCAGCGCACCGTCTATGTCCTGTCGAGCTTCAAGACCCGGCACACGCTTTCCGATCCGCTGCCGAGCGGCGACGGGATCGGCGGGGCATGCGCCTGGATCCGGGCGGAATTCGAGCGCGCGTCGGCCGCATCGGGCGGCCGCCTGCAGGTGGAGCTCGATTCGTTCATCCAGAAGCCGGTGGCCCCGCGGATCCCGCATCCGGTGAACATCATCAACATCGTTGCCACGCTGCCCGGGTCCCGGCCCGATTCGGCCGGCCGGATCTACGTCATGAGCGGCCATTACGACTCGATCATCAACAATGTCCTGGATGCGACGAGCCCGGCCCCCGGCGCGGATGACGACGCCTCGGGCGTCGCCGCGGTGCTCGAGGCCGCCCGGGTGATGTCCCGCCGCGAATTTGGCGCGACGATCGTCTTCATGGCCGTCGCAGGAGAGGAGCAGGGGCTGAACGGCTCGGAGCACTGGGCCGCGCAGGCGCGCGGGAAGGGGCTCAACATCGCCGGAATGTTCGACAACGACATCGTGGGCAACACGCGGGGGGCCGACGGCCGGATCGACCGGCACACGGTCCGGCTCTTCGCCCAGGGAGTGCCGGCCCGCGCAAAGCTCGACGACGCCCTTGTCGAACTGATCCGCAGCGGAGGCGAGAACGATTCGCCGGCGCGCGAACTTGCTCGGGCGATCCGGGAAACCGCCGGAATCTACACGCCCTCGATGACGGTCAGGCTCGTCTACCGCACGGACCGCTATCTGCGCGGCGGCGACCAGATGTCCTTCCTCGAACAGGGGTATCCGGCCGTTCGATTCACCGAGCCGGCCGAGGACTATCTGCGCGAACACCAGGCGGTCCGGGTCGAGAACGGGGTCAAGTACGGCGACACTCCGGACCAGGTCGACTATCCCTACACGGCGGATGTCGCCCGGGTGAACGCCGCCGCGCTGGCTGCGCTCGCGCGGGCGCCCGCGCCGCCGCGGGACGTCGAGATCGAGACGGCCAGGCTCGAGAACGACACGACCCTGCGCTGGGCGCCGAACGTGGAGGCGGGCCTTGCCGGATACCGGATCGTCTGGAGGGAGACGACGGCGCCCTGCTGGGAGCACGCGACCGACGTGCCGAAGGAAGTGACCCGCAAGACGATCCCCGGCCTGTCGAAGGACGGAGTGGTCTTCGGAGTGGAGGCCTTCGACTCGGACGGCCATGCCAGCCAGGCGTCCTACCCGAAACCCAGGCGCACGCTTTGAGCGGGGAGACCGGGCAATTGAACCTTTTCACCCAGCTGCCGGCCGAACAGCCGATCGAATTCGCGCGAAGCGACCGGGCGCGCGGCTACCGGCTGACCCTGCGCCGCGACGGCACGGCCGTCGCCACGATACCGGCGCACGGCTCGGAGCGCGAGGCGCGGCGTTTCGTCGAGGCGCACCGCGACTGGCTCGAGCGGGCGCGCACCCGCCAGCGCAGGCGGCCCCGGGCCGCCGAGGTGTGGACGATCGGCACGACGATCCTTTGGCGGGGTGAGCTGGCCGAAATCCGCCTGGCCTCGGAGCAACCCCCGGCGGTCTGCGCGGCGGCCGATGTCTTCCGCGTTCGGCAGCTCGGCGGCGACCTGCGGCCGGCCCTCGAAACCCTTTTCAACCGGCGGGCGCGGATCGAATTGCCGGCGCGAGCCTGGGAGCTGTCCGCCGTCACCGGAGCAGACCTGAAGCACGTGAGCGTCCGCAATCAGCGCTCGCGGTGGGGATCCTGTTCGGCCGCGGGAACGATCTCATTGAACTGGCGGCTCATCCAGACGCCCGACTTCGTGCGCGATTACATCATCTACCATGAGCTGATGCACCTGAGGGAGATGAACCACTCAAACCGGTTCTGGGCCCGCGTGGAGGAGGTCTGCCCCGGCTGGCGCGAGGCCGAGCGCTGGATCAAGCGCAACGGGTCCCTGGTGGGTCTCTAGAATTCCTCCCCAGGAGAACGCGGGTATGGGAATGTTTGCCCGACCTGCAG
>CAZSEH010000095.1:0-13668 GCA_964605835.1 uncultured Opitutaceae bacterium
TGGCCGACGAGATGAACCTGCCCGTCGAGCGCGTGCAGCAGATCATGAAGATGGCGCAGCAGCCCATCTCGCTCCAATCGCCCGTCGGCGACGGCGACGACACGAATTTCGGCGATTTCATCGAGGACAAGTCGGCGGAAAACCCGTACGACATGACCGCCTATTCGCTTCTCCGGGAGAAGATAATCGACGTGCTGGACACCCTTACCGAGCGCGAGCGGCGGGTCCTTTCCCTGCGATTCGGCCTGATCGACGGGTACAGCCGGACCCTCGAGGAGGTGGGAAAGCAGTTCAAGGTGACCCGCGAGCGAATCCGCCAGATCGAGGCGAAGGCCCTTCGCAAAATGCGCCACCCGACCCGGATCCGCCAGCTCCACGGCTTCTTCGACGCCGAGCAGATCGACAACGCGCAGAACCTGATGAAGGTCGCCGCCACCACCCGCGGGCACGGGCACGGCCGCTTCCTGGATCCCTCCCATCCCCTCGACCACAAGCGCGACGACGAGCCCCTGTGACGGGCCGCCCGCCGTCCGCACGGGGCGTATCGGCCCGCTTTTGACCTTTACTACCCGCCCATTCGGGATAGCTTGGGGGCATGGCTATGATCGGCGCATTTTTCGCGGGGATTCTCGGCGGCCAGGAACTGTGGTTGATCCTGGTCATTGTCCTCATTCTCTTCGGCGGCTCAAAGCTCCCTTCGCTGGCCCGCGGGCTCGGCGAATCGATCAAGGAGTTCAAGAAGGCCCAGCGCGACGACGAGCCCAAGCCCGCCGAACCGAAAACGGAAGCGAAGAAGACCGAGCCGGCGAACACGCCCGGTTCGAACTGACTCCCGCTTCCGCCAACTCCCCTTGGGCGGCGGGCCCGCCTGTCCATTTAACGCGTTGACAGTGCGCGCGCCGGACGATTTGTTGCCGAGGGCGGGGATGCCCGCAACCACTCCCCCCAGCGTACCGCAACATGGCCAATCTTTTCGGTTATTTCTCGAACGACATCGGTATAGACCTGGGCACCGCCAACACGCTCGTCTACGTCAAGGATAAGGGCATTGTCCTGCGGGAACCGTCGGTTGTGGCGCTCGATACAACCACCCGGAAGGTCCGGGCCGTCGGCGTCGAGGCAAAGCGGATGCTGGGGCGCACCCCCGGGAACATCACCGCGATCCGGCCCATGAAGGACGGCGTGATCGCCGATTTCGACGTCACCGAGGCCATGCTCCGGTACTTCATCCAGAAGGCGAGCCAGAGCTTTCGCGCGCCGCCGCGCGTCGTGATTGCGATCCCATCGGGAATCACGGCCGTCGAGAAGCGCGCGGTCATGGATTCGGCGACCCACGCCGGGGCGCGCAAGGTGATCACGATTCCGGAGCCCATGGCCGCCGCGATCGGCGTCGGCCTGCCGATCGACGAGCCCACGGCCAACATGATCGTGGACATAGGCGGAGGCACGACCGAGATCGCCGTCATCTCGCTGAACGGAATCGTGTTCTCGAAGTCGATCCGCGTCGCCGGCGATGAACTCGACGCCGCCATCATCAATTACATGAAGCGGGCCTACAACCTGCTGATCGGCGAGCGCACCGCCGAGGAAATCAAGATCTCCATCGGTTCCGCCCATATCCTCGACGAGGAGCTGACGATGGAGGTCAAGGGCCGCGATTCGGTCGCGGGGCTTCCCAAGACGATTCACATCACCTCGCAGGAGATACGCGAGGCGCTCGCCGACACGGTCGCCTCCATCGTCGACGCCGTCCGCACGACGCTCGAGCGCTGCCCGCCGGAACTGTCCGCGGACTTGGTCGACCGTGGATTCGTGATGGCCGGCGGCGGCTCCCTGCTTCGCGGGATCGACCGCCTCCTCAGCGAAAAGACGGGGCTGCCCGTCACCGTGGCCGACGATCCGCTTTCCGCCGTCGCCAACGGGACCGGAGCCGTTTTGAACGATCTGTCCTGGCTCATGGACAACGTCTAGCAGGCTGTCCCGCGGGACCGCTTTCTGATCGCAACGACAGGCGGGTCGGGACTATGCAGTTCATCGGCCTGCTCACTGGCATCAGTCTTGCAAAACCGTTTCGATCAAGCCCGTCCCTTTTTCACCCTCGGCGTCGTCGCGGTTGCATGGCTCGTGCTACCGGTCTTCGCAAAGGCGTTCCTCAGGGCGAGCTTCTTTGAATTCACGGCCCCCGCGCTCGTCGCGCCCTCGTACATCCGGGATCTGCAGGAGTACTGGTCCCTAAGGCTGCACACCCGTACCGGGTTGATCGAGGCCGGCCGCGATCTCGCCCGCGTCAACGCCTCGTACGCCCTGTCCATTCAGCAGAATGCCGAGCTCCAGGCGGAGGTGGCCCGCCTCGAGGGGATGCTGCGCATGCCCGCCAGGCCGCAGTTCCGCGTCGAGCCGGCCCGAGTCGTCCAGCGCGACTTCTCCGCCTGGTGGCAGCGCCTTGTGATCCGCAAGGGCCGCGACGCGGGCATTGAGGTCGGCGCGCCCGTCGTCTGGGCCGAAGGCGTAGTCGGCCGCGTTTCCGAAGTCCGTGCCTACACCTCGGTCGTCGAGTTGATAAGCAACCCCGGCGTCCGCCTGGCGGCCCTGGTCGAGGGGGACCCCCAGCCGGTCTCTTTCCAGGGAGGCGTCAATCCGGCCTTTGGCCCGGCCCGCGGCACCGTCGAATTTGTCCCGCTCGATGTTTTCGCCTACCCCGAAACCCCGCGGAAGCTGGTGACGTCCGGGCTGGGCGGCGTATTTCCGGCCGGGCTTGCGATCGGAAAACTGGTCAGGGTCTCCCCCAGTTCGGACGGCCTTTTCAAGACCGGCGAAGTGCAGCTCGACCCCCGCCTGTCGGATTTGACGGAGGTCTCGGTGCTGGTGCCCGCAGGCCCGGCCGTCCCCTGAATGGAGTCGGGGAATACCATGCGCGGCGGCTTCCTATTTTTCCTGACTCTCCTCCTGCTCCTTGCGCTTGTCGCAGCGGCAAACCATGCCCTCGCGCATCTGCACATCTATCTATTTGCCGGGGGACTCTTCGCCGGGACAGCCGCCTTTCTCCTGCCGTTCGGGCCGGGGTTCGCGGCCGTTTTCGCCTCAGGGCTGGCGTGCGACGCCAACGCCGGCGTTCCGTTCGGCACCCATGCGCTTCTTTTCGCCTCGGTCCACGCCATCCTGTTCCACTTCCGCGACCGGCTGCCGCACGACTTGGCGGCGGGCCGCGTCCTGATCTGCCTGGCGTGCAACCTGGCGCTGTTCCTCGCCCTGACTGTCCAGCGCGCCTTCCTCTCGCCGGCGCCCGCGTCGGAAGGGTACCGTGTGGCATGCGATTTCGTGTTCTCGCAGGTTGCGATCGCAGTGGCCGGGCCCTGGTTTTACCGCCTCCAGAGGCGGGCCCTCGCCCTCGCGCGCGCCGAGCCCGCGCAGTCCCTGCTTTAAGGCCATGCCCGACGACCACGAATATTCGGGACGGTCCGCCCGCATGATCGAGGAACACCCCGGGTTCGATTCCCGCGTCATTTTCTTTTATGTGGTCGTGGCCGCGGCCCTTCTGATTCTTGCCGGCGGCCTCGCCTATCTGCAGCTCATGAAGGCCCGGACCTACAGCATCACCGAGCAGCAGCAGACCGAGCGGCGGGTCATCATTCCGGGCCCCCGGGGAAACATCTACGACCGGAATGGCGTTCTGCTCGTCGGCAACAGTCCGCGGTTCACGGCCGTCCTCTATCTCGACGAGCTCCAGCAGGACTTCTTCCGCGAATCGATCCGGATTCGGAACAATTTCAGGGCGACAGGCGATCGCGACCTGCCCACCTGGAGCCAGCTGGAGCAGATCGCGCACATCACCGTCGCCCAGCGCTACCTCGACCAGGTCGACGCCATCCTGGGCCGAAGCGAGCGGATCGACGCAAACGCCTTCAGGCAGCACTTCAACCGCAGGCTCTACATGCCCTACACGCTCGTCGAGGATCTGAGCGCGCAGGACTTCGCGAAACTCCTCGAGCACCTGCCCGTCCGCTCTCCCCTGCAGCTCTACACCACGACCGAGCGATCCTACCCCTTTGGCTCGGCGGCGTCCCACGTCCTCGGCTACGTGGGTGCGACCGACAGCGTCGAGCCGGAGGATTTTCCGGGCGAGGATCTGAAGACCTTCGCGATGCGGGGCTCCCTGGGTAGGGACGGGCTTGAAAAGAGCTTCGACTCAGAGCTCCAGGGCCAGTCTGGAGGATCTATCTTCCGCGTCGACCAGGCCGGCTACAAGGTGAACCCCTCGATCCAGGAGCGGCTGCCGGTCCAGGGAAGGAATCTTCGAACCTCGCTCGACATCGACCTGCAGCTCGCCGCCGAACAGGCGATCGGGGACCAGGATGGGGCCGCAGTCGCGCTCGACCCGAGGACGGGCGAAGTCCTCGTCCTGGCGAGCAAGCCTGACTACGACCTCAACACATTCTATCCGCGCATGACCCAGTCCACGGTCGCTGATATCGAAAAACGCGGCGCCTGGCTCGACCGGGCGATCAACGGGTTTTATCCGCCGGGTTCCACGTTCAAGACTCTCGTGACGATCGCCGGGCTGCGCCGGGGCACTCTTTCGCCCACCGACACGTCGATCGACTGCGAAGGCTCCGTCCAGATCGGAAACCGGATCTACAGCTGCGACAGGCCGTTCGATGTGCATCATGGCCGGCTCGAACTTCGCGAGGCGATCGCGCAGAGCTGCGACATCTACTTTTACGAGCACGGGATGCAGATCGGCCCGGCGGCTATCGCCGAGGAGGCGCGGCGGTTCCACCTCGACCGTCCCACGGGCATCGAGCTCCCGAACGAGGGCCGCCGCATGATCATCCCCGATCCGGAGCGAAGAAAGCGTCTCACCGGGGAGGGTTGGACCGACGGCGACACGGCCAACATGGCGATCGGCCAGGGAGAGGTGCAGGAGTCGCCCCTTGTCATGGCCTGCTACGCGGCCTCGCTCGCCCGCAACGAGACCTACACCGTGCCCACGCTCCTTCACGATCCGAACCGACCAGCCCAGCACACCGAATCCATAGGCCTAACTCCGGAGCAGCGTGCAGTGCTTGTGGACGGGATGGAAGGGTGCACGACGCACGGCACGGGCAAATCGCTGGCTGCGGAGGGAATGAAGATTCCCGGGGTCCGGATCGCCGGCAAGACCGGCACCTCGCAATACGGAAACCACCTGAACGTCGCCTGGTTCATCTGCTTCGCGCCTATCGAGAACCCGCAGATCGCGATGGCAGTCGCCGTCCGCAGCGACCAGCCGGGTGAAAACTTCCAGGGCGGAATCTATGGCGCCCTTGTGGCCGACGCGGTGCTCAAGAAATTCTTCGAAAAGCAGGCCCGCCCCACGCCCAATACAATCGCCGGCGAACCGCACGCGGCACACTGAGAACCTGAGCGGCCAAAGGAGTCGGGGTATTCACGCACCGAGGAGTTGCGGCCTCATTTGCCGTCTCCGGGCCGCCATCTGGCCGGCATCAGCCGGTGGCTCTTGGCGGCCGGCATTGACGGCAATCTCGGTATTGGCCGCACCCGACGAGGGCGGGAATATGCCGGCTCCTTTAACCGAGGATCTCCAGCATCCGCGCGAACAGCCGGTCGACCTTCTGCTGGTTCGCCTTCACCGAATCCTTGAAATTCGAGAAGTCGACCTCCGTGCCCTCCAGTCCGTTGGCGTAATTGTCGACGACCGCGAGGCTGTTGTAGCGGAGGCCGATCTCGCCGCAGAGGTCCGCCTCGTGGGCTGCGGTCATTCCGATCACGTCGCCCCAGCTCCGGATGATGCGGATTTCCGCCTGCGTCTCGAAGCGCGGCCCGCGCATCTGCACGTAGACCTTGCCCGTGTGGATCGTGAACTCGGGCGCGAGCCCGGCGACAATCGCGGGAATCAGGTTGTTCGCTATCCGGGAAGCGCCGCCCTTGAGCTCCGTGTCGTGGAAGGTAGCGGGCCCCTGCTGCAAGCCCACATAGTCGCCGCACGACACTAGGGTTCCGGGGGGCAACTCGGCCTTGAGGGAGCCGACTGAGTTGAGCGACACGACATCCTGGAAGCCCAGGTCCGCCAGGGCCCGGATGTTCGCCCGATGGTTGATCGCGTGCGGAGGGAGAGGGAAGCCGCATCCATGGCGGTTGATGAGGACATGTCCGCCCTTCGCCTTGCAGGTCACCGGCCCGTAGGCGGTTTTGACGGTCTTGGTTTCCCAGGCCGAAAAAAGGGCCGAATTTACGATGCTCGTGCCGCTTATGAACGCGACTTTCATTCCGCGAATGACGGCACGCCTGCGCCGGATGACAACCCTTTGTTTTGCCGCGCTTTTCTTCCCTGCTTGCAACCCGGCCTCCCGAAAGGCCACCCTGATGTGATTTTTCGCATGCCCGCCCACTCCCCCGCCGAAGCCAACCCGGCCGCCATACCGCGCCACGTCGCCATCATCATGGACGGCAACGGACGCTGGGCCGGGAAGCGCGGTCTGCCCAGGATCGAAGGGCACCGCCGCGGCGTGGAAACCGTGCGCACGATCACCTTTGCCGCCCGGGATCTCGGCGTAAAGATGCTGACCCTGTACGCCTTTTCCGTGGAGAACTGGAGCAGGCCCAAGGATGAGGTCGGAGCCCTCATGGGCCTTTTGGAATACTATCTGAAGAAGGAACTTGAGACTTTCGTCAGGGATCGCGTGCGCCTGCGCACGATCGGCCGGACCGACGAGCTGCCCTCCGCCGTAAAGAAGGTCCTTCGAACGACGGTGGAGGAGACCCGTGCGTTCGGGGACTACACGCTTGTCCTGGCGCTCAACTACGGCTCGCGCGCGGAGGTTGCGGATGCCGCCGTCGCCTACGCCGCCGCGGTCGCCTCCGGCCGGGAGAACCCGGCCAACGCCTCATGGACCGCGTTCAGCCGCTATCTCTACACGGCGGACATGCCCGATCCCGATCTTGTCATCCGGACCTCCGGCGAAACACGGATCAGCAACTTCCTCCTCATGCAGGCCGCCTATGCCGAGTTCGTTTTCACGCCGGTCCTTTGGCCGGATTTCACCAAGGCGGACCTTGCCGCCGCGATCGCCGATTTTGCCCGGCGCGAGCGCCGCTACGGACTGACGGGCGAACAGGTCGCAAAGCCGGCCCCCGTCGCATAATGGCCAAGCGCATCCTCAGCTTCTTCGTCCTCTGGAGCGTTCTTGGAATCGTGATCTGGTTCGGCGGGTCGCCCTGCGCCGTCGCCCTGGTCGGCCTTCTGTCGCTCCTCACCCTCCGCGAGTTTTACCGGCTCCAATCCGCTGCGGGCCAGGCGCCCTTTGCAAAGCTCGGCATGCTCTTCGGGACGCTGATCACGCTCGCCCCCTGGCTTCAGGCAAGATTCGGCTGGCCGGAGATAAGGCTGCTGCCGCTCGCGGTCCTTGTCTTTGCCATCCGGGTCCTGGGCGAAAGATCCCCGGAAAAGAGGGCCCTGTCGCTAGCCTCCACCCTTTTCGGTCTGGTTTATGTTGGCCTCATGCTTCAGTTCCTCGTCCGCGTCCTGACGCCCCAACCGGGTGACATCGTGTCACCCGACGGCCGGCTGCTGCTCTGCCTCTGGCTCATCGTCGTCGCAAAGACCTGCGACACGGGCGCCCTGCTTGCGGGTCTTGCATTCGGCCGCCATCCCCTGGCCCCCCAGATCAGCCCCAAGAAAACGTGGGAGGGGGCGATCGGCGGCGTGGCGGCGTCGGTCCTGATCGGAACAATCGGGGCCTGGCTCGCAAGTTCCCAAATCGGCCCGTGCCTGACGCCGTCCCGGGCGGCGCTCGTGGCGGTGCCGGTCGCGACCGTGGCCATCGTGTCGGACCTGATCGAGTCGATTCTCAAGCGCAACGCGGCGATCAAGGATTCCGGCAGTTCGATTCCCGGAATCGGCGGCATCTTCGATATCAGCGACAGCCTGCTGCTGGCGGCCCCCGTCGGCTATTTCCTCCTCGGGCTGCGTTAGGCGGCGGCCCAGGCCCGTTCCGATCCCCATGGAGACCCGTCCCGGCAAGTCAAACCCCCGCAAGAGGGTCGTCATCCTCGGCGCGACGGGTTCGGTGGGCACAAATGCCCTGCGGGTGATCGCCGCGCACAGCGACCGCCTGGAGCTGGTGGGGGTCGCAGCCCGCACCAATGGGAAGCGCCTGGCTGCGATCGCCCGCGACTTTGGCGTGCGTCACGCGGCCATCTTCGATGAAAAGGCCGCGACGCTGGCCCGCGGATCCGGCGATTTTCCCGCCGAAACGCGGATTCTCTCCGGGATCGGCGGCCTCGTCGAGCTCGCCTGCCTGCCTGAAGCCGACATCATTCTCGTGGCCGTCGTCGGCACAACCGGCCTGGAGCCCGCGCTTGCAGCCCTGGCCGCCGGCAAGGAACTGGCCCTGGCGAGCAAGGAAATCCTCGTCCTGGCCGGCCGGTTTGTGATCGCCGCCGCCAAGGCAAACCGGGCCAAGCTCATTCCTGTCGATAGCGAGCACAACGCCGTGTTTCAATGCATCCAGGGACATCCGATTTCCGGTGTCCGTCAGATCATTCTTACCGCAAGCGGCGGAGCATTTCGGGACTGGCCCCTGCAGAAGCTCGCCCATGTCACCCCGGCCGACGCCCTTCGCCACCCCAATTGGTCCATGGGGCCGAAGATCACGGTCGATTCGGCAACACTCGCCAACAAGGGATTGGAACTCATTGAAGCACAATGGCTTTTCGGAGTTCCTCCCGAGCGGTTGAGTGCGATTCTCCACCCGCAGAGCATCGTCCATTGCCTTGTCGGATTCAACGACGGGGCCATGCTCGCGCAGCTGTGCCCGCCATCGATGGCATTTCCGATCCAGCATGCCCTGCTCCATCCGGACCGCTGGCCCGGCGTCGATGCCCCGCTCGACCTTTCAAAGCTGGTTTCGCTCGAATTCAGGCCCGTCGACGAAACCCGTTTCCCCATGCTCCGGCTGGCTCGTAACGCCATGCTGGCCGGTGGGATAGCTCCGGCAGTATTCAACGCGGCCAACGAAGTTGCCGTGGGCGCGTTCCTCGAGGGGAGGATCCCTTTTCTTGCGATTTCCGCGTTGGTCGATCAATGTCTGGCGGATATGCGCAATTGCGAACCCACCACCTTGGCCGATGTCGTCGAGGCGGATGCCGAGGCGCGGCGGACGGCCGCGCAGAGGGTTTCCGTGATAAAATCATAAAATGTCCGCTGAACTCATTCACGCCGTTTTCGGCCACGTCTGGTCCATTTTCCTCGTCGCATTGTTCTTTGGCGGATCGATCTTCGTTCACGAACTCGGACACTTTCTGGCGGCCCGCCGCCGGGGGGTTCATGTGGAGCGTTTTTCAATCGGCTTTCCGCCCAAGATTTGTTCGTGGCGGGGAAAGGACGGGGTGGAGTACTGCCTTTCCTGGATTCCGCTCGGCGGTTACGTGGCCCTGCCGCAATTGGCCGACCTGGGGGCCGTCGAGGGCGGCAGCCAGACGGACGCATCCCGGCTTCCCCCGGTGGGCTACCTGTCGAAGATGATCGTTTTTGTGGCCGGGGCGTTCTTCAACGTCCTGTTTGCCTTCGCCCTGGCGTGCATCCTCTGGCTTGTTGGCATTCCCGAGAGCAAGGTCGATGCCGCGAGCACGCGAATCGGCTACATAAGCCGCACAATCGATCTCGCCGACGGCACAGCGGTCGTCAGCCCCGCCGTCAAGGCCGGCCTGCGCGTCGGCGACGTCGTGGAGGCCGTGGACGGGCGAAAGGTGTCGGATTGGATCGGGCTCAAGAACGCCCTGCTGCTCGGTTCAGGCAGGGACGCCGTGGGACAGCCGAAGACGGTCCTGACGATCGATCGCGAAGGAAAGCGCATGGACGTCACGGTCTTCCCGATCCTCGCTACGGACGACAAGGTTAGAAAGGTCGGATTCCTGCCCGCATTCGATCTCCTCGTGCACCAGGTCGCGCCAAAATCCCCGGCGGCCCTGGCTGGATTTCAACCCAACGACGAGGTGCTGAGCCTGGACGGAACGGCGATGCAGAATTTCTTCGCATTCGGCGATTACGTCGACGCCAACCGGGCAAAGTCGATGGAGGCGCGGGTGCGCCGCGACGGCCGCGAGGTTTCGCTGACGATCGCGGCCCGGCCGGCCGCAAAGCCCGACGCCGATTTCGGCCTTTTCTTCGATCCGGGCGTCACCCTGGTCCACCCCACCCCCTACGGCCTGGTCCGCGACCAGTTGTCGATGGCCTTCCAGACGATCGCCACCCTTTTGAACCCGCGCTCGGACATCGGCCTTTCAAAAATGTCCGGGCCCATTGGAATCGTGCACATGCTGAGCGCCGCCGCCGACGTGGACGTCCGCGAAGTCCTCCTTTTCACGGTCATGGTCAATGTGAGCCTCGCCGTCTTCAATCTTCTTCCCATTCCGGTCCTCGACGGCGGCCAGATGGTCTTTGCCACGATCGCCAAGCTGCGCGGCCGTTCGCTTCCGGTGAACTTTGTGGCGGCGACGCAAAGCGTCTTCTTCGTCCTGCTCCTGTCGATGGTCGTCTACGTGAGCTTCTTCGACGTGCGCCGGTGGGCCCGGGACGCCCAGGCGGACCGCGCGGTCGCGGCGTCCGAAAAGTGAGCGTGAGCTACTGTGCGTCCCGTTTTCGCACGGTTCGCCGGCCGACAATCGAGGTGATGGTCGGCTCGGTGGGCGTCGGCGGCGCCCACCCGATCCGGGTGCAGTCGATGACAACGAGCGACACCCAGGACGTCGCGGCCACGGTCCGCCAGTCGATCGCCCTCGCCGAGGTCGGCTGCGAGATCGTCCGCATCACCGCGCCGAACGTCGCCGCGGCGAAGGCCCTGCGCGACATCCGCTCGCAATTCACGGCGGCCGGTTTCGGCGCCGTCCCGCTTGTCGCCGACATTCATTTCCTTCCCTCCGCGGCCATGGAGGCGGTGGAGCACGTGGAGAAGGTGCGCGTGAACCCCGGGAATTACGCCGACAAGAAGAAATTCGCGGTCCAGGAGTACAGCGACGCCGACTACGGGCGCGAGCTGCAGCGTCTCCACGACGCCTTTTCCCCGCTTGTCAGGCGCTGCAGGGAACTCGGCCGCTCCATGCGCATCGGGACCAATCACGGCTCCCTCAGCGACCGCATCATGAACCGCTACGGGGACACGCCCCTCGGCATGGTCGAGAGCGCCCTCGAGTTTCTGCGGATCGCCGAATCGAACGGCTACCGGCAGATCATCCTCTCGATGAAGGCCTCGAACCCGAAGGTCATGATTGAGGCCTACAGGCTGCTCGTCGAGCGGATGGACGGCGAGGACATGCACTATCCGCTGCACCTGGGTGTCACGGAGGCCGGCGACGGCGAGGATGGCCGCATCAAGGGGTCGATCGGCATCGGCTCCCTTCTGCTCGACGGGCTCGGGGACACGATCCGCGTCTCGCTCACGGAAGACAGCGTCTACGAGATCCCTGTCGCCCAGGCCATCGCCGGGAAGGCCATGAGCCTCTGGCGCGGCGCGCCGGAGCGCCCGGACGGACCGGGCGATTCCGACGGCATCGACCCCTTCCACTTCGCCCGGCGTCCGACGCAGCCCATGCGATTGGGGAAAGACTGCCTGGTCGGGCCCGGTTCTCCTCCGCGCGTCATCGTCCGCCTGAATCCGGCGGAACGGAACGGCCCTCCTACGGGCTCCAAATCGGAAAAACCGACCGACACGCCGCTCGAGGGCGTCGTCATTGCGGCAGCGAGCCCGGCGGAACTGTCTGAGCTGCGGGCAAAAGCCGCGGCAGGCGCCCCTTTGCAACCGCCGGGGTTCCTGGTCGCCGATCTTGGGCAGTCGATCGCGCCGGATGAACTCGATGCATTTCTCTCCGGAAGCCCGGGCTCCGGCCAGCCCGTCGTCGTTCTGAGAAAGTTCGCCGCCGCCGAGGGCGCGCTTCTTGCGCAAATGGCGGCAATCGTGCGGCGCAGGGGCTGTTTTCTCGCCTGCGACATCGCCCCGGACGACCTCGAGGCGCTCGGATCCGTCCTCCAGGCGCTCGGCGATGAGCGGCTGTTGTTCACGTTTTCCGGCAGGCCCGGCTTTGCGGACCGCGAACCTGGAACCGGCCACGCGCTCGGCGCCTACCGCAGGATTGCGGCCCGTCTGGGCGGCCTGGGCCTGCGTGCGCCGATCTGGATTCGAAACACGGCCGCGACCGCCGTCAGGGACGACAAGACCTCCCTGTCGAATCTCATAGAGGCGAGCTTCCTTTGCGGGGCGCTCCTCTGCGACGGGATCGGAGACCTGGTGAGCCTGGAGACGGAGTCCGATCCAAACCGGTCGCTGCGGCTCGCCTACAACGTCCTCCAGGGCGCCGGCGCGCGGATATCAAAGACCGAGTTCGTCGCCTGCCCGAGCTGCGGCCGCACGCTCTTCGACCTTCAGGCGACGACGCAGCGGATCCGCTCGCAGACGGGCCACCTGAAGGGCGTCAAGATCGCGATCATGGGCTGCATCGTGAACGGCCCCGGTGAAATGGCCGATGCGGATTTCGGCTACGTCGGAGGGGCGCCGGGAAAGATCAATCTCTACGCAGGCAGGCAGTGCGTGCAGTACAACGTCCCGGAGGCTGAAGCAGACGCGCGCCTGATCGCACTCATAAGGGAAAGCGGGAGGTGGATCGACGCCCTTCCGCAGGCGTGAGGGCGCGCGCCCGTGTATCCAAAAAATAACACAGCGTCACGGATCCGTAACAGCACCGTAACCGTCGCGCCCGCTTTCGAAGCCGCCTGCAGGACGATGTAATTTTCGGCGAATTACGCGCCGCGGGGCGCCCCGGCCGCTCACCCAAGCCGGCCGTTTTGACGCAATAAAAAAATGGCGGAAGTTATGCTCAGGCCCATTGTGAACAAGTTGTCAAAAAGTTCGTCTTGTAACGCTTTTTGGTTTCACAGTTATTGACTGCTCGCCCGGTTAGTGAGCGCCGTCCGATCGTTCTTTCCAGCATCCCTCAAAGCCGCCCCGGTGGGCTCCCTTTGGCAACCAATGTTAGTAATTGGTCATCAATATGTTAACACACACCCGACTCCGACCCAACCTGCCTGATGACCGATATCGAATTTCGCCTTGGAGGAATCAGCCTGGAACGGCCAAGACCGATGCGATGAAATTGCATTTGGCGGCGCAGTGTGAATAAATCCCGCCTTTAGCCTGATCCCAATGCCTTCCTTGTCCCTGACCCCTAGCCTCTGGGAGACCGTGAAGTGCGACTTCAAGTCGCTGTTCCCGGAGGACGTGTTCCAGATGTGGTTCGAGCCCCTCGTATGCCTCGAAACCACGGAGGATTCCATCGTCCTGGGGGTTCCGAATGATTTCGCGCAGATCTGGATCCACGATAACTATCTGGACCTCATCGTGCAACGGCTGCGCCTGACGGCGGGACGGCTTGTCAGCGTCTCGTTACGAAAATTTGACGCGGCGAGCCGCACCGCGGCCGGGCATCCCGCCCGGGCAACCGCCGAGCCCGCCGCCCGCTCGCGCGCCGCCTCGCCCCGCCGCACCGGCCGCTACGACGAGCGCGGCTCCGGCGCGGGTTCGCTGATCCCGCGGAACACGTTCGAGACATTTGTCGTCGGCGCCAACAACCAGATGGCGCACGCCGCCGCGCTCGCCGTCGCCCAGGCCCCCGCGCAGG
>CAZSEH010000096.1:0-13109 GCA_964605835.1 uncultured Opitutaceae bacterium
GCGCTACGGCAGCCATCCCCAGTTCTCCTCGGGGCCGTCCTCGCAGAAGAACGCGTTTAGCCGCGCGGGCCTGTTCTTCACCGCCCACGACCGGCCGTGGATGAAGAAGGGCTTGGCCCAGGCCTCGCTGTCGATCGCCCGGGGAGCGGTCACCGAAACCTGGAGCATCCCCGGGGCGGGACAGCCCGTCCTCGGATCCATGATATGGGAAACGGCCATTCCCCCGGCCCTGACAGCCTGGACGTACACACCGGAAGTGGAGAGCGACATGTCTTTCAGGAACACCTCGGCCGCGACATCGCGGCGCGGGCGCCTCGGATTGCCGATCGCGACCTTCCAGCCCCTCGGCTCTCCAGGTGGCGCGCCAGCGCCGTAGATGCTGCTGGAGGATGCCATCACGAGCGCCCGGTGGAATCCCCGTCTCCTGAGAATCCCCGCCATCCTGTCGACCGCGTATCCCTTGCCGATTCCGCCCGGGTTGATTTCCATCCCTTTGACGCCAAATCGCACCGTATGGGCCGCCAAATCGAGCTGGATATGGCCGTAACCCACCCTCGCCAGCGCCGCCGCAACATCGTCCCGACCCGGAAGCGGCCCGCCCCCCTTGAAGAATCCCCACGCCTTCATGAGGGGGCCGACTGTTATGTCGAACGCTCCCTGGCTTCGCCGGCTGTACCGAACGCATCGCGCGATCAGCCTGAACACCTCCGGCGACACCGTCACGGGCCCCTGTCCGGCGAGACGATTGATCTCGCTCAATGCGCTCCCGGACCTGTGCACCGAAAGGAGGCTCTCCAGCCTTTGCACCTCGTGAAAGGCGGCGTTTGCCGCCTCTTCCATCCTCCCTTGGCTGTCGCCATGGAGAACGACCGAATAGGTCGTTCCCATGGCATCGACGCTCGATTCGAAGCGGATCAACTGGTTTTGGCCTTGCGCAGGATTCTCTCGCGGACCGCGGCAAAGTCGAACCGGGCATCGGCTATGGGCACCCCGACCACCTCGTTGCGATTGATGTCGCGCCGCCCCACCCCCAGCTGTTCGCCGAATCGCAGCATATTGTCGGAATTGGCGAAAGGCGGCGTTCCCCGGTCCGCCATCGAATCAAATCCCATGACGGCCATCGCCACCGCGTCGGTGGCCACGGTGTTCGTCCCGGCGATGATGACCCCCGGGGCGACCGCCGCCTGGGGGCGGCTCCCGTAGTTTGTCTCCGCGCCGGTAGCAGTCCGGATTCCGTCGATGATTGCCAGGTCGGCGCGCCGGGCTGCGTTCAGTTCGGCGATGATTCGCGGGAGCCGAACCCCCTGGTCCTTGGAGAAATTCGGGTCCAGCTGCTGGGGCGCGCTCTTGGACGGCGCCCGCCGCCCAAAGTGAAACACTTCGCCGCGGCCGCCCTGCGGGCGCAGCGCGGGTTCGTCGATCCCGGCGCCCGCTCCATAGATCGTCACGGGCGTCGTCCCGTAAATGTTCTTCATCGACAGGGTGATGCCCGTCGCGGCGTGCTCCTTCAGCTTGGCGTTTGAGATGAAAACGTCGCAGTCCTCGTACGCATGGTTGAGATCGTAGCCCGGGAAGACGATCCCCCCTCCGGGGACCATGAAGCGCGAATACTTCTTCCCGCGCCCGAGGTAGTTCGTGTTTTCAAATTCCACGTTCGGGGCCGCGCCCAGGATGTCCTCGGGCCGCCAGTTCTGCGCTAGCATGACTTCCTCGAGGGTTTCGGCGGTCGACCAGGGGCCCTCGACAACCCGGATGCGCCGCGCTCCGGCCTTTCCAAGCAGGTGCACGGTCGCGGCAATCATTCGCGGGTGCGACCAGAAGGTGTCCTCCATCGTTGCCGTGCCCAGGCGCTGCCAGCGGACGCCGATGAAATTCACCTTCATCGTCACCGTCTTCCCCTTCACGAGCCTGTCCAGGCCGCCGATCTCATCGAACATCCGCGCCAGGGTCGGCACCAGGTCGGAACCGTAGTCCTTGCACTTGCCGACGGTGACCCGGCCGACCGGTGCCTTGGAGGCCAGATCCGGCGCGGGGTTTTCAAGGGAGGCCGCGGCCAGGCTCAGGGCGGGCCGCGCGAGGAGATAACCCGCCGCCGCACCGGCTCCGACCAGCCACTCTCTTCTGCTAAGATCTTTATTCATGATGGTCTCCTTCAATTCCTAGGACTCCATTTGGACCGCGCCGTACACGGAGATGCCGGGCAAATCCAGTTCCACCCCCCCCGCCGCCTGTGGAACCCAGTCGAGCGCCACGGGAGCGGCGATCTCCGGGCTTACAAAACGGGCCGACTTCCAGGGTGCCCTCAAATAGACGAGCGCATTGTCGCTTCCCGGGCGCCGCGAGTAGTTCAACACGTGAATCGTCCCCCGCCCGCCCCGGCTAGCCACCTGGATGAAGTAATTCATGGAGGCGCCGTTGTACAGCCGCGCCGGGTCGCCCCGATGGCTCAGGATATTCTGGACGTCCGCGCAGGTGAAGTAGGTGTCGGGCTCGTCCTCCTTTGCGACCGCCAGCCTTCCCTTGCCGAGGCTGCGCACGCCGAAAAGGAGGTACGCCTCGGCCGACGAAAGCTGCATCGGAGAACCCTCCGGGTCCGGCCACTTGGAGCGGACGAACAAGGTGCCGCCCTGCCTGGCGAAGGTCACGAGCCTTTGCCGAAGACCCGGCTCAGGCGGCTCCTGGTCCATGTAAAAGATTCCCTGCAAGCCGCTGAAGGAGGCGGTGAGGGCCTGGGTCCCCGCAATCACACGAAACGGCTCCCGAAGGCGGGGAAGCAGATTGAGGATGTCCTCGCCGAACGCCCGATCCCCCGCAGAAAAGTTCGATATCACGGCCAGCCTGCCCATCCGCTCAAGGTCCCCGGGCACGCCCCGTTGCCCCTCGAAGAACGCCACGGCGTCCGTGACCTTCTTCCACGCCCGAACTGCCGGCAAACTCCCGGCCGCCAGATCCGCGCGCATCTGGTCATCCAGCGATATCACCCATCTTCCGCCGTAGGCTCCCGCGTCCGCCACGGTCAAAAGATAGTTTTCGACGGTCGGTTTGGCCTTTTTCGGAGGGTCGACGACGATCCACACGGATTTGCCCGGAGCGATCGCGCTCGCCATGCCAAGGAGCGCCCCATTCGAATCCACCCACGGCAGGTTCGTCGGGCCTCCGGTCGGGGTCTTTTCCAGCGGAACCCCCGGCCAGATACCGTCCGCCACACCCAGGATCGGGGAATCCGCCCCCCAAAGCGCCGGGCCGGACTTTCCCCACGCGATGATCCGGATTCCCTCATCCCCCGGCGGAACGGCCTCCATCGCCAGCGCGCTCAGGCCCGCAGCCCGCGCGCTCGCAATCGCAGCCGCCTTGTCGGCCGCGCCCTCGACCAATCCCACGAAGTCCAATCCGGCCTGCCGCCCCTTCTCGATCAGCGGCTTCAGCGCCCCCGGCTGGCCGGCATCCGCCGCCAGGCCCGACGCCCAGCTGATGACGAGGCAATTGATCGGAGTCCCGCGCACCAGTTCCAGCAGCTCCGGATCCTGCCACCTGCGCAGAACCTCGGCCGTCTCCGGGACAAAGTCCTTTCCCGTTTGCCGCCTGGCTATGTCCAGGGGACCCGCCATCCATCGCATCGGTACCGATTGTTTCTGTGTGCCAATACTCATCGGTTTATAATATGTCCGAACTTATAGTCACTATTAGATTCTCACGAGGCTGCGGCCCCACCGACCCCCTTGTATTCAACCGCCCCCTCGTGGCATGGGGATTCATCGCTCCGCCTTTTACAGCCGCCGCACCAGCCGGTCAAGAGCCAAAGCCCTTCGGCCTTTACATTTGGCGCTGTAATGAAGTATAAAGTACATCGGCCGGAGCCCGGATCCTTATATAACTCCGGAGAAGCCCTCTCCGGCGCCTCCGGCAGCGTCCGTTCGGCCGATTTTTCCGGACGATCCGGCGCCGGCATCGCGCTCCCCACCCTTTCCGCCCATGACAACCCCCGAACACCGAACAAATGGCCCGCGAGTCGCGGCGATCGCCGCCTCCGCGGCCCTGCTTTTCGCGATCTCCGCAGCCGCTCAGAGCGTCCGGTACGAGCCCCGGCCGACCGGAAGCAAGGTCAGCATCGATGGCACATCCACCCTCCACAAGTGGACCGTCGATGGCCCGACTGTAGTGGGCTTCATCGAGGCCGACAGCGGCTTCCCCGAGTCGGCGCTGACGGACTCAAAGGCCGCCAAACCCAATGTGCAGGTGTCGATCCCGGTCGAGTCGCTCAAAAGCTTCAGCGAAATGATGGACGAGGTGATGCAGGACCACATGGACATGGCCAAGTACCCCCTCATCGAGTATCGCCTCGTCGAGTTGAAGCCCAAGTCGGCCCCTGGCGCCCCCGGGCCGCTTGCGTTCGACGCTGTGGGCACTTTGACCGTGTCGGGCACAACCCAGGCGATCACGATGCCCGTGACGATCGATCGGGTCGACAGGACGGCGATCCGGATCTCCGGCTCGGCGCCCCTGAAGATGACCGATTTCGGTATCGAACCGCCCGCGCCGCGCATCCTGGGAATGCCGACAATAAGGACCGGCAACGATGTGAAGATCAGCTTCGAATGGCTCCTGGCGGCAAAACCCCGGTCCGCCGCGAAGCAATAGGTTTTCCGGCCTATTCGGCCAGTTTCGCGTAGGCCGCCGCGTCGAGCAGGCCGGCGGCCTCGGCCGGGTTGGACGGCTTGAGCCTCAAAATCCATCCGCCTTCATAGGGATCCCGATTCAGGGTCTCCGGAGCCTTGTCGAGCGCGGTGTTTACCGCGGTCACTGCGCCGCCGACTGGCGCATAGAGGTCGGACGCGGCCTTGACCGACTCGACCACGCCAAACGGCTCGCCCGCCTTCAGCTGGGCGCCGATCTTCGGCAGCTGGACGTACGTGATGTCGCCCAGGGAATTCTGCGCATAGTCGGTGATGCCGACTGTCATGGTGCCATCGGCCTCGGTCTTGAGCCACTCGTGGGATTTGGCGTAGCGGAGTTCGTTCGGGACGTTGCTCATGGGTAAAGGTCAGCCTTTCTTCAATTCGACAAACGGCGGTTTTACAAGCCGCAGGGCAATCTGCGACCCGCGAATGTCCACAGTCAGCGGCTGGGACGCCAGATGCGCCGGCACAAGCGCCGAACCAATCGCCTCGTTGAGAATCGGCGAGAGGGTCCCGGAAAGCACCAGGCCGGCCTGCTGCCCTTCGGGTCCCAGAACGGGTGACCCGGCCCGCACGATCCGCCGGTCGCCGGTCCTGAAGAACACGACCTTGTTCGGGCCGCCGTTTTCCTTCTCGGAAACCAGCGCCGAGCGGCCGATGAAATCGCCTCCCTTGTCAAGCTTGACCGTCCAGCCGAGCCCGGCCGTCAGCGGGGAGATTTCGGCCGTTATTTCGTGGCCGTACAGCGAAAATCCGGCCTCCAGGCGAAGGCTGTCGCGGGCGCCCAGTCCGCACAGTTCGAGGCCGTGCGCAGCCCCTGCGGCCAGAAGCGCCTCAGCCAGCCGGACGGCCTCGCCCGGCGCGACAAACAGCTCGAACCCGTCCTCGCCGGTGTAGCCCGTCCGGCTGATGCAGCAATTGAACCCGGCGACGGGAGCCTCGACAAAGTGGTAGTACTTCACGGCCCCGAGCGCCGCCCCGGTCAGCGATTGCACGATTGCCGCCGCGCGCGGACCCTGAACTGCGAGAAGCGCATAATCATCCGACCGGTCGGTTATCGTCACGCCGAACCCCTTCGACTGTTCCCGTATCCAGGCGAGGTCCTTGGCCACGTTGCCCGCGTTTACGACGAGGAAATAATCCTCCGGTCCCCTCTGGTAGATCAGCAGGTCATCCACGACCCCGCCGTCGGGCCCGCACATCGGGGAGTAGAGCACGCGCCCGGGGAAAAGCCGCGCCACATCGTTCGTCACGAGATGATTGAGAAATGCGGCCGCATCCCTTCCGCGAACGTCCACCTCTCCCATGTGGCTTACATCGAAAAGCCCGGCGGTGCGGCGCACCGCCTTGTGCTCCTCGAGGATGCTGCGGTACTGGACGGGCATCTCCCATCCGGCAAAATCCACCAGTCGCGCGCCGTGCGCGGCGTGAAAATCGCGCAATGGCGTGCGCTTGAGTTCGCCCATGGACGAGAGTAGTTCCCGGTCTCCGCGACTGCGCAAGAACGTTTTCTCGGCGTCCCGCGGGAACAGGCCGGCCCGCAATGGCAATTGCCAGCCGCCCGACCGCCCCTAGACTTCCCGGATGCACTGGCTCGTCATCGCCATAGCATGCACGCTGGCGTTTTCGTTCATCTGCTCCCTTTTCGAGGCGATCGTCCTGAGCACGACCGTTGCGGAGATCGAGGCGTTGAAGAAATCGCGGCCGCCGCGCGGGCGCGCACTCGAGACCCTGAAGCACGGGATTGATGAGACCATCTCGGCCATCCTCACCCTCAATACGATAGCCAATGGAATCGGCTCGGTGATCATCGGAGCCCTGGGTGCGCACCTCTTCAGCGAAAGGGGCCTCATTTTCGTGACCGCGGCTTACGGAACCCTTCTGCTGGTCGGGACCGAGGTGCTGCCCAAGAACCTGGGCGTCGTCCGCCGCAGGCAGCTGCAGCCCTATGTCGTGTATCCCCTGCTCTGGCTTCGCCGGGTGCTGACGCCGCTCACCTGGCTGTGCAACCTGATTGTCCGGCCGTTCGTCGGCGGGCCCGCGCACCTGCACCGCTCGGACGAGGAGATCATCCTGCTCGCCGAACTCGGGGCGCAGCAGGGAACCCTTTCGAAGAGCGAGTCGAGCATCATCGCCAACGCCCTCTCGCTGGACGAGGTGCGGGTCAGCGCCGTCATGACGCCGCGCACCGTGGTGACGGCGCTTCGCCGCGATGCCACCGTGAGCGACGTGTTCCGGGAGTATCCGAATCTGCCGTTCGGCCGGATGCCCGTATACGGCAAGAGCCTCGATGACATAGTGGGCCTTGTCCGCCGGCGCGACCTTCTCAAGGCCAAGGCGAACGACCAGGACCCGATGCTGGTCGAACAGCTCATGGGCGAAATCCAGTTCGTTCCCGAAACGGCGACCGTCGGCAACGCCCTTCAGGTTTTCCTGAAGGCCCACCAGCAGCTCCTCGTCGCCGTGGACGAATTCGGGGCGACGGCGGGGGTCGTCACGATGGAGGATGTGATCGAACAGCTTCTCGGCCGCGAAATCTTCGAGAAGGACGATATCGCCGTGGACATGCGCGAATTCGCCCGCAGCAAGCAGGTGAAGATGGCGCGCCCCCGCACGGCGCCCGGGCCCTCCCCGACCCCAAAGGCCTGATCCATGCCCCTCGCATTCTGGGTTCATCATCTCGACCGGTTCCTGGGACCCCATTGGGGCAACATCGGCATCCGTTACTACGGGCTGGCTTTCATCCTTGGATTCCTGGCCGCCGGGGTCCTTCTCCGGATTTATTGGCGCGCAGGCCGCTCGCAGCTCCCTGCCAAGGGCGTGCCCGATCTCATGGTTGCCGTCGTCCTTGGGACCCTGATCGGCGGACGGATCGGTTACTTCCTCCTCTATCGCCCGGATTGGCTCGTTTCGGATCCGCTCGCGATTCTGAGGGTTTGGGAGGGTGGCATGGCGAGCCACGGTGGGATGATTGGCGTGACGATCGCCGTGTTCTGGTTTGCCAGGTCCGAGGAGATCCCCTTCCTCCATCTGGCCGACCTGATCGCCTCGGCCGCCCCGGCCGGTCTCTTCTTCGGAAGGATCGCCAATTTCATAAACGGCGAACTTTGGGGAAAACCGACCCGCGTCCCCTGGGCCGTCATCTTTCCGGATAGCGCCGAGCCCGGGACTCCGCTCCTTCCCAGGCATCCTTCGCAACTCTACGAGGCGGCGCTCGAGGGCATCCTCCTTCTTTGCTTCATGCAATGGCGCTTCTGGAAGAGCAATGTCGTTCGCGACAAACCCGGCCGGCTGTCCGGGGAATTCCTCATTGCCTACGCGGTTGTCCGCGCCGTTGGAGAGACCTTTCGCGAGCCCGATGCAGGCCTCATTCTCGGCCTGAGCCGCGGCACCTTCTATTCCATCTTCCTGCTGGCTGCGGGAACGGGGCTGATCCTCAACGCCGAAATGCGGCGCCGGAATCCGGGCGCACCCTGAGGCGCCTCCCGCCGGGCAAGGTCAGGAATTTTTTCCGAGAAGCTCCCGCCAGCGCTCCCACGCCCTGCGATGGGCTTTCTTGTTGGCCGCCGTCCCGGTCGGATCTTCGCCCGTACGCATGAATCCGTGGCCTGCGTCCTCATAGATCACGGGCTCGTACATCTTCCCCGCCTTCTTCATGATCTCGATCGTCGCCGGAACGGTTTCGCTGACTCGGGCGTCGCTCCCGCCATAGAACCCATAGACGGGGCACAGAATCTCCGCGATCGCCTTGAAATCCTTGGGAGCGCCGCCGTAGAAGACAAACGCCGCACTCAGGCCGGACCGGGTGGTCGCGAACCGAAACGATTCCCCGCCGCCCCAGCAGAAGCCGGCGACGAAAAGCTTTCCGTTTGAAGCGGGCAGCTGCAAGGCGTAGTCAGCCGCGGCATTCAGGTCCGCCGTGACCTGATCCGGGGGCAGCCCCGACACGGCCTTCACGACGGCATCCCGCCCCGAAAACTCGCCCGTGCCGCCGCCCTTCGGAGCCAGGCCCGAAACAAGGTCCGGTGCGATGGCGACATAGCCCGAGGCAGCCACCTGATCGGCCGTTTCCCGCGCCCAGTCGGAAAGGCCGAAGATCTCGTGAATAATCAGAACAACCGGCGCCTTGCGGTTGACCTCCGGATAGACGATGTAGCACTGAACGGAGCGGTCTCCATGCTTCACGGTCACCCACTCCTGGTGCCTCGGGGAAGAGTCCAGTTTTGCCTTCGCCCAATCCTGGGCCGAGACGGTCGTGGCGAGTGCCAGAACGGAAAGACTAGCGATCATCTTGCGGGGTATACTCATAGGAATGCCTAATCATAGAGGAAGTGGGTTAAGATGCAAACCACCGGGACGCTCCGCTCCATCCTGCCAATTCACGCCCGATTGCCGCTCACCCGCCAACTCACGCTTGACGCACACCCTTGAAATTGAAACGGTTCCCCTTCACGCCGTTTGCCCTCATCGTCTAACGGTTAGGACGGGGCCCTCTCAAGGCCCAAATAGGGGTTCGATTCCCCTTGAGGGCGCCAGCTGGTGAACAACATTTTACAAAAGAGCGTAGCTGGAACGTAACTAACTTCGGTTACGTTCAGCCGCAAAAACAGAGATCGCCGTCGTGAATTCGACGGCCCAAATCCCGCCCAGCGAGCGGGCAGAATCGGGATCTGACACAAGCAAAGATGGCGAGTCCGCCACGTCGCCCAGGCCCGGCCGCAATGCGGCTGCTCTCTATCGCAACGGACTGGGCGGTCCGGGATGCGCCGCGCGCAGCGCGGCGCGACCGGCCGCCCTTCCTTGTCTAAAGAGTAACAACTCAACCGACCGGGACACCGACGCGGCGGCCCACCGCCTGACCGGCGGCCACATGCGGACGGCGTTCGCCCTGGAGGAGAACGTCAAGCTCATGGCCGAGAACTTCGGCATCAATCGCCTCGGCTTCCTCACGCTCACTTTCGCCGACCTGGTGACCTCGATCAAGGAGGCCCAACGGCGCTTCAACAGCCTGCGCACCCATGTCCTGAGCGTCAGGTACACCAAAAACGCTCGCCAGGTGGGGACCCGCTTCGGATGGGCAACCGGTGCTGGCAGGGTGTGGCGGGCAAAGCTGGCCAGATGGGCCAAAACGCACCGTTTTGCGGATATGGAAGAACTCAAGGCGGCCTACGGCCCGCGGTGGGCCTATCACTGCATGGATTCCATCTTGGCAACGATACCGGACCTCGAAATGTCCGCCCAGGAAGCCGAAAGCGCGGGAATCCCAAGGCCCCTGCAGGAGATGGCAGACCGCCTTGGCAAAGGATGCGCGATCACAATCACCCACACCTTGCTTGAAGTCGTGGCGGCCAATGGCGATGGAAACATAACGCTCAAGCCGGCGGCCGTCGTCATGTTCGGCGTCCGGCGTGCGTGGGGTCGAATGGAGTACAGGCTCTTTTCCAGGGTGCGGCTTATTACGGTCGATTCTCATAAAGATTTCGCCAAGGCGGCCGCATCTGTTGAGCAGAATCTGACACACCAATTTGCCGCCGAGAGCCGCGCTTGGCTGGCAGCCGAGTGGCCGAGCTATTTGGCTGCGATAGAACGACGAGCATAAGGGTTGAAGTCGCTCCAGTTGAGGTTTGAAACGATTAGGCCAAACGGTATAAACGCGCTCGGCAGCAAATGAGCTCAAAGCACATTATCGGCGTCCTCGTCTTGGCTGCAGCCTGTGGAGCGTTTGCCCATTGGTGGCGTGGCGCCCAGGTGCGTGCTGCCTTCATTGCGAAAGCGAAGGCCAGCCGGCTGAAATGTTAACAAACCACATGAGAATTAAATGCATATTATGTTTCTGTCTTTCGATTTGGAGGGTCGCTGGCCAGGACGTGAATCCGGTTCCGCTTGTTTCTCAAAACGCTAGCGATACCCTTGCAGAACTACATTTCAGCGAAGGAGGTTCGTTTGCGGTTAGTATTGATGGAACGTTCGCGCCGGGGACTGTTTTTCAATGGTTTAGAAATGATGTGGCACTCAATCGCGTTTTGTCGAACGCGCAGACACTGATGTGGTCTCCGGCGACGCCGTCGGACGTGGGTTTATATTATGCCACCGTTACTCTAGGTGGAGGGCCGTCATTTGTGACCCAATCATTTATCGCATATATTGATCCCCAGCCGCGGATCGTGAATTCCTCCATGTTGGTGATGGTCAGAGGCAGCGATCGGCCGGCGACCTTTGGATTTGTTGCTCCGCCAAGCCCGTACGACAAACATCTGCTGATCCGAGCTGTAGGGCCTGGATTGAAGCTGTTTGGTCTGAGCAATCTTCTCAGTCAACCGACTTTGAAGATTATTGACTCCGCCGGAAAGGAGGCCGTCTTTGCAGGCGGTTCGGATAGCAATAGCAACCCATTTGTGGTGCAGGCGGAGGCGAAAAGCGGGGCTTTCCCGCTGCCGGATCATTCGAAGGACTTGGCAGGCATTTTTGTGGCATCAAATGGCTACGGTGCTTACACAATCCAAGTTGGGAGTGCCGACGGTACCGACGGGTACGTTCTACTAGAGGTTTACGAAATTCCATATTGACGGCGTAATCGTGATTTCAATCCAATGCTTCGCTTCGCCGACCCGATAAAAGGTCACGAATCTGGGCCGGTGAAGAATACGCCAGTAGCCGGACCGCCCGCGTACGCATTTACCCCGATGGGGCAGTTCGGTTAGCGAGAAGACCGTATCGACAATAGCCAAGCTGCCCCCCGCGTATTGCGCATCGCCAGTGAGAATCGTGGCCTTTGAAACCACGCCTTGCACACCGATGGGGCGTCCCTAAAGTGAGCGCATGATCGCTTCTGAACTGCCCATCGCGATTGACCGCGAAGATCTCGCAGCGCTTTGCCGTGCCCGGGGCGTTCGGAAACTGAGTCTCTTCGGATCAGTACTGCGCGACGATTTCGATCCGACGCGCAGCGATGTCGATGTTTTGGTCGAATACCTACCCGGCCGGCACCTAGGAACACGGCACTTTGATTTCCAAGACGAGCTCGCAGGATTGCTGGGGCGCAAAGTCGACCTTTGCACGCCGCCGATGCTCAGTGGCTTCTTCCGGAAGGATGCCCTGGCAGACGCCATGGCCGTGTATGAGCAAGCATGAGACGCTGACCACGCTGCGGCAGCTAAAGCAGTTTGCCGAGGAGGCTGCAGAGCTGGCCAAGGGGCGATCGCGGGATGACCTCGCTGCCGACCTTCGTCTGCGGCGCCACGCTGAGCGGGTGATTGAGCTAATCGGCGAGGCTTGTAATCGCCTTCCCGAGTCGATCCTCGAGCAGCACTCCGAGATCCCATGGCGTCAGATCGTGGGCATGCGCAATTGGCTGGCCCATGGCTACGACGGCATAGACTATGACATCCTCTGGGATGCGATCTCCCGGCACACGAACGACTTGCTCTCGAAGATCGATCCTTTGATTGCGGAGGCCCAGCGGACAAAGAACGGGGAGACCGGGGTATAGGCTGTCCGCAGCCGTAAGGTCTCAAACGTGGCAAAGCCATTGCCGGGCATGCCGTCTTTGGCCGTCTTGCCCTCCGGAGTTCACTGCGCGCTCAGCTGTCTGAAGCAGGCCGGCTCCGTCCCCCGCGCAAACAGTCGCCCAGAAACTTGCTATCATAGGCACCGGACGCCCTCCAAAACCAAATCCAAAAACAGAGTTCCTCCTGCCCCACCTATCCTCCGATAACCGGGGCCATCTAAACAAACAGCCAAAGTTCGCAGCAACATTGGCGTCCGCAAGCTCCGCACTGGCCGTGCGGGGCAATAGTCGAGCCCGAGAAGGTAGTTTACGCCCTGCGGACCGTGGACCTTCCGTTCCTTCAAGAAGGCATCCAACCAGCGCCATCGGAAGATTTCCGCATCGCGAGTCTTCGGAGAATCCCGGTGCCGCATTCTCAGCCAATCCTCCACCCAGCTCTCCCACCGGGCCGTCGGCGCGACCATCTTCGCCGCCCGGCCTTCCGCGGAGAGCTCCCGAGCCATGACCAACGCGCGCCGATAGCCCTGGGAATCGTCGCAGCGGTTTTCCGTGCTCTTGGCTCGCCACCGCATCCGCTCCGGACACCAGTATTTAACCCACCAATACGGCGAATCCTTCCGCCGATATACGCACGTCTCCGCCATGCTCATGCGGCGTAACCAAACGTAACTGCGGACACTTTCCAAGAACAAACATCACTCGTAACACGCTAATGACCACCAACATATACCAAAACCCCGTCCTCATAGGGGTTCGATTCCCCTTGAGGGCGCTCTTTTAAGAGGAGAGGATAAAACAGGGGACAGAAAGGGGATAAACGGAACCCCTAAGCGGCGGCCACGGTTTCACGGGAGGTCTGAATCGTCCATCGGCAGCGGTCTATTGATTTCGGTAATGATGCAATGAATCGGTCGTGACGCCGGGAT
>CAZSEH010000097.1:0-12986 GCA_964605835.1 uncultured Opitutaceae bacterium
GGCCCCGCGTTACGGGTCTGACCTCTTAACTCTCAGGCTGCGTTCGCTTTGCAGTTGGGTGACGTGGATTTAACACACCGCCCAATCGAGGAGTTTTCGCGGGATTTGCCTGGCCCGCTCGCTCCCCGCGGCCCCGTCTCCCTTGCGCGCCCGGTTCGTTTTTACCGAATCGGGCCTTTTGGCGGGGTCGTCCCGCCGGGAAACGCGACTGCGTTCTGGTCTGCGCAGTAGCAACCATAACCCTCTGGGTAACTGCGTCGGCGCCCGGTTCGAAACTCTCCGCGCGCCTGACTCGGCTCGGGCGCGGTTTCTGATCGCGCCTCGCCTCTCAGCTCCTGAGTTCATGTCACTAACCGGTCATGACACCGATTAGAGGAGCTGGTGATGTTGCCTTTCGACCGCGGTTTGACCCGCGCCGAAGGGGAGGGCGGCACCAGCTGCCACCATCCTTTCCCCGGTCGCCCGGGATTATCCCAGTCGCGCTCTCGTCGGGTTTTTCATACCGCCGCACTGCGACTGTTCTATCAAGGAACGTTGCGAAGTTGATGCGCGCCACATCGGATGGAAAGTGTTTCTTATGCACAATCTCTTCACCGCAGGAACCGGTGAATAACTTGGCAACAATGTGGCTCACAGGTTATTCACGTTCCGAGGGTGGGTGCGACCTCGCGCACGCGAACGGGTCCATTGCCGATGAGAATGAGCCGCAGAGACAGCCAGCCTCGAGCCGAACCATAGCGTCCTCAAACATTAATTACGCGCCGACCGTGGTGTAAGCACCCTTATTTGACTCGGGTCAATTCCGCGGGGCTTTATCCTCAGCCTTGGCGAGCGCCTGGAAGCGCGGGTCGGAGCGAAGTTTGTCCCAGAGGGGGTCGAGGCGAAGGCGGGCCGGAGTCAGCGGTTGGGCCGTGACTGTGGTGGTGAGCAGGCGCTTGATGGCCGGCAGCGCCTTGTCCGCGTCACCGAGCGCTGCATAGCCGCCGGCTTCAATAAACCATCCCCTTTCGTCTTCGCCCCATTTTTCCTCGGCGGCCGCCAGCAATCGGCGTGCCTCAACCTCCCGGCCCAGCCAGGCAAGCAGCATCGTTTCGGAAGTCGTTTCCCGAAAACCGGGTTCGCCTTCCGCGTCGCGCTTCTGGCAGACGGCAAGACCCTGCTCCCAGGCAAGCCGCGCGGCTTCGGCATGGCCCAGGGCGGCCTGGGCTTCGCCTTCCAGCAAACCTCGCGGGCCTTCGTAATAATTGTCGTTGAGATAGTCGGCTGAAACCCTGTTCAGCACGTCAAGGGCGTCCTTCGGCCGGCGACGAAACAGGTCGGTCAAGACGGTGATGACTGTCGTGCGGGTTTCACCGCGCCTGCTCTCCGGGATTCTTTCCAGCGTGGCGGCCGCCATGTCCGGATCGCCGCGCCACGTCAGGCAGGACAGGACGCGCCCGCAGACAAAATTGGGAGTTGGAAACTCCTTTATGGATGCCTCGGCCAGGGCGTCCGCCTCCTGAAAGCGACGTGCCGCGAACCGGATGAGAAACTGGTTGTAGCGGGCGAGCGCGTCCGATCCAGGTCGGCCGGGGTCAATGGATTCCCCGTAAAGCCGAAAGGCAGCCTCGCTATCGCCCTTCGCCAACGCGGTTCCTGCCAGGCTGAATACGATCCGGCTATGGAGGCTCCCTTTCGGAGGCTCCAGTTCCAATGCGCGGCGCAGACAGGTCTCGGCTTGAGTCGCATCGATGCCGTGCCGAAAATAGTCGCCGCGCGCCAGCCATGCCCTGGCTGAGTCGGGCGCGAGCTTGATCGCCCGCTCCGACTGGCTCCGGTGAGCTTCCAGGCGGCTTTTCGCACGATCGAACCCTCGCGCGTAGGAATCTCCATTAACCTCCGCGCTGATGGCCCAGACGTCCCCATCCGAGGGATCCAGCTCCTGAGCGCGCTTCAGCAATCCATCCGCCGTTGCGTAATCCTCCGCGCCGGAATCCACCTTGGAGATGAGGTCCTCGGCCTGGATTGCAAGGAGGCGGGCGTCGCTGGCCGGCCTTTGTCCCGGTCCATAATGGAGCATCGCCGCCACGGCCAGGGCAACCGCCGCGACTCCCGCCGCCGCCAGATTCCATCCCCTGCGTCCAAACGTCCTCCGTGGAGCCGGGTTCGACGAAACCGCCGGCCCGGCCTGCCCTTCCAGCAGCTGCCTGATACGCGCACAAAACGCTTCGTCGGCCCGGCCTTCCGGCAGGCGGGTCCACTGCGCGGCCAGGAAGGACTCCGGGACGTCGGCATCGGCATCGCTCGTTCCGTCAATACACACGGGCACGACGAAGGGCTTCGAGCGCCCCATGAGGTGGGTGCGCTGGTCGGCCAGCCGCCACTCCAGCCGAAAGTAGCCCTCGGCCCGCGACTGGGTCTTCGCCGAGACGACCGGCAGGAACAGGGAGCAGTCCTTGACCTGCTTCCGTATTTTGGCGTCCCACGAGTCGCCGCCGCGCAATTCGCTCTGATCGAACCAGGCCTCGATGCCGGCGGCACGAAGCGCCTCGGCGATTCGCTGCGCTGCCGCCGTGTCTTCGCGGGCATAGCTAATGAAAACAGCCCCATTGGCAGATGCTGGCAGGTTGTCCGACATTGTCGTTGGAAGGCTTACGAATTGTCGGAACGCCTGAGCGGACACGAGCGAAAATGCGCGTCGGGCGACTCATCTCGCCCAAAGGGCGAAGGGATCGGAAAACCTTGGCGATTTCGCACCCAATATCTTTGCGCCCGGCGCCGAATTTTGCGCCCATTGCGGAGCCGATGACGAACCGCGACCTGCCGATCTACGAACTTGAATCCGCCTTTGTCGCTGCGGTCCGCGACCGGGGCCGGGTTATCGTGCAGGCGCCGACGGGCTCCGGGAAGTCGACACAGATGCCGCAGATGCTGCTCAGGCACGGGCTTCTGGGTGGGCGGGGGGAAGTCGTCGTCCTTCAGCCGAGGCGGATCGCGGCCAGGCTTCTCGCCAAGCGGGTGGCGGAGGAGGTGGGCGCCCCGCTCGGCGAAACGGTCGGCTACCAGATAAGGCTCGAATCGCGGGTGAGCGAGCGCACGCGCATCCGGTTTGTGACGGAGGGCATCCTGCTGCGGCAGATGTCGTTTGATCCGCTCCTGCGCGGAGTGAGCGCCGTCGTCTTCGACGAATTTCATGAGAGGCATCTCTACGGCGACATTTCCCTTGCGCGGGCCCGGCAAATCCAGGCGGGTCCGCGACCGGACCTGAAGATCATCGTCATGTCGGCGACCCTGGAGGCCGGACCCCTTCGCGAGTACCTCTCCCCGTGCGAGGTTCTCGTCTCGAAGGGCCGCTCGCATCCCGTGCAGATCGAGTACCTTCCCAAGGCGGTCAATTTCGATGCGGAGCCGGTCTGGGACGTCGCGGCGCGCGAATGCGAGCGGATCGCCGCGCGGACGCCGGGCGATCTGCTGGTTTTCATGCCGGGCTCGTATGAGATAAGCCGCACGGTGCAGGCGGTCCAGGGGGCGCGGGGCCTGCGGGACTTCATCGTTCTTCCCCTTCACGGCGAACTTTCCGCGGAAGCCCAGGACCGGGCGGTCGCCCGCTATGACGCCCGGAAGATCATCGTCTCCACCAACGTGGCGGAAACCTCCCTGACAATCGACGGGGTGACGGCGATCGTGGACAGCGGGCTCGCGCGCATCGCGCGTTTCGACCCGCACCGGGGAATCAACACGCTCCTGATCGAGAAGATATCGGCGGCCAACGCGGACCAGCGGGCGGGCCGGGCGGGCCGCACGGCGCCCGGCGTATGCGTCCGGCTTTGGACCGAGAGGGAGAACGCGCAGCGTCCGGCCCAGGAGCTTCCGGAGGTCAAGCGGCTCGACCTGGCCGAGGTCGTGCTGACCCTGAAGGCGGCCGGCATAGACGACATCCGCGGGTTCGCCTGGCTCGAGACGCCGGATCTGAAGGCGCTCGACAGAGCCGAGGAACTGCTGCGCGATCTGGGAGCCCTGGCGTCCGGGCCGTCGGACCCGGTCTTGCGGATAACAGAGACGGGCAAACGGATGCTTCGTTTTCCGGTCCACCCGCGCTACGCGAGGATGTTTCTGGCGGCCCAGGAGCGGGGCTGCGTGCGCCCCGTGGCGCTCATGGCAGCGCTTACCCAGGGGCGCAATTTTGTCCTGCGGGGCGTGCCGAAGGAGGTGGAGAGGGCCAGGGAGGATCTCTTCGGCGAGGAGCACGAGAGCGATTTCTTCGTCCTCATGCGGGCCTGGAGGTATGCCGAGAAAGCGGACTTCGCCCTGGACGCCTGCCGGCGCCTGGGTCTTCACGCGCAGGCCGCTCGGCAGGTGGGTCCCCTTTTCGCGCAGTTTCTGGATATCGCAAAGGCCGAGGGGCTGGATGCGGGGGAGCCCGCACCGGGCGCAGCGCGGGGAGTCGAGGTGTGCAAGTGCGTCCTGGCCGGATTCTCCGATCACCTCGCCCGGCGGCTCGACGCGGGGACGCTGCGATGCGAACTCGTCCACAGGCGGCGGGGCGTCCTCGCACGCGAGAGCGCGATCCAGAAGGCGCCGCTTATCGTCGCGGCCGAAATCAGCGAAATCGGCGGCCGGGGAGGTGAGGTGAGCGTGGTTCTGAGCCTGGCGACGAAGATCGAAGAAGGGTGGCTGAAGGAACTCTTCCCTGAGGATTTTCAGGAGCTGCGCGCGGTTGCCTACGACGAGGCGGGCAAGCGGGTTGTCGCACGCCGGGAGCGGCGCTTCCGCGATCTCGTGCTCGAAGCCCGCAGCAGCGAGGACGTGCCGCTGGACGAGGCGGCGCGCCTGCTTGCGAAGGAAGTGCTCGCGGGGCGGATCGCGATCGACGCCTGGGACGAGGCGGTCGAGCAGTGGATCACCCGGGTCAATAGGATGGCCGAGTGGTTTCCCGAGATGGAGGTGAATCCCGTGACGGATGCGGATCGGAAGACCCTCATCGAGCAGATCTGCTACGGCGAACTCTCCGCGCGCGGAGTGAAGGGGAAGGAGGTCATGCCGACCCTGCGGGACTGGCTGACCGCCGAACAGCTCGCCGCCTTGGACGAGTGCCTGCCCGAACGCCTGACGATGGCGAACGGGCGGCGCTCGCGCCTCACGTACTCCAAGGAGGGGCCGCCCGTCCTAAGTGCCAGAATTCAGGAGCTTTACGGGGTGGACGGAAAATTCGCGCTAGGCCGCGGCCGGGTCCCGGTCAGGATCGAGGTTCTCGCCCCCAATCAGCGCCCGATCCAGGTGACCGAGGACCTCGGCTCGTTCTGGCGGGAAATCTATCCCAAAATCAAGCCCGAGCTGTCCCGCCGCTACCCGCGCCACGAGTGGCGCTAGGCTTTCTTCTTCGGCCGGCCGTTCGACCGCTCGATGTTCAGGTAGGTCTTGTTTCGGATCTGGCTCTCGTACATTTCAAGGAGGCGGACGCCCTCGCGAGGCTTCACCTGGTCCTTGCGCGTCGCCAGGTCGATCATGGCCTTCATCCGGCGGCCGAGCTCCTCCTTCTGGTACTGGACCCCCTCGATGACGTCGGCAATCGTGCTGCCGTTGATCGATTCCTCGATGTAGAATCCGTTCGGCTCGTCGTCCTCCAGGAAGACATGGACCTCGTCCACCCGGCCGAAGAGATTGTGCAGGTCGCCCATGATGTCCTGGTAGGCCCCGGTCAGGAATATTCCCAGGTAGTACGGCTTGTTGTTGAGCGGATGAAGGGTGATGTAATCCTTGACGTCCTGCAGGTCGATGAAGCTGCTGATCTTGCCGTCGGAATCGCAGGTGATGTCGACCAGGATCGCATTGACCGTGGGCTTCTCCTTGAGCCGGTGCAGCGGCGCTATCGGGAAGAGCTGCTTCAGCGCCCAGTGGTCCAGAAGCGACTGGAAGACCGAGAAATTGCAGACGTACTGGTCCGCCAGCATGGTCGACAGGTCGTGCAGCTCCTCGGGCTCGTAGCCCGCCTTCCTTCCCTCCCGCGCGATCTGCTCGCAGATCTGCCAGAAGATCGATTCGGCGGCCGCGCGATTCTCGAGGTCGAGGTAGCCGAGATTGAAGAGCGAGAACGCCTCCTCCTTCTTCTGGATGGCGTCGTGGAAGCGCTCGAGCCGGCCGAGCTTGGTCTTGTTCTTCAGCATCACCTCCAGGTCCGTGACGACCTTGTGCTTCTCCTCGGGCTGGTGCTGCTGGCCGAGCGACTCGCGCTTGCTGATCCGCTCGAACACCTCGACGACCAGCATCGAATGCGGCGCCACCACAGCCCGGCCGGATTCGCTCACGATGTCCGGGACCGGAATCCCGGAGGCATTGCAGATCTCCCGGATGTTGAAGACAACGTCCCGGGCGTACTCCTCAAGGGAGTAGTTCATCGAGCTCTCGAAGTTCGTCCGCGATCCGTCATAGTCGACGCCGAGTCCGCCGCCGACGTCCAGGTAGCCCATCGGGAAGCCCAGGCGCTCGAGCTGGCAGTAGAAGCGGGTGGCCTCTATGACGGCATTCTTGATCGTTATGATGTTCGGCACCTGGGAGCCGATGTGGAAATGCACGAGGCGCAGGCACTGCGTGAACTTCACCGCCTTGAGTTTCTCGCAGGCGAACAGGATTTCAGCGGTGTTCAGGCCGAACTTGGCGTTCTCCCCCGTGGACAGGGCCCACTTGCCCTCGCCCCGCGTCTGAAGCTTCGCGCGGAAGCCGATCATCGGCTTTACGCCGGTTTCCTGGGACAGGCGGATGATCTCATCCAGTTCCGAGAGCTGCTCGACGACCAGGATCACCTTCTTCCCCAGCTTCCGGCCGAGGAGGGCGAGCCGGATGTAGTCGTTGTCCTTGTAGCCGTTGCAGATGATGAGGCGGTTGGCCCCCTCGTGCATGGCGAGGGCGATCACCAGTTCCGGCTTTGATCCGGCCTCGAGCCCGTAACTGTAGTCCTTGCCGGCGGCGATGATCTCATCGACGACCTCGCGCAGCTGGTTCACCTTGATTGGAAAGACCCCCCGGTACTCTCCCTTGTATCCTTCCTCCCGGATCGCCTTGCGGAACATCTCGTTCAACTGGATGACCCGGTAGCGCAGCAAATCCTGGAAACGGATGACCATCGGGGCGTTCAGACCCATTCCAACCGCCTCGTGAACGACGTCCAGGACCCGGATCATTCGGCCGTCGGCCAGTGGCTGGACGTTCACGAACCCCTCGGTATCGACGGAGAAGTGGCCGTAGCCCCATCGCTTGAAGCCGTAGTGATCCTCGGATTTCTCTGCCGACCAGCCGGATGCGGGTTTGTTTTTCAACGTGGTGATGGGGAGGGGGAACGGATAGGGCTTGCCATGGCCGGAGCGAAAACCGTTAGATTGTTCTTTCTTTTCCCTTCAAATTCACCAACACGCAAATCCGAAAATGTCCCCGATGACCATGGTCTCCTTCCTTGCCCAGGCGTCCGCGCCCGCGTCTCCCGCCGGGGCGCCGGCGGCGGGTCCGTCGCAATTCATGCCGTTCCTGACGATGGTGCTCATTCTGGGCGCCCTTTACTTTCTCATGATCGCGCCTCAGCGCAAGAAGCAGAAGGAGCATGAGAAGATGCTTCAGGCGCTCAAGACAGGCGACGATGTCGTCACTTCCGCGGGCATTTTCGGCACCATAACAAACGTGAAGGACGACCGGTTCGTGCTCAGGATTGCCGACAATACGAAGGTTGAGATCGCCAAGGGCTTCATCCAATCGGTCGTGAAGCGAGGCGACGCTGCTGAAGCGAAGTAGCGCCGATGGCGCAGGCCGGGAACGGCCTGCGGCCTCCCATCCCCGCCGCCCGCGTGAAGCCGGAAGCGGCGGACGTTCCCGGCCATCCGGCCAACCCCTTTAACCAATACAACCCATGCGCAACAGCACCCTCTGGAAGCTCCTGGTCAGCGTCATCATCGCTGGCTGGGCGATATCCGAGCTTCTTCCGATCAGGAACATTCCGTTCGACACCTATGTGCGGTCCCACGCGACCGCCAATTCCGCGGAGTTTGGAAAGCTCTTGGACGAGGCGGAAGGCCGGGCCAAGTCGGGGGAGGCGACAAGTTCGTTTGTCGCCCTGAAACAGATCGGATTGGAGCGCAAGATCGACCTTTCGCAGTATTTCCCGGGTGTGCGCCTGGAGAGCTCGCTGCGGAATATCAAGCGGCGCAATGACATCCTCATGAATGAATTGCAGCGCCGCTCAAGGGGGCGCCTGCAGATGGGACTAGACCTTGCCGGCGGCGTGCAGGTCACCCTGGAAGTGGACCCGAAGGTCGCGGCCCGGGACCCGGGCGACGTCCAGCAGGAGAAGATGGCCAAGGCGATCGAGATCATCAGCGACCGCGTGAATGGAATGGGTGTCGCCGAACCGGTTGTGCGGGCGATCGGCGAAAACCGGATCGAAGTCGAACTGCCGGGCCTCGATCCGAGGACGAACCCCGAGGTGGTCGACGCCGTCCAGAAGCCCGCCCGGCTCGAATTTCGAAAGGTTCACCCGACCCTCTCCCCGTCGACCTCCCAGCCCGGGCAGGTTCCGCCCGGCTACGAGCAGTTGACGCTCGAGGACCAGCGCGGAAACCAGGACATCACCGAGGAGCTGTTCGTTAAGCGGATTCCGGAGGGGACGGGCGAGATCATCTCGAAGGCCTACGCGCATTCGGATGCGTACGGCAAACCTGAGATCCTGATGCAGTTCACGAGCGATGGCCGGAAGCGCTTCGCCGAAATGACCCGCGAAATCGCCGACGAGGGGAAGAAGACCGGACGGACCGGCCGCCTGGCGATCGTCCTCGACGGCAAGCTCTGCTCGGCGCCCACCGTTCGCGAGGAGATAGACAACGACTCCGCCGTCATCGAGGGATCGTTCACCGACCGCGATGCGATGGACCTCGCCAACGACCTCAACAACCCGCTGGACCTGCCGCTGATCATCAAGCAGCAGAGCCTCGTCGGGCCCACGCTTGCGGACGATGCGGTCAGCAGCGGAATCAAGGCCGCGGTCATCGGGGCCGCGCTGGTGGCGGGCTTCATGATCACCTACTACACGATCGGCGGCGTCATCGCCGTCGCGATCCTGGCCGTGAACATGGTGATCATCCTCGGCACGATGGCGAGTTTCGGAGCGACGATGACGCTCCCCGGACTGGCCGGCATCGTCCTCACGATCGGCATGGCCGTTGACGCGAACATCCTGATTTTCGAGCGGATGCGCGAGGAGCTGAAGCTCGGCAAGTCGCTCAAGACCGCCCTCGTGTCCGGCTACGACAAGGCCTTTGTGACGATCGTCGACGCGCACGTCACACAGCTGGCGATTTGCGCCATCATGATCTGGCTCGGCACCGGCCCGATCAAGGGCTTCGGCGTCACGCTGGCAATCGGCGTGTTCTCGACCATGTTCACGGTCCTCGTGACGAGCCACCTGCTGATGGAATGGCTCATAGAGAATGACATCGTGAAGAAGATGCCGATGCTGCACTTCCTGCACACGGAGAACTTCGACTTCGTCAAGTACGCCCGGCCCTCCTTCATCGTCTCGTGGACGATCGTCCTTCTCGGGATCGGCACCGCCTTCTACAAGGGGGACCGCATTTTCGGCATCGACTTCTCGGGCGGCGACATCGCCACCCTGACCTACAGGGACAAGATCGACCTGGACAAGATCCGGTCCGTCGCCGATGCAAACAAGCTCGGCGAGGTCAATCCCACCTACGTGAGCGCCCTGGGCGGAGGCAGCGAGCAGCTGACCCTCGAGACCGCCTACAACCAATCCGACAAGCTGATTGGCGCCCTGCAGGCCGCCTACCCGAAGGCCGGGCTGGAAAAGATCGGCGAGGACCATATCGGGCCCGCGATCGGGGCCGAGATCGAGTGGAACGCCTTCAAGTCGGTCGGCTGGTCGATGGTCGTGATCCTGATCTACGTCGCGTTCCGATTCGAGATCGGATTCGGCATCGGCGCCGTCGTGGCGTCGGTGCACGACATCCTCATGACGATCGGCATCTTCGTCATTTTCAACCACAAGTTCTCCGCGCCGATGGTGGCGGCGATCCTTTCGATCGCCGGGTACTCGATCAACGACACGATCGTCGTGTTCGACAGGATCCGCGAGGAACTGCGGCTCAATCCCAACATGAAGCTGAGGGATGTGATCAACCTGGCGATCAACCGGGTTTTCTCGCGGTCGGTCATGACGAGCTTCACGGCGTTCCTCGCGGCCCTCTCTCTCTTCGTCTTCGGCGCCGGGATCATGAAGGACCTTTCCTTCACCTTCATCGTCGGCATCATCACCGGCACATTCTCGTCGATCTTCATCGCAAGCCCGATCTTCTACTGGTGGCACAAGGGCGACAGGAAGCACGTCGAGGCCCACGCCGACGTGACGCCGAAATACGAATGGACAGGGTCCAGCAAAGCCTCGAAATGACCGCGGGCGATGCGCTGGATCTACACGCCGTTCCCGGCCGCTGAGGTCGAGGCGTTGAGCAAGCGGGCGGGGGTCAGCCTGATCCTCGCCGAGCTTCTGCTGCGCTCGGGCATGGGGGAGGCGCCAAACGCGGCTCCCTTCATGAACCCCGTGCTGGCGGGGCTTTCGGATCCTTTCCTTGTGCCGAACGTGCCCGCCGCCGCGGCGAGGGTCGCGCAGGCCATCGACCGGCACGAAAAGGTGGTCGTTCTCGGCGACTACGATGTGGACGGGGTCACCAGCACGGCGCTCATCGTCACCGTGCTCCGCCGCTTCGGCCTCGAGCCGCGCTTCGTCGTTCCGCGTCGCTCGGAGGACGGCTACGGCCTGTCCCGGAGCGCAATCGACCGGGCGCTCGAGCAGGGCAGGCCCGACCTTTTCATCGCGCTGGACTGCGGCACGAATTCCCACGACGAGGTCGCCTATCTGCGCGGCATGGGAACCGACGTGATCGTGGTCGATCACCACCGCACGAAGGAGGGCGCGCTGGGGGACGGAATCTTGATCAATCCCCATGTCCAGGCCGAGGCGGACGGCGCCACCGAGCCCTGGCGGAACCTGTGCACGGCCGGGCTGGTGTTCAAGCTGATGCACGGCCTGCTAAAGCTCATGAGGGCGGCCAAGCATCCCGTGGCGTTCAGCCTGCGTCTGAGCGACCACCTGGACCTGGTGGCGCTGGGAACGGTGGCCGACCTCGTGCCGCTCACCGGGGAAAACCGGATACTGGCCCGGCACGGACTTCGGATCATGGCGGACACGCGGAGGCCCGGGCTGCGGGCCCTGATGGAAGTCTGCGGATTGAAGCCCGGGCAGGAGATCCTGCCCGTCGACATTTCCTACCGTCTCGGGCCGCGGATCAATGCTTCGGGACGGCTGGCCGACGCCGCCCTTTCCGTCGAGCTGCTTGTCAGCTCGGACAGCCGCTTCTGCTATGAAACGGCGCGGCAGCTCGACCTGTTCAATCGGGAGCGCCAGGAGATCGAGCGGCAGATAACCGATGAGGCCGAGCGGATGGTGGATTCGCGTTTCAGCGCAGATCCCGGAATCGTGCTTTTTGACGAAAGCTGGCATCCCGGAGTCGTCGGAATCGTCGCGGGGCGGGTGACGCGCAAGTACAACCGCCCGTGCATCGTCCTCGGAAACGAGGGCGACCTGGCGAAGGGCTCCGGCCGGAGCATTGACGGAATAAGCCTCGTGGAGGTTTTGTCCGGATGCTGCGAGCACCTCAGCAGCTGGGGCGGCCATCCGATGGCGGTCGGCGTGTCGCTGCCGAAGAACAAGCTCGAGGTTTTCCGGGAGCAGTTTGCGAACGCCGTCAGGGCCCACTCGGGCGGAGACATCGCCGAACATCGCCTGAACCTGTCGGCGTGGCTGCCGGTGGACCACATCCGGGAATGGCTGATGGCGGAGCTCGATGCCCTGCATCCCTTTGGCCAGGGCAATTCCGAGCCGGTGTTTGGCGTGCACGGCGTCTGCTTCCGCCAGCCGCCGGAAATCTTCAAGGAGCAGCATTTCCGCTTCTGGGTGCCCGACGGCGAGGGCCGCCGGCTGCACGGCGTGGCCTGGAAACTGGCCGAACGGCTCCCGCCGTGCGGCCCCGCGCTCGACCTGGCGGTCGGCCTGCACTGGAATCACTTCGGCGGGCGCAAGTTCATCCAGATGGAACTCGTGGACTGGCGCCTGGCCAGCTAGACGGCTTTCAAGGCGGCAAATTCGGCTGCGAAAAGCTCCCGCGCCCGCGCCTTTGCGTCGGCAAGGGGTATCTCGCCCTTGTCGATCTTTGCCAGGAATGCCTTCTGGGCGAGGTAGTCCTTGTTCCCAACGCCGGCCTTGCTCTGGAGCATTCGCCAGGCCTTCCGGCGCTCGACGGCGAAGAGCACCATCTGGCGGGAAACCGCGTGGTGCTGGATCCTGCCGTGCCGCTCGCTCGCGATGGAGCAGCCGAAATTGGTGACAAAGCTGCGGTGGGCGGGATCGAAGACGCGGCGGTGGATCACGTCATCCTGGGTGATGAAGAGAAGCATGTCCTCCATCGGCATGAGCTTTGCAGCCTCCTCGTCGCCTACGGGATTCACGTGCTTGCGGAACCGGCCCTCGGTGACGGCCCAGTGGGCGACCGTGAAACTGTACTCCTCTCCGTTGCTCGCAAACTTCGTCCGCCACCAGTCGCGGTCGACGCTCGGATTGCCCTTGAGATCGAACGATTCCTGGGAGGTCTCGCCCTTTCGCGGGTTGAAGACGAATTCGGGCATGCCCCGGGCGTCGCGCACGAGCTTCGCCTGGTCGGCGCTCATGTTGTCGCCGACGCCGTGCTCCGGCTGGCAGGTCGTGTAGGCCTGGAAGAAGGCGGTGCCCCGGTACTCGAGTCCGTCGAAGAGCGCCTTGTAGAGCTTGGCCGCGTTCGCCATCGACACCTGGGCCACGAAAGGCGAGCCGTGGCCGCTCGTGAAGGCCTCGGCGACGTTTTTCTTCTCGATCAATTTCCCCTGCGAGGCCACGCCGAACTGGTTCATGTCGTAGC
>CAZSEH010000098.1:0-12572 GCA_964605835.1 uncultured Opitutaceae bacterium
TCACGCGGTCAACACCCACATGCAGGTGCCGATCGCCTTCAGCCTCCAGTAGGACCGGGCTGGTGCAAGCGCCGGGAGTCGAACCCGGATCAATGGCTTCGGAGGCCACCACACTATCCATTGTGCTACGCCTGCAAGAATCAGGGGGAAAAGGATTGGGCCTCGGGCCTTTCTGGTCAAGCGGGGACCATCTCCGAACCGGCCGAGCACTGCGAATATCCTCGAAAAAACCCCCGTTCGGGCGTATCTGTTCGGCATGATGGCGTGCCCCGTGCGTCTTGCCCTTGCCGGGACGGTGGCGTTCCTGGGCCAGGGCCTTTTGAAGGCGACGGAAGACGCGCATCTGGTCTCGCCCTACCTCGCCGCGGCGATCGCCGACGGCCTTCCGAGATTCGAGCCCGCTCCGAAATCGTCTGATGCGTTGCAGACGGCAGCCACGCCGCCGCAGGCCGAGCCGTCTCCGTTGGGCATCGTCCGGATGCCACAATACGTTGTGCGCGAAGCGAGGCCGCTGAACCAGGAGCAGCTGCAGGTGATCACCGGCAACGCGAACATCGCGATGAAGCGGTACCTCGGAGACACGAACAGCCTCGACCGGGGCATTCTCAATCATTTCACGTTCCCCGGGCTCTGGAGCAAGATTCCCGTCCTGAGCTTCCTGCCCTGCCCGCTGCCCGGGCTGACAAACCAGCAGCGCGCGATGCAGCAATACAGGGAGGATGAGCGGTTGTCGCTGAAGGACGACTTGTTGAGCCTTGAATCGCTGGGCATTCCTTCAACGGATGAAATGTCCAAGACACTCAAGCGGGAAATAAGGTATTCGTTCAGGACCGGCCAGTAAGGGGCCGGCCCGACTTCCCGGCGCCTCCCTACGAGATCACGCCCCGTCAATCCGGCTCAGCGCCGATGCAATCTGCCCGGCGATCCGGGCATTATTGATCAGAAGTGAAATATTGGCGCGGCGGGACTCGCCGCCCGAGAGGTCCGCGACCCGTTCCAGGAGAAAAGGTGTCACCGCCTTTCCCCGGATGCCGCGTGCCTCCGCCTCCGCCAGGGCCGAAACGACCGCCTTCTCGACCTTGTCCTGGGACAGCGCATCACCGTCGGGCACCGGGACAGCCACGAGCAGCCCCTGCCGCGTGCCGAGCCGGCGCGCGGCGGCGACAATCCGGGCCGCCTCCTCCGGCGTTTGGACCGTGACATCGACGGGAAGCCCGGTCGATCGGGTGTAGAAGCCCGGAAGAGTCGAAGTCCTGAAACCCAGGATCGCGACACCCTGGGTTTCGAGAACCTCGGCAGTCAGCGGCACGTCGAGAATCGCCTTGGCCCCCGAGCACACGACGGCAACTGGCGTGCGTCCGAGTTCCAGAAGGTCGGCCGACACGTCGTGCGGGTGTCCCCGGTGGACGCCGCCGATTCCCCCGGTCGCGAAAACGCGGATTCCGGCCAGATCCGCGACAATCAGGGTCGCTGCGACCGTCGTCGAGGCGTCCTCGCCGAGGGCCGCCGCAATCGGCAGGTCCCGGCGGCTGCATTTCCGGACTTTTCCCGCTGGCAGAGTGGCCAGTCGTTCGATGTCGGCCGCGGAGATTCCGACGACTATCTTTCCGCCGAGGACCGCGATTGTCGCCGGGACCGCTCCGCTTTCCCGAACCGCCGCCTCCATCGCCAGCGCCGTTTCGACGTTGGCGGGAAAGGGAAGACCGTGGGTGATCAGGGTCGACTCGAGCGCAACGATCGCGCGGCCGGATGCGAGGGCATCCCCGACTTCCCGAGCGACATGGATCGTATCAGGCGGCACGGCGCATTTGGCGGTGAACCAAGAAATAGTACAGGACTGCCAGAACCAGAACACCGCCGGCAAGCCACAGGGTGATCGCCCTCAAGTCGCCGCTCATCAGGGCCGCGTCATTGCCTGCAAGAACGCCGACCCACGACAGAACGGCGCACCAGATCAGCGAGCCAAGGACTGTGTGGAGGGAGTATCTCGAGTAATTCAGCCGGACTATTCCCGACGGAATTCCGATGAGATGGCGCACGACCGGAAGAAGCCGGGAAGCGAAGACCCCAAAGCCGCCAAAACGCGCCGACCAGCGCTCGGCATTTTCGATCTTCTCGGGGGAAATGAAGAAATACCGACCGTACCGGACCACCAGGGGTCGGCCGGCCAGTCTCGAAACCCAGTACATGGCCGTGGCCCCGAGCCAGGAACCGAATGCGCCGGCCAGGACCACCCCGGCAAGGCTCATGTGGCCCTGACTGTGCGCCAGGTAGGCTGCGGGCGGGATCACGAATTCGCTCGGCACGGGAATGACCGAGCTCTCGATCGCCATCAGGAGAATGATGAGGGGATAACCGCCCGTTTGCAGGGAGTCGGTGTACCAGGCGAGCAGCTTGGCGATCGCCTCATGCATGGTCTTTGTAAAGCGATTGAGCGGACGGCATTGTCCCCGTCCGGTGGCCGAAAAAGGCCGGATGCCTCACGTGTCGGGCTTCGTCTTCTTGAGGCCCTGGATGCGGTCGCCCGGCTTCCACTGTCCGCGCTTCTTCAGGAGCTCGATGCGCTCGAAACGCTTCAAAACGTTGCGCTTCCGGACGATGCCGCTCGCGCCTTGGAGGCTCTTGTGTTGGGACATGGCGAATTGAAAGAGGTGGCGGGTTGTTAAAGGGTTTGACGTTTAGAGTTCGACTCCGCCCATGACAAGTACTTTTCCGAAACCCGCTCGGCCCGGATGACTATCCATTCCGGGGTGTCGTACGGGTGATTCTCCAAAACAAAGGCTTCGAGAGGCGCGAGTTGGTCCGGGAGGCATTTGAATGCCAGCCTGAGTTCCTCGGCCCGTTCCTGACCGCCTTTCCAGCGGTAATGGGAAGCGACCGATGTTATTTCAACGCAGGCGGCCAGCCCGCGGCCGATCGCTTCCCGGGCCAGGCTCTCGGCTTCCTCCGGTTTCGAAACAGTCGTCCACGCAATATACACGAGGGGAAGGCTGAAGGCGAAAGCCGCTGCAACGCAAGGGAACGCCGCACGGCATCGGGTTCATTCGCCGCGCCCGCCCAGCTGATGCCCATGGGTCACGATCGGATCCCGTCCCGGCTGGTTCAGCCTGTCCATGACCCCGGCGAGGCGCCGGCGTTTCTCGTCCGCCCGGGCGAACATTTCCAGCTGGGTTTCCCCGTCGTCGACGCCGGAGAGCCGGACGCTCACCAGACGCAGCGGGCGGCGTTTCTTCCACGCGGCGCGCAGAAGCGGCCCGACCAGGGAATAGAACGGCGCCTCGAGGTCCGTCGCCGTTTCCAGGCTCCGCCCGTGGGACTCCTGCGAGAAGTCGGGATAGCGCACCTTGACCGTGATTGTCCGCACCCGCTTTCGATCGCTCCGGATCTTGGGCATCAGTTCGTCCAGCATCCGTTTGGCCACCCGCTCGATCTCCTGGAAATCGCCGACGTCGCGGGCAAAGGTCTCCTGCTGGGAGTAGCTTTTTGCATCCTCCTCCAGGGTCTCGACCGGCCGCTCGTCCTCGCCGCGGGCCATCGCGAGCATTCCCCGCCATTCGCGCCCGAAAATGGCCTTCAGTTCGTCCTCGGTCCGGGAAAACAAGTCGGCAACCCGCCGGATCCCCTGGGCGGCGAGGCCGGCCTCCGTCTTCACCCCCACCCCCGGAAGCTTGCCGATCGGAAGAGGCGCAAGAAACGGGGCCTCCTCGCCGGGAAGGACGACGACAAAGCCCCGCGGCTTGCGCAGCTTCGAGGCGATCTGCGCCAGGAGCTTGTTGCAGGCGATGCCCATCGAGACAGGGATCTGCTCCTCTTCCCAAATCCGTTCCTGAAGCCGCCTTACCGCGGAGGTGATCTCACCAACCGTCTTCAACCCGCATGGGGAGAGGTCGAGATAGCCCTCATCAATTGAATTGCGCTGCACGAGGGGGGTCAGCGATTCGCAAACGTCGAACATCCGCCGCGACACGGCGCCGTAAAGGCCCGAGGTGTGGGGAAGGATGACCAGGCCGGGGCAGACTTTCAGCGCGGTCTTGGTCGGCATCGGCGTGTAAACGCCGCAGGCTCGGGCCTCGTAGCTCGCCGATGAAATGATTCCCCGTTCGGTTCCGCCGACGGCGCATTTGCTGCCGCGAAGCGACGGATCCCGCGCCTGCTCGCATGAGACGAAGAAGGCGTCGGCGTCGAGGTGAACAATTGTCGGGATAAGCGCCAAGGCCCGTCCACCTTAACCCATGCCTCCCCCCGGGAAAGGCGAAACAAGGTGCCTGTCCCCGCAAACTGCGCGATTGCCTCTGGGACATGGTTTTTGCAAGTTGGACCCCCATGACCGAACCAGGCAACGGCACCGACACGCAGCCGCCGAGCGACTTCATCCGCGACATCGTCGCCGGCCACGTCGCGGAAAAGCGCTATCCGAAGATCGTGACGCGGTTTCCGCCCGAGCCGAACGGGTACCTGCACATCGGCCATGCGAAGTCGATCTGCCTCAACTTTGGAATCGCCCGTGAAAACGCCGGCCAGTGCAACCTGCGGATGGACGACACGAATCCCGCCAAGGAGGATGTCGAGTACGTCGAGTCAATCATGGCCGATGTCAATTGGCTGATCGACGGCTGGGCGGATCGCGTTCTGGGCCTCAAGGCCACGGGCAGCGGCGCCATGGAGCAGACCGTGGCTGGCAGGGCGGACTTCCAAATCGAGGCGGCACCCCGGCCGTACGGGGCCCCGGTGGAACCGTTCTATGCAAGCGATTATTTTCCACAGATTTATGAGTATGCGGTCGCGCTGATTAGGAAGGACCGGGCCTACGTCTGCGACCTGACGCCCGAGGAAACCGAGCAGTACCGCGGATCGCCCGACCGGCCCGGAAAGGACAGCCCGTATCGAAACCGCTCCGTGGAGGAAAATCTTGATCTTTTCGGCCGCATGAGGGCGGGCGAATACCCCGATGCGGCCCGCACGCTCCGGGCGAAAATCGACATGGGTTCGCCCAACATCTGGCTGCGCGATCCTGAGCTCAACCGGATCCGGCATACCTCCCACCACCACACCGGCGACGCCTGGTGCATCTACCCGATGTACGACTTCGCCCACTGCCTGAGCGATTACATCGAGGGGATCACCCACAGCATCTGCACCCTCGAGTTTGAGGTGCACCGTCCGCTTTATGACTGGATCCTGGAAGGCCTGGACCTGCCCCGCCCCCTGCCCCACCAGTACGAATTCGCGAAGCTGATTCCGACCTACATGGTCGTCTCCAAGCGGAAGCTGATCCAGCTCGTCAATGACGGATGCGTCTCAGGCTGGGACGATCCCCGGATGCCCACGATCTCGGGGCTGCGGAGGCGCGGCGTGCCCGCGAGCGCCCTGCGGCGCTTCGTCACGGGCGTCGGCGTCACCAAATACGATTCGCTGACGGACATCGCCGTTTTCGAGCACGCGATCCGCGACGAGTTGAATGCCTGCGCCCTGCGCCGGTTCGCCGTCCTGCGGCCGATCAAACTGGTCCTGACGAATGTCGGACCCGGCGAGTCGATCGAATGCGACGCGACCAACAATCCGCAGGACGAGAACCCGACCACGAGGAAGCTCGCGCTCACGCGCGAAGTCTTCATTGAAAGCGACGATTTTTCGGAGACACCTCCGCCGAAATATTTCCGGCTGAAGCCGGGCGGCGAAGTGCGGCTCAAGTACGCATGCATCGTAACCTGCCAGGAAGTCGTCAAGGACGCCGCGGGCAGGGTCGTCGAAGTGCGCTGCACGGCCGATCTCGACACGCGCTCGGGAGGACCCAAGGCCGACCGGAAGGTCAAGGGCACGATCCATTGGGTCAGTGCCGAAAAGGCGATCGATGCAGAAGTCCGACTTTACGACCGGCTCTTCACCGAGGCGGAGCCGGACGCCGGGGGCGAGTTCATGAAAACCGTCAATCCCCGCTCGCTCGAGATCGCCGCGGCCAAGCTCGAGCCCTCCCTGACCCCCGCCGAACCGAAGGAGCGCTACCAGTTCGAGCGGCTGGGTTATTTCGCCCTCGATCCCATCGATTCGAGGCCGGGCCGGCTCGTCTTCAACCGCACCATCGCCCTCCGGGACACCTGGGCGAAGGGATGACCGTCAGAACGCCGCGTTCCCCGGGGTCCGGGCAAAAGGAATCACGTCTCGGATGTTCGAAACTCCAGTGACGAACATCAGCATGCGTTCGAAGCCCAGCCCGAAGCCGGCGTGCGGCACGGAGCCCCACCGGCGCAGGTCGAGGTACCAGCCGTAGTCCTTGGGATCGAGTCCGTGGCGCCGCATGCTGGCCTCGAGGACGTCCAGGCGCTCCTCGCGCTGGCTGCCGCCCACGATCTCCCCGATCCCGGGGACAAGGACGTCCATCGCGGTCACCGTCTTGTCATCGTCGTTAAGCCGCATGTAGAAGGGCTTTATCTCCTTCGGGTAGTTGTAAACGGTCACCGGGCACTTGAACACGACCTCAGTCAGGTACCGCTCGTGCTCCGACTGCAGGTTTGTCCCGTAGGCGACCGGGTACTCGAAGGTCCTGCCGCTCTCGGCAAGCAGCTTCACCGCCTCGGTGTAGCTGACCCGCTGGAACGGACGTTCCAGGACGAAGTCCAGCCGGGCAAGAAGGTCCTTGTCCACGAATTTTGCGAACAGTTCGAGATCCTCGGCTCCGTTCGTCCGGGCCTCGCGGATGAGCGCCTTCACGAACTCCTCAGCCAGATCCATGTCGCCCGCCAGGTCGCAGAACGCCATCTCCGGCTCGATCATCCAGAATTCGCTCGCATGGCGGGACGTGTTCGAGTTCTCCGCTCGAAAGGTGGGTCCGAATGTATAGACTTTCGAAAGGGCGCAGGCAAAGGCCTCCGCCTCCAATTGCCCGCTCACGGTCAGATAGGTGGGCCGGGCGAAAAAGTCCTGGGAAAAATCGACCTTGCCGTCCGGGCGCTTCGGCGGGGCCAGTGGATCCAGCGTCGTCACGCGGAAAAGCTCCCCCGCCCCCTCGCAGTCGCTCCCTGTCACTATCGGAGCGTGCACGTAGGCAAAGCCCCGCTCGTTGAAGAATTTGTGTACGGCGAATGCGAGGCGGCTTCGCGTACGGAAAATGGCGCCGAAAAGGTTCGAGCGCGGACGCAAATGTGCGATCTCCCGAAGGAATTCCGGGGTGTGTCCCTTCTTCTGCAGCGGATAGGCGGCGTCCGACGGACCGATTACCGCCACTTCCTCGGCCCCGAGTTCCCACTTCTGTCCCTGTCCCTGGGACGCCACCAGCCGCCCGCGGATCGCGACCGAGGCCCCGGTTATCAGGTGCTGCACCTCGGCGTAGTTGGCCAGGGTCGCCGGAGCGATCACCTGCAGGTTGCGCAGGCAGGAGCCGTCGTTGATGTCCAGGAACGAGAAGGTCTTGGCGTCGCGGCGCGTTCGCACCCAGCCCTGGACCAGAACGGAGTCCTGCGGGGCCGTGCTGGCCAGGGCATCGCGGACTGAAATCGATTTTTGCATGAGCCCATGCAATGCCTCCGGGGCTGAACTGAAAAGAGAATTTCCGCCCAGACGCCTAACCGATCGCGGCCAGGAAACGCTCCATACGGCCGATCACGCGCTCCCGGCCGAGTATCCGGAACATTCCCGTCAGGCTCGGCCCCACGTTGGTCCCGGATGCGGCCAGCCGCGCGACGGACTGATAATCGCCAAAGCCGAGACCGTTCTTCGCCGCCAGCGCCTTGATCGCCTCCTCGATCGCGCTGTCGCTCGAGAAATCGCACGCCTTCAGGACCGCGGCCAGTTCGGCCAGGCGGGCCTTCGCATCGCCCTTGCCCAGCGCTTTCTCGCGGACCCTTGGGTCCACGGGAAAGTCCTCCGTGAAGAAATACCGGGTGTAGCCGGGCAGTTCCTCCAGGCCCTTGATCTTCGGCTGGCTGATGAGCATCACCTCCCTGAAATATCCGGGATCCGCGGCCAGGGCTGCGGTGCAGTCCTGCTTGGCGCGCTCGATCTCGGCCCTTTTCTGCGGGTCCTCCGCGGGCGCGTCCTGGCTTCCCCGAAATCCTGACGATGCAAGCCGCTCGAAATAGTCCACCGAAAGAGAAACGAATCCGTCCGGCTGAAGCGCCAGGACGTACAGCATGTTCATGTGCGCGAGCTTCTTGTCGTCGAACCGCGCGTTGCTCTGGTTGACCCCGGGCAGATCGAACATCCGAACGATCTCCCCGATCGGCATCTTTTCGCGGTCGTCGCCCGGATTCCATCCGAGAAGGCACAGGAAATTGACGAGCGCCTCCGGCAGGTAGCCGCGGGCGCGGTATTCCTCGACCAGGGCGCCCTTGTCGCGCTTGGACATCTTTCCGGGCCCGGCCTGCTTTAGGATGAGCGGAATGTGGGCGTAGACCGGCACGGGCGCCCCGAATGCCTTGAAAAGCTCGATGTGCTTGCTCGTGTTCGAGAGGTGGTCCTCGCCCCGGATCACGTGCGTGATCCTCATCGTAATGTCGTCGACCACGTTCACGAAGTGGAAGACGGGGTTCCCATCCGATCGGAAGATCACGAAATCCTCGTCCTCCGTCCGCTCGACCCGGCCCCGGATCCTGTCGTCGATGATCGCGGGGGCGTTCTTCACCTTCACGACGGTCTTCTTGCGATGCTCGTCGAAGACCTCGGACCGATCGCCTTCAAGTTTGAAGTAGACGGCGCCATCCTTTTCGTACGTGCGGCCCGCGGCCCGGAGTTTCTCGAGGTGCTCGCGGTAGATGGCGGAGCGCTCGCTCTGCAGATAGGGTCCGTGCGGCCCGCCCGCCCTCGGGCCCTCGTCCCAGCCGAGCCCGAGCCAATTGAGGCTGTCGTAGATTACGTTGAGAAATTCGTCGCTGTTTCGCGCCTTGTCGGTGTCCTCGATCCGCAGGACGAACACCCCGCCGGTGTGCCGGGCGTAGAGCCAGTTGAAAAGCGCGGTTCTCGCGCTGCCGATATGGAAGAATCCCGTCGGGCTCGGGGCGAAACGTACGCGTATCTGGGACATGGGCCCAAATACATCGATTCCGATTCCGGCTGTCAAAGGCTCCCGCCTGAACGCGGCATGTCCACGCGAAGGCAATCCTGCCTCAAATTCGGGTCCTAAGCCATCAATCCGTGATTTGCGCAGAATTCGCGCATATCGCCCGGAAGCGGCGCCGTGAACACATGCGGCAGTCCGGCCGGCCGCAGGTCGATCTCCGCGCAGTGGAGCGCCTGGCGGACAAGGAGAAGCCGGGCGGCGAGCGAGGGCGTCCAGCCTCCGTCGATGAACTCGATGAACAGGCGCGAATCCGGCCCGTAGATCTTGTCGCCGACCACGGGGAAGCCAAGCCACTGGGCGTGGACACGGATCTGGTGCTTGCGGCCGGTCTTCGTGACGACCCGGGCAAGGGTGAACCCGCCGCCGGTCGATTGAGGCATGAACTGGGTGACAGCGGGCTGTCCGTCCGGCTGTACCGCCGATTTCACAAAAACGGGGCTCCCCGTGTCGTCCCCGATCGGCTGGTCGACGGTGACCTCAGCGGCAAGTTCTCCCGCCAAGATCGCAAGGTAGGTCTTCCCAATCCGCCGCTCGCTCATAGCCCTCTGCAGCCGGCTCGCCATCGGCGGATCCTTTGCAAGAACGACGATTCCGCTCGTTTCCCGGTCGAGACGGAAAACGAGGTGCATCACGTCCCTGCCCGTGTATTCGCGCGCAGCGCCGACCAGGCTTGACCAGGGTCCGGCCTTCGACGGATGGCAAACGACGTCGCCGGGCTTGTTAAGGACCAGAAGCCGGTCGTCCTCATGCACGATCCAGCCGGAAATCTCCCCGGGCCCGATCATCCGCACCGGCCCCTGCTTCAGCCGCCGCGGCCATGCGCACGCGCGCCGCGGAGAAAATTCTCCGGACTCGGGTTGCGGCTCGGGTGAAGTCGTCATCGGTCTTTAAAAATAGCGAGCCGGCCGTCTGCCGCCCAGCGCGTAAGGTCCTCTTCTACTTGCGCCGCGGCGTCCTCGACCGCATCGAAACAGGCCGACCGTGGAACGTGTGGCGCAATTTAAGCTCCTCAAGTTTTCATCAAAATGACCGACGAGATAGTTTGCAAATGCATAGGTCCGGGTGTTATTTCCCGACGTGTTCGATGAACGGTTTTCCTTTTTCGGAAGATCCGCCGGTGACGATGAGAGCTGAGGATTTTTCCAGCGCATTGTCCGGCGCAGGAGGCGGGGCGATGACGACATTTTCTCGAACTGGCACCGCCGGTTCAGGTAAACCAAAACTATCGCATTATCATGAACAGACAAAACAACCAGGAACTGATTGTGTCCGGAATTCACCTCGAACTGACTCCGTCCCTCAAGTACTTCGTTCGTGAGAAAACCGACCGGCTGTTCCGCCACGAGGAGCGAATCGTGAGGTTGCGCATTGAATTGGCATACGACGCAAAGACGGACGTTGCGGCCCGCTTCAAAGCCAAGGGCCACATTGCGATCCACGGACCGGACATGAATGCGATTGTCGCAGCCGACGAATGCCACAAGGCGATCAGCCTGCTCGTGGACAAGCTGGATCGGATGCTCCGCCGCAGGGCGCGCTATTTCAAGGTGAGACGGAGAGCCAATCTGCGGATCGATTTTGGCGCGGCCTTGCCGAAGGCCATATCCGCCTGAGGATTTCCCAGCCCGCCGGCCCCAAGCCGGCGGGTTTTTCGTTTCTCGCTTGCACTTGTCGGCCATTACCTGCTTTTTCTCGCCTTCAGGCACGCACCCATAGCTCAATTGGATAGAGCATCTGACTACGGATCAGAAGGTTGGGAGTTCGACTCTCTCTGGGTGCGCCAGTTTTCCCCCCGGCGGCATCAGAGGAACTTGACGCAGACCGGCGACCGGACCTCGAGGCTCTGGCCGGTGGGCGCGGGAATGCCCGATGCGGGATCGATTGAGAAGACTGCGATGTTGTGGGTGCCCTGATTCGCCGCAATGAGCCAGCGCCCGGTCGGATCGACGCAGAACCCCCGCGGGGTCCGCCCTCCCGATGGAACATGGGCGGCCAGCTTCAGCCTTCCCATGCCGTCGATCCCGAACACGGCGATGCTGTCGTGACCGCGGTTGGACGCGTAGAGGTACCTGCCCGACGGATGCACAATGACCTCGGCCGCGGTGTTCATCCCGCGGAATCCGGCGGGCAGCGTCGAGACGGTCTGCAGCTCGCGAAACGAGCCCGTCTCGCCCGCATAGGCAAGGACTGCGATCGTGCTGTCGATCTCGTTGAGGCAATACGCCACGTCTCCCCTGGGATGGAATGTGAAGTGCCGGGGCGCCGCGCCCGGCTTCAGGGCGTAAAAGGGCGGCTGCGCGGGGCTGAGGGCTCCGCGCCCGGCGTCAAATCGGTAGACGACGAGCCTGTCCATGCCGAACTCGGCCTCGATCGCATGCCGGTTGTCCGGAGAGACGTTGAAGGAGTGCGCATGCGGCCCGGCCTGCCTTGGATTCGGCCCGGAGCCCTCATCCTGCACGAAGGCCGACGCCGGGCGCAGCGACCCGTCGCCGGCAAGCGGGAGGACGGCCACGCTGCCGCTGCCGAAGTTGGCCAGGAGGAGATTCCTACCGCTAAAGTCCACGCGGGCATAGCAGGTGCCGGTCCCGCCGCTGGCCATCCGGTTCAGCAAGGTGAGGCGGCCGCTTTCCCGGTCGATCGAGAATGCGCTGGCCGTCCCGGTCGGCCGCCCTCCGAACTGGTAGATCTCATTGGCGGCGTATAGGAAACGCCCCGACGGAGAAAAGGTCACATAGGTCGGGTTCACGGTTTCGGCCGCCAGACCCAATGGCGTGAGGGCGCCGCTCCCCGGATCGAAGCGGAAGGCATAGATGCCCCTGCTCAGCTCCCCCGATGGATTGCGATGGACCGGAACGAGCAGGCTCCAGTCGGTGTAGGTGCCCACGTAGACGAGTTGCGGAGGCGCCGCCGTCCCGGCCGCGCACGCCGCAGACATCGCAGCCGGGAGAAGCAGCCTCGGGAACAGCCGGATCACGCGGCCCATCTACTTCGCCCTGGCCACCTCGACAGCGTAGACGCCGATCGGCCCTCGAAAATTCGAGCGAAAGACCAGCCACTTGCCGTCGGGCGTGAACATGCCGTTTGGCTCGAGCGAGTAGTCGTGCCTGGAGAAGTTGACCAGGCGCTCGGGCGTGAACTTGCCGACCTGGATCATGTTCTGCTGGTCGGGCGTCTCATCGGGCCTGTCCGGGATGAGGGACGGACGGAAGAGAAACATCCACTTGGCGTCCTGCGCCTGGGCGTAATGGATCACCGGGTCCGAGCCGTCTCCGGAGAAGAGCGTGCCATCGGGCGACGTATTGTAGTGCACCGACCAATGATTGGGCGGCAGGTGGTACCAGATGCGCTTGCCCGTGACGACGTTGTACCCGCCCACCCAGAAGTCCTCAGAGAGGGGGGTCTGCAGGTCGTACCAGATCCACTGGCCGTCGTTGCTCCAGTATTCGTGCACGGCGATCTCCATCCTCATCGTGCGCTGATGGACCAGCTTCGGCTGGGACCGGCCGTCGGCCCGGATGAG
>CAZSEH010000099.1:0-12562 GCA_964605835.1 uncultured Opitutaceae bacterium
AGGCCTGAGGTCTTATTTCTTGATTCCGCTTGCGAGCAGCGTCTCGAAATAGGGCTCGTTAGACTCCCGGGCCACGGCAGTGACCTCGACCTGGTGAAAGCCGGCCTTCTTCAGGAAGCCGTGGAGCACGTTTTCCCTGAAGCCCAGCCAAACGTCCGCGTACAGCTCCCGCGCCCTCTTGAATCCGTGCTCGTTAAGGTCGAGGATGAGCAGCTGCCCGCCGGGCCGCAGGATTCGGGCCGCCTCGAGAACGGCGGCCTGGGGATGCTGGGCGTGGTGCAGGGCCTGGCTCAGGATGGCGATGTCGACCGACTTGTCGGGCAGCGGCACCTTTTCGATGTCTCCCAGCCTGTAGGCCAGATTGACGAGGCCGTTCTTGCGGGCGAGCTCGGTGCCGACCTCGACCATGCGGGGGGAGTTGTCGATGCACCACACCTGCTTCGCGCGCCTTGCCAGGAGCTGCGATATGAGGCCTTCGCCGGCGCCCAGGTCGGCGATGACGAGGGGCGGCGTCAGCCGGAGCGCCAGGTGACCGATCGCCTCCCACGAGCGGCCCGGGCAGTGGTTCTTCCCGAGCCGGCCGGCGATCAGGTTGAAATACTGCTCGGACACCCGCCGCCTCTTGAGAAGGATCCGCTCGACGTTTCCGCGGTCCTCGTCGACGAGAGGAAGGTCGGCGACCGAATCGACCGCCGCCTTCAGCAGCGTGGCCTGCTGCGGCGGAAGATTCGCCCGAAGGGAATAAAAGGCCTTCTTTCCGTCGCGCCGGTCCGAAACGAGCCCGGCCTGGCGCAATAGCGCGAGCTGGGACGAAATCCTCGATTGGCCCATCCCCAGGATCTCCTGCAGTTCGGCGACCGACAGCTCCTCGCGCGTCAGGAGCGCGAGCAGCCGCAGGCGTGTGGGATCGGATAGGGTCTTTAGCGTGTCCCAGGATGCGCTCACTTCGGGGGAGGCTGGGCGCCGCGCGGCCGTTTTGCAACATTATCGCCCGAGCGCCAGATCGATCAGCTGCCAGACGCCGAAGGCGCACACCAGGAGGCCGGCGCCGACGTCGATGTAATGCAGGCTGTCTCCGCGAAGCTTATGGTTGAAGCCCGACTTCGCCATCATATAGACGAACCACCAGGACGAGGAGCCGATGAATACGCCCGGCCCAAGCCAGGCCATTTCCGAATAGCCCCGAACGGCACCCAGGTCCAGGGCGGCGAACACGGCCAGAAACGAGACGATGACGGACGGGTTGGCGGCCATCAGGAGAAAGGCCGAGAGGAAGGCCGCCGGCAGCCTCCCCATCGAGGTCTCCCTGTTCTCTTCCGGCGTTCGCGCGCGAATCATCCGCACGCCCAGGAAAAGCAGGAACACGCCGCCGGCCGCCCTCAGGCCCTCGCGGTGGGTCAGCAGGGCGCGCGACACGGCCGTCAGGCCGAATGCGGCGGCCGTGCCGTAGATCGAGTCCGCAAGGCCGGCGCCGAGCACGGTCATCAGCCCCGCCAGCCGCCGGCCCGTCAGCACCCGCCGGAAGCAGAGTATGCCCACGGGTCCGAGCGGCACGGCCACTATGAAGCCCGCGGCAAGGCCCTTCAGGAAAATCTCTATCACGGCTGAATCGGCTGTCAGTCGTTGGGGCGGCCGGACGGCGCCGGCCGCTTTGCCGGCGGCCCATCCGCTGCCGGCTAGGGCGCGTCCGCGAACCGCCCGAGGGAGACCACCGAATGGATCTCCTCGGCCGCGCCCGTCTTGACCTTCACGGACTCCCCGACCTTGCGGTTGAGCAGGGCGGCCCCGAGCGGTGTCTTGTACGAGATCACATGGTTTGCGGGATCGCCGTCCCAAGCCCCGAGGATCGTGTATCGGGTCGTCGTTCCGTCCGCGTGCCGCAATTCGACAACGCTTCCGATTCCGACCGCGTCGGCCGCCGTGTCCTTGAAATCGGTGACGCGGGCGCGGGCGAGGTCGCGCTCGAGCGCGCGCTTCTGGGCCATGAGTATCTGCTGGTCCTGCTTCGCCATCTTGTACTCGGAATTTTCGCGCAGGTCGCCGTGCTCGCGGGCGGCCGCGATCGCGCGAGAATTCTCCGGGATCTTCTTCGACACGATCGCCTCGTATTCCTCGCGCCGGCGGTCGTAGCTCGCGCGCGACACGAGGATCTGCTCCTCGCGGGCCTCGGCCTCGCTTGCGACGAGGGACTGGATGTTGGGGAAGATCTTTATGAAGCGGGCCAGGAGCGACTTCTTCGTCAGCTCCTCGAAGCCCTGGTTCAGCAGGAGCGCGTTCGCCAGGTCGCGCGCGGTCTCGGGGTCGGCCGTAGAGAGAAGGTCCCCGATCAGGTCCGGATCATCGCTGAGGATGTCGGCGAGGGGAATGCGGCGGGCGCTCGCGGCCTGGAGCGCCTCATAGTCGATTCCGAAGAATATGGCGCCGAGAAGCCTCGGGTTGATCAGGTCGTTGAGCAGCTTCGCGAACTTCTTCGAATGGCGGTTCTTGACGATCCAGAGAAGGACGGGAGCCCGCAGGTTCTGCTCGGTCTGCCAGCGCTTGAGCGCCGCGGCGAGATCGTCGGAGTAGCCGTTGTCCACGAGGAAATTGATGCATTCGGTCGTGAACTTGCCCTGGGAGACCTTGAGCAGGGTGAAAACGATGTCCCGGCACTCGACCGGATGGGTCGCCTTGACGAGCTCGAGAAACCGGCTCTGGAACGGAACCGGGATCCGCTCGGCGATCGCCGGCAGGTCGCGGACATTGGCGACGAGCGAGGCCTGCGAGGGCTCCAGCGGCCCCTCGGCGCCGGCGAGCTTGGCCAGGTCGTCCCGCACCGCGGCCCCAAACAGGCGTTCCGACGCGTCGAGCTGATTGCTGTCCCGGACTCCGTCGGCCAGTCCCTTGAGGACAACGGACAGGTCGGCCTTCGTCTCCTGGCGCTTGGCGGCGTCCACCAGTTCCTCGGCGAGGTGGATGCGGCGGCGGGCCGAGCGGGTGCTGTTGAATTGCTCGAGGATCTCATCCTCGGCCGAAATGGGCGTTTCGCGCAGGACATAGCACTCGGTCTTCTTCTCCGGGACGCCGATGCGCGGGTCATTGGCGGCCGCCTTCTTGGCGCCCGCCCACCATTTCTTGAATTTTTCCTCGCCGACGACCTGGGCGAGCGTGATCTCGAGGTCGATGGCGGTCGTGGCATGGTTGGCATACCCGAGCAGCGTCTCGACAACCAGCTCGACGGGATCTTCGGCGATCAGTCTTGCGATCTTTTCGGGTTCCTCCTCCTTGCGGACAAGCAGGTGCTTTGGCGGGAGGATCTCCATCGTGCCCACGCAAAAGGCCGGATCCATGTCGTGCCCCTTCTTGTCCTTGAAGTCGATTGTCAGCCGGCGGGTTGTGTCGTCGTAGTTCTTGATGCGGCCAAAACCCCAGCTCCGGTGGATCACGTACGCCCCCGGTTCCATAGCCTCCAGCTTCACTTTGGCGCCCTTCAGGGACGGATTCTTGGAGATGAGCGCGGAAACGGCTGCGGAATTCATGGTTGCGTGATGGGGAGCGTAAACCGGAGAGTTGAGCTTACAATGGCTGACCTTGTCAAATCGCGCGTGGATGGCCTTTCGGCGTGGCCGGAAGCGGCGCGGCTGCTGGCGCGCTGGCTCGCCACCCGCGAGCGCATAGACCGAATGATGGAGGAGGCGGCTCCTGGGCTGGACGGTGCGGAACGTGCGCGCTTCCAGCATCTTGTCTTCGGCGTCATCCGCCACGCCCTTCGTCTTGAGACGGCATTGCAGCGCAATGTCGCCCATCCCCCGCGATTTGTCACGCGCGCGGCCCTGTTCCTGGCCGGCTTCGAATTGATCGAAGGAACGGGGGAAACGGCGAAGATCGTGCACCACGCGGTGGAACAGGCAAAGTCCCTGGCGAGCCCCGCCGAGGCGCGCCTCGTGAATGCGGTGGCGCGAAAAATGGCCGAAACGCTGCGAAACCAGCCTGAACCGCCGGTTTTCTCCCCGGCCGACACCCTTGCCGAATTCTACTCACATCCCGTCTGGCTGGTGCGCAGGTGGCTCGCCCTGTTCGGCGCCGAATCGACCCACGCCCTCCTTGCTTGGAATCAGCGTACGGCGCCGGTTTTTGCGCGCTGGCGCCCCGCCGGGAGCGCGCCCGCGCCGTCCTGGTTCAAGGCGACACCCTGGCCGGGGTTCTTCGAGGTTCCGTCCGGCCGGTGGGCCGACGTCGGGCCCCTCCTTCGCTTGGGCCATGTCTACCTCCAGGATCCGGCCACGCGGATCCCGATCGAGCTTCTCGCCCCAAAAGCGGGGGAGGCCGCGCTCGACGTTTGCGCCGCACCGGGGGGTAAGAGCCTGCAAATGGCTGATGCGATGGCCGAATCTAGGCCGGTTACGGAATCTTCCGGAAGGGGCGAAACGGCGGCCGGCGCGGGAGGCCTGGTCGTGTCCCTGGACCTTCCGGGCGGGCGAATCGGCAGGCTGAAGGAGAATCTGGCCTTTGTCCGGGGAGTCCGGACCGAAATCGTCACCGGCGACCTGGGGCGGGACCTGGCCCGCACACTGAAGGAACGCAGCCTGCCGCTGGAGTATTCCGCGGTCCTCGCCGATGTTCCCTGCTCAAACACCGGCGTCATGCGCCATCGCATCGACGTGAAATGGCGCCTCCAGGAGGGTGACTTCCGAAAGCACGCCCGCCAGCAATTGGAAATCCTCGCCGCCGCCGCCCGCTTCGTCGCCCCCAACGGCCGCCTGGTCTATTCAACCTGCAGCATCGACCCGGAGGAGAACTCCAAAGTGGTCGAAGCCTTTCTCAGGAAGTCGCAGGACCGCTTCGAACTTGTTGCCTCCAAGGAATCCTTCCCCTGGAAGGACGGCCACGACGGCGGCGGGGCCTTCCTGTTGAGGCTCAAGTCAGGGAACTAGCTCGACAACCTGCAGCTTCTTCTCCGTCTCCCGCGTGCCATTGAGGAACGTCACCGAGATGCTCTCGGCGTTTGCGAGCAGCTGCTCGTACCGGCGGGCGGTCCACGAACCCACCGCCTCGCCATTGATGCGCGTCACCAGGTCGCCCGTCTCCAGATTGGCCGCATCGGCCGGAGACCCGGGCACGACTCCGACCACTCGCCAGTAGGCGGGTGTCTTCCCGAAGCTCAAGCCCGTGCTGCGGCGGCCCGGCACGGCAATGGCGTCGGTCGAATCGCGGTAGAAAGTCACCCGGTCGTTGTCCTGGTCGAAGGTCACCGTGAAGAACTTGAGGACGCCTCCCCCCATCGCGGAGAGTTCATCGGTGACTTCGACGACGGGGCGCGGAACGGCGTAGTCGCCGATGTAAAGGGTGTCGGTCAGCCGGCCGATCTGCTCGGGCCTGTCGCCGGTCAGCGTCACCACCGTGGGGCCCTCGGTCGGGCCGGAGGCGAATTTCGGCGCGAGGCCTTCAGGGTTCAGACTGAATGTCTCGTCGCTGCCCGAGTCGACCAGGGCGTTGAAGGTCCGGCTCCCGAGCCGGACTGAAATGAGCGGCGTCTTGTCGGTGTCGTTGAACGGCAGGATGGAGCCCGGAAGGGTGGGGGGCACCGTGGAGGTGCGCCGAAGGAGCACTCGGCTGCGGGGATAATCGAGGGTGAGCAGCGTCTCCCGGAAGAAGGGGAATCCGAGGACCCCGTCGATCCTCACTCCGAGCTGTTCCGAGAGGGGCGTGCAATCATAGACCAGGACCGGCACCGTCGTGAATTTCGCGCTCCCGAGCTCAATGCGGGTCAGCGTGGCGGCAGGCAAAATGGTGGTCGACCCATCCGAAGATCGGACCTTCACCCGGGGCGTTTCCGGCGGGGGCGCGTCCGTCGCGGCGTACCGCTTCGCCAGGTCGGGTGTCACGAGGGTGACGGACGAGCCGGTGTCGATCAGGAAATGATAGGGCCCGAAGTGGTCCCACTTCGCCTCGACGACCAGGGTGTTGCCGAGTATCTGGGCCGGCAATGTCACCGCGCTCGAGCCGATGCGGGTGCTTCCGGGCCTGGGAGGCTCCCGGTGCAGAGACAGGCACCCCGTCAGGAGGAGGCACACGGCGATCGCCGGGATCCGCGAGAATCGGAAGCCACCCATGGACCGCCAGCGGCCAAATCTCGCAGCAAGCTGCGACATTTTGATGGAGTTCACTTGGCCGGCTGCGGCAGCCGGCGGGCAAGCCAGAGGGAGGCCACGCACAGCACCGCTGCGGCGATGAAAAGGGGCGTTGCGCCCAACCCCCAAAAGACAAGGCCAGCCAGGAGGGGGGTGATCGCCCGGCAGAGCGAACCCAAGGAACGGAAGACTCCGAGGGACCGGCCCTGCTCCGCAGCATTGGCGTAGAGGGAGATCAGCCCCGTCGTGGAGGAATTGACGAGGCCGTAGCCGACCGCGGTGATCGCGAGACCGGCGTACAGGAGCCAGACTTGGGCGGCCAGGGCGACGGCGAGCAGGCCGATCGCGAGGAGAGCCAAGCCGAGGGCCTGCACCTTCACCTCATCCATGTGCTTTAGGACCTTGCGCACCAGGTAGCCCTGGGTGAGGATCGAGAAGAATCCGAGCCAAACCAGCAGTTCGGTATTCTTCGTCACCCCGTAGCTGAAGCGCTGGGTGGCCAAAAATGTGACCGAAGTTTCCAGGGCGACGAAGGCGACCGAATAGACGAAGGCGACGATGTTGGTGCGGCGCAGGTTGGCGTCGTCGAGCAGCAGGATCGCGCGCAGTGGATTGCGCACGCGCTCGTCCGTCAACCCGGCGCGGGCCTCGGGCGGAAGCGTTTCCTTGAAGCGCCGGTAAACCCAGAACTGGTTCAGCAGGCACAGGCAGAGCGCGATCAAGGCGGGAACCGAGAAGGGATTCACTCCCCAGCGCTCAAGGCCGGGATGCCAGGCGAGCAAATTCAGATGCAGGGCGGCGGCAATTCCGCCGAGGGCCGGGCCGGTGACCAGGCCAAGGCCGAAGGCCGCCCCGACGATGCCCATCGCCTTCGAGCGTTCCTGGCGAGTGGTCACGTCCGCCACCGCGGCGGTGGCAACCGAAAGATTGCCGCTGAACGTTCCGCTCACCAGGCGGGACGCGAGAAAGAGCCAGAACGAGCCGCTGAAAATCCACACCAGGTAGCCCGCCGCTGTCCCCGCGACGGTTACCAGCAGGACGGGGCGGCGTCCGTGGCGGTCGGAAAGCCCCCCCCAGACCGGCGAAAAGATGAACTGAAGGATCGAATAGAACGACATCACGATCCCGCCCAAGAGCACGGCGGCGTAGCCCTGATCGTGCCCGAGGGCCCGCGAGATCGCACCGCTTTCGGCCTGCAGCCATCCGAGAACCCCCGACTGCCCGTCCACCCGCAGGTAGTAGTCCATCAGACTCGGCGCCAGCGGGAAGATGATGGAAAAGCCGACCAGGTCGATGTACAGCGTCAGAAAGATGACGCCGAGGGAGAGCGGCCGCGCGGGCGCCGGAGGAGACAAAGGCTTAGGCACGGCGGGTGGGGGGGCGGTTCAAAGGCGGTAAGGCAGGGGGAAGCGCGCCATCAGCGCCTGCGCGCTCTTTCCGGCTGCCGCAATGGCGTCCGCCTCGCCGGGCGTTCCGATCGCGCGGCAGACTGAGTCGATGCAGGACGCGATCTCCTCCATCTCGGTCTCGCCGAGCCCCCGGGTCGTGACGGCGGGAGTCCCCAGGCGCAGCCCCGAGGCCTGGAACGGGGAGCGGGTCTCGAAGGGGACCGTATTCTTGTTGCAGGTGATGTAGGCGAGGTCCAGGGCCTCCTGCGCCTTCTTCGCTATGAGATCCGGCAGGTTCCCCCGGAGGTCGACCAGGAACAGATGGTTGTCCGTGCCGCCCGTGACTATCCTGTAGCCGCGCTTCGCCATGGCCGCCGCGAGGGCCTTCGAATTGAGGATGATCCGCCCGCTGTACTCCTTGAACTCGGGCTTCAGGCACTCGCCGAAGCAGACCGCCTTCGCGGCGATGACGTGCATGAGGGGGCCTCCCTGCGAGCCGGGGAACACGGCCGAATCAACCGCCTTCGCGTGCGCCGAGCGGCAGAGGATGAGCCCGCCTCGCGGCCCGCGCAGAGTCTTGTGCGTCGTCGTCGTCACAAAATCGGCATGCGGCACGGGCGAGGGATGATGGCCCGTCGCAACGAGTCCCGCGATGTGGGCGATGTCGGCGAAGAGGTAGGCCCCGGCCGCGCGTGCGATCTCCCCCATGCGGGCGAAGTCGATCGTCCGCGAGTATGCGCTGGCGCCGACCGTGATCATTTTCGGCTTCTCGCGGATTGCGACCTTCTCGAGCTCGTCGTAGTCGATGAGGCTGTTGTCCTCCCTGACTCCGTACGCGACGACCTGATACAGCTTGCCCGAGAAGTTGGCCGGATTGCCGTGGGTCAGGTGCCCGCCGTGGCTCAGGTTCATGGCGAGGATCTTGTCGCCGGGCTGGAGGACGCTCGCGTACACCGCGTAATTGGCCTGCGAGCCGGAGTGCGGCTGGACGTTGGCGTGCTCGGCGCCGAAAAGGCGCCTGGCGCGGTCGATCGCAAGGAGCTCGACCTTGTCCACTTGCTCGCATCCGCCGTACCAGCGCCGGCCGGGATAGCCCTCCGCGTACTTGTTCGTCAGGACGCTCCCCTGGGCCTCCAGGACCGCCGGGTAGGTGAAGTTCTCGGAGGCTATGAGCTCTATGTGTGTCTGCTGCCTGGCAAGCTCCGCTGCGATTGCCGCGTAGACTTCGGGATCGGCCAGGCTGAGGGGCGAGGAGTTGAGCATCGGCATTGAGGAACCCTATCCATAAGGGCTGCCGGTTGCGAAGAACAAGGATTAATCACTTTGCCTGTGTCGCAAGGAATTCGACGAGCGAGGGGATCGCCTCCACCATTTCGTCGCGGCTGGCCTCGTAAACCGGGAGCGGGCAGCCGTAGGGATCGGCGATCTCCCTGTCCCCGCCCTTCACGAACTCGCGAAACAGGATCAGGTTCCTCGGCTCGGGATCGGCCAGCAGCCGGACCATGGCCCTGTGCGAATCGGTCATGCAGATCACCGCCAGGGCGCCGTTGACCAGCTCCTGGGTGAGCGGCTGGCTGACATGGTTCGACAGGTCTATTCCTACCTTCCTGAGCGCAATGACGGAATTGTCCGTGGCCGGCTCGCCGCCGCGCGCGGAAACGCCGGCCGAAATCACCGAAACCGACCGAAGAGGGCCGTTCTCGGCCGCCAGGGCGTGGCGCAGCAGGGCGGCGCCCATGGGACTTCGGCAGATGTTGGCCGTGCAGACCACGAGTATATGTCCAGTCACTGGCATCCGGTGATCAACGGGATACGGTTTCCGGCCAAAGGCAAAACCGGAATTTCCCGTCTTTTTCGCGCGGCGCCGCCTAAAGGCGCTTCAGCGCCAGAAGGGCCCGGTGGAGTTGCACGGCGCGCTGCAGCACGGGATCGATGGGGGATGGCGCAGCCGCGGGCGGCGCCGGCTGCCCGGATTCCCCGGCCCGGTCCGGCGGGGCGCTGTCCGACAGATGCTCGCGGTCGAGGCGCTCCTCGTCGTCGCGCGCCTTTTCGACCTTTTCGACGACCAGGGAATCGATGGAAGCCCCATTTTCCAGGGCGTCGTACGCGCGCCGTTCGGCCGAAGGCGCAACGGACACGGAAATGTCCGGCTCGAAATTGCGGGCCGAGGGTCCGAGGACCACGAGTTCGGGCACCGCGCCGGCGGAATTGAGGGGAACAAGAAGAACCGCGGCCGTGCCCGGGTTGGCGAGGAGAAAAACGGGGGACTTTGGCCTCGCGTGGGCCTTGAGCCAGGCGAGCAGGGCGGACGCCGCGGCGCGATCTCCGCGCACGTAGCGCACGTCGACAACGCACGGCCTGTTGCGCACGGATTGGTCCGGCGGGAGATCGGTTGCGATCGAATGGACGCGGAAGTAGGCGAGGCCCTGCCCCAGGTCCCGTTCGAGGGGCGCCGCCCGCCCTGCGCCCGGCGCCAGCGCGGCGAAAATGGCGAGGAGGAGAACCGGCGCCTTCATATCCTGCCGATCTGCCGCGCGCCGATGTCCCGGCGGTAGAACTTCGAGGAGCACCGGATCTGTCCGCAGGCGAGGTAGGCCCGGTCAGCTGCGTCCTTGAGCGTCGTGCCGGTCGAAACGACCCCGAGGACGCGCCCGCCGTTCGTGACGATTTCGCCCGCCGGATTACGGGCGGTTCCCGCGTGCAGGATTGCCGTGCCGGGCGGGAGTTCCGCCCTTGGGGGAATCCCGATGACGTCCCCTCTCGCGTAGGCCCCCGGATAGCCCCGGGCAGCCACCACGACGCAAATGGCGGGTTCGGGCCTGACCTCGAGGCGGAATCCCGCAAGCCTGCGCTGCGCGGCCGCCCAAAGCAGTTCCAGAAGGTCCGTCGCCAGGCGCGGCAGCACGGCCTGCGTCTCGGGGTCCCCAAACCGGGTGTTGTATTCGAGAACCTTGGGTCCGCCTTCCGTCAGCATGATCCCGATGAAGAGGGTTCCGCGGAAATCGATCCCCTCGGCGGCGATGCCATCGACGGACGGCCGCACGATCTCGGCCTCGATGCGATCGAGAAGGGCGGGCGTCACGACCGCCGCCGGCGAGCAGGCTCCCATGCCTCCCGTGTTCGGCCCCGTGTCGCCGTCGCCGGCCCGCTTGTGGTCCTGCGCCGTGGGGAGGATGACGTAATCCCGGCCGGACACGATCACGAGGATGGAGGTCTCCTCCCCCTCAAGGCACTCTTCGATGAGAATCCGGTTCGGTCCAGCGGCCGCCGGGCCGGGGGGCTTCAGGCGGATCAGCGCGCGCACGGCTTCCTCGGCCTCCGCCTGCGTCTGGGCGACGACGACCCCTTTTCCCGCCGCCAAACCATCCGCTTTGACGACGATTGGCGCGGGCCTGGACCTCACCCAGGCGCACGCCGGCCCGGCATCGTCGAATATGGCGGCGGGCGCGGTCGGAATCCCGTATTTCAGGAGGATCTCCTTCGTGTAAATCTTTGAGGCCTCGAGCCGCGCGCCGTCGGCGCCCGGGCCGAAGGAGGGGATTCCGGCCGCGCCGAGCGCGTCCACCAGGCCCAGGGAGAGAGGCACCTCGGGCCCGACGACGACGAAACCAACCGCCTCGCGGCGGGCGAGGGCGACGAGTCCCGCCACGTCCTCGGCGTTGACCGGAAAGCAGGCGGCATCGTCGGCGATGCCGGCGTTGCCCGGCGCGCAAAGGATTCGCGGGCGCGCGGGCGAGGCGGCCAGCGCCCGGACGAGCGCATGCTCGCGGCCGCCGGCGCCGACAACCAGAATCGTCCGGGGAAGGGCGGGGCCTTCCATCACAGCACCTGGAGCTTTCTCCTGTAGTAGGCCACCACCTCTTCGGGATCGTCCGTGAACAGAATGTACTCGGCCATCCAGGCGGGCGCACGCTTTGTCCGGATCATGTGCCGGATCTGGCGGCGAAGGTCCGCGAAGAACTTCGCGTTGAAGAACACGAACGGCACGCGGGGCCGGATGCCGAGCTTGAGGTTGCAAAGCTCGATCCCGATCTCCTCGAGCGTCCCGACGCCGCCGACGTTGAAGATGCAAAAGTCGGCAACCTCAAACCACTTCTGCCGGAAATGACGCGACGACTCCTGGAACGTGTTGAAGAAATCGACGCCGAGCTCGGGCGGCTGGGCCTCGAGCTCGAGGAAGCACGCCCCGGTCAGGGCGCCCTTGGTGCGGGCCTGGTCCGTCGCAAGGCGCATCACCCCGCCTCCGCCGCCCGTCAGGACGCCCAGGTTTCCGCCGATGAAGGTGGTGAGCTTCTCGACGAGCCCGGAGATGCGGTCCGTGTCCGCCTGGTCGAGGCCGACGGCCGAGCCGTAGAAGGCGAGGATCGTGGTTTCCTGGAACTGGCGCGCGATCTCCTCGCGGATGAAGAAGCCGTGGTCCTTCTTGTAGACATGCACGTAAAGATCCTTCGTCAGCTCGTCGTACCAGTAGCACTGGAGGCCGATCGCATCGAATGTGTCGAGTCGCGCATGGGCGTTGCTCGAGAGGAAGTAGCCGTGGGTGCGGGAGGCCTTGCGGAAGATGATCCGTTTGAGCCCGAGGTCGCCGAGCCGGGTCACCAGCTCGGTGTGCTCGAGAAGATCCGGAAAGTAATCGACCAGAAGCGTGTCTGCGTTCTCCGGTGCCGCCTCCAGCGCCTGGAACATCGTGCGCTGCCCGCAGGCGGCCTGCGGGCCGTCGGAGGCGCCGGCGCCTGACGCGGCGAGATTCCTCAGGTCGTCGTTTGCCCTGACGCAGATCGACCGGTTTTCCATCGAAGGGCTCTGGCCGTGGACGGCGATGCGCATCCTTGGCTGCACCTCCGGCGAGTCCCGGGGAGGGGACTGGTCGAGGTTCGTGAAAAGCTCCGTCGTCGTGGCAAGCAGCCGCTGCCGCCGCTTGACGAACGTCTTGAATTCGGGGTCGGTGAAGGTCGGCGCGCGGAATATCTCGAGGGACACCAGCGGATTCACGACCGGCTGGTCGCCCGTGTTGTAGATCTCCAGCATGATGTTCGTCCCGAAGGTCTTGATCGGGTCGAGCAG
>CAZSEH010000100.1:0-2585 GCA_964605835.1 uncultured Opitutaceae bacterium
CCAGGCACCTCAGGACCGAATCCGGCATCGGTTATCGCCTGGTCATGGAATGACCTATCGCTGCTGTCCGCCGTTCTCAGGCACGCCCGGCTCATCGAGCAGCTGGATGACGGTGGCCGGTCCGAGATCCGCCGGGTCATTCCACGAGCGCAGCGCCCAGACGACCTTCTTTTCAGGAGTCACTTCGAAAACCTGGACGGATGTCGGCCAATCCTTCGGGTCCTTGATTCCATTCGGGCACCAGTTGCTGATCACCGTGTTGCCGCTGGCCAGCCGGTCGGCCTCCTGGAGACTGAAGAACCGAATGGCGGGAATATCGTCCTGGGTCAGTTTCCAGACGGTCTCCTTCATGGGGTTCACTTCGATCACGAAGCCCTTGTTGCTTGTGATGAGCGTGTTTCCATCCTTCAACCGGACGGCGGCCCAGGGCGCCGGTATGGCGATCGACCAGATCTCCCTTCCGTCCATGTCGTATTCGGCCACCTTGTTGTTGTCCTGATGGGCGGCGAGCAGCGTTCCGGCGGCCGTCAGCCTGGCGCGGCGGAACTGCGGGTGCGTCTTCAGCGGGTTGCCCGTCGGCAGGATCATTTCCTTCCCCGTTTGCCCCGTCGCAATGTCGACGATCATCATCTTCGCCGGATTGCCGTTCTGGATGAGCATGACCTTGTCGAGGCCGATCGGCTGCGCGACGTGGACCTCAAAGCCCTTCGGCGCGTCGTAATTCCAGATCAGCTTCTTTTCCGGCGTCACGATCGCGGCACCGGTCTTCCGCGCGAAGACGACATTGCCGTTCGAAAGCAGGGTCGCATCGCTGAATTCCTGGAGATCGCCGGCGGCGTTTTTCAGCGGAATTGAATACGACCAGACCACGCTTCCGCCGCGGACGATGAACATCGTCTGCTCCGGATGCGTGTAATACCATTCACCGGCATAGAAGAACGGATGCTGGGCCAGGCCCCTGCCCGGCAGCTCCGCCGGCGAATTCAGGGCGGCCGGCGTCACCGCTTCGTCCGAGCGGCCCGTCCGGGCGCAAAGCAGAAGCGCTGTCGCGCAGAAAATGGAAATCCGGGGGCTGAGAATCGGCGGGAAGGGCATTTGATTCAAATCCAATTTGAAACGGCAATCGTGCGTTGTCGATCCCTTGGAGCGTCTGCCGGCAGATCCGTTTGCACGACCTGCAGCCAGCGAGGGCCGTGCAAACTGACTCAAGACTTACTGCGCCAAAATGAAACCGCCGCCCGGGGCTGCCGGGCGGCGGTCTATGAAAAAGGTCGGATAGACCTCGAATGCCAGCTCGGTTATTGAGCCGGCGCCGCGTCCTTCACTCGGGTGGCCTTCCAGTCGGTCTTGACCGGGTCTCCGCCGTCAGGATTGGGGCGGTCAAAGCTGCCCGTGATCGTGTCGCCATCGAGCTTTCCCGTGTAGGCCATCTTGATGGTGTTGTCGCCGAACGTGCGGGTCACCGTAAAGGCTATCGCGTCGTCCTTGAAGGACGCGTCGGTGATCGGGGTGTCGCCATTGCGGCCGGCCACGGTGCCTGTGAGGGCGCCGTCCTTCAACACCAGGGTCGCCTTTGTCGGCCGTCCCGGGCCGCCGCCGCGGCCGGGGGCTGTCCAGGTCCAGGATCCAGTCGGGTCGCCGGCGAATGCGGCTACGGCGAAAAGGCACACGGCGCCAAGGGCGGTGGCCAGGGTACGGAGGGATTTGATCTTCATGATGCTTTTTTAGGGTTATACGATGTTGTTGGACACGAGATTGACGAATATGAGCCAGTTTGGATGCCATTTATTGGGGCGCCAGATCATTTTTTGGCCCTGGAATGCCCATCCGACCCGTGCGGAAGGAATTGCGGCGAAAGAATCCGGACGACAAAGCCGCCCTCTCTGCTACATTGGCGGCATGAAGTTGACCGAGTCCAGGATGTACGCGCGGTTCGTGGCCGGGGATCCGGCTTTCGACGGACGCTTCTTCACGGGCGTGCGCACGACCGGAATCTACTGCCTGCCCTCCTGCAAGGCCCGGAAGCCCAAATTTGAAAATGTCCGGTTCTTTCCAACCTGCGAGGCCGCGCGCGCCGGGGGATTCCGGCCATGCCTCAAGTGCCATCCGGACGATTTTGCGCGAGGGGCGGATCCCGTGCTGGAATCCGTTGAGGCCCTCGTTGGGGAGATCCGCGCTGCACCGGGGGACTTTCCCGACGCACAGGCTGTCGTCCGCCGGTCGGGATTCGGCACCACCCGCCTTTTTGAGCTATTCCGCCAGCATTTTCACACAACCCCCGCGGATTTGCTCCTGCGGTCCCGCATCGACTATGCAAAGAGACGGCTGGTTGAGACGGATGACCGGTTGATAGCGATCGCAGGCGATGCCGGTTTCGAGTCGCTCTCCGTCCTTCACGAGCACTTCCGGGGGCTGACGGGCCTGACCCCGGCCGCGTACCGCGGCATCCGGGCAAGCTCGCAATTCATCGTGGCTCTGCCGGACGACTATCCTCTTGCCTACCTGCGCCGGGCGCTCAGCCGCGACCCCCACGGAATCACCGAGCGGCTCGCGGGCGGCATTTACGAGGCGGCCGTTCGCATCAA
>CAZSEH010000100.1:2685-12359 GCA_964605835.1 uncultured Opitutaceae bacterium
AGCCAGACCCATTCGGTGTTCGACGGACTTCTCTGGTCGATCATCGGCCAGCAGATCAATTTCCCGTTCGCCTGCCTCCTGAAACGGCGGCTGGTCGAACGGACGGGCCGTGCCCTCGGATTGAGCAGGACCGGCCCGGGCGGGGATCTCTTTGCGCCGCCGGAGCCAGCCGATGTCTCGAACCTGGCGCCGGAGGATCTCCTGCCCTTTCAATTCTCCAGGCAGAAAGCCGAATATCTCGTCGGGGCCTCAAGCCTCGCGGCCCGCGGACTGCTGGACCTGCAGGGACTCCGGCCATTGTCCGCCACCCGGGCCGAGCGCACCCTTCTGGAGGTTCGCGGCCTGGGACCGTGGTCCGTCAATTATCTTATGATGCGCTCCCTGGGCTTTGCCGACTGTGTCCCGCTGGGAGACACGGGCGTCACCAGCGGCCTCCAGGCGCTCCTGAGCCTGGAAGAACGCCCGGACATCGATGCCACGCGAAGGCTGATGGCCGTCTTCTCGCCCTATCGCAGCCTCGCCACCGCCCATCTCTGGCAATTTGGAAAACCCGCCCCATGAAACAAATCGACACACTTTATTGCTCCACTTTCGATACGCCGGCCGGACCTTTCTCCGTGGCCGTCGACTCCTCGGGATCAGTCGTCGCGACCGCCTTTGGCGATGCGGCCTCGCTGGGCAGGCGCTCTGATTGTGCCAACGCCAATCGCGACGAAAACAAAACCGCGCAGGCCCGGGCCGAAATCACCGCCTACTTTAGCTCCGCCAATACGGCATTTTCGCTGAGGCTCGCCCCGAGGGGAACCGATTTTCAGAAAAGGGTCTGGGCCGCGATGCGCGCCATCCCTGCCGGGCAGACGCGAAGCTACGGCGAGATCGCCCGCGAACTGGGCAGTTCGGCCCGCGCCGTTGGGCAGGCCAGCGGGGCAAATCCGATTTGCCTCATCATTCCCTGCCACCGGGTGATCGGCTCCGACGGCTCGCTCACCGGATTTGCGTTCGGCGAGGCGACCAAGCGCTGGCTGCTCGATCACGAGGGCGCGATCACCCGGTAATAATACAGCCAGGTGAACGGTCGCCCTTGTCTTTGGGTCTTCCAGCAACCGGGCGTTGCGCTCCATCCGTGTTTCACCCGCCTCTCTCTGCGACGGGGTCATCACCCCATTTTTCGACCGGCCTGTTTGGCGTAAAATGGATACAAATGGCCGAACCTTCTGTGAGCATTGAAACCTTGCCGCCTGATAATCATCCGGCCTATCGCGCGCTCTGGACCCGCGTCAGTTGATGGGCCAAACGATGCGTTCGCTTCTCAGAATCATTGCGGCGATCATTGTTTCCTCCGCATGGACCGTCCCGGCTGGATACGGCCAGCCCTATGGCTTGAGCGGTCGGGGCGCGATCGGCCCGTACCTGAACGGCCTCATGCCATCGGTCGCTCCGGTCACGGCCGGCTCCTGGACGACGGCAAACGCTTTTCCCAACCTGAGCTTCCAGGACCCAACCGGATTGGTGCCCGAACCCGGCACCAACTCCCTGTTCGTCTGCGGGCGCGAGGGTCGGATCTGGTTTTTCGCCAACGACCCGAACACCTCCACCAAAACACTCTTCCTCGATATCAGCTCCCATTGCCAGGGTTGGAACGACTCAGGACTCCTCGGAATGGCTTTCCACCCGCAGTTTGGAAAGGCCGGATCTCCAAACCGCGGCTATGTCTATGTGTATTATTCCTACACGCCCGGCCCGATCGTCGGTTCCGCCAGTGCGCCGCCGGACAATTACACCACCCCTTCGTACAACCGGCTTTCCCGGTTTACTGTTCCCGACGGCTCCACCGTCGCCGACCCCAACTCCGAGCTCGTTCTGATCAACCAGTTTGACCGGGATCTTTGGCACAACGGAGGCGGGATGTTCTTCGGAGCCGACGGTTTTCTCTACCTGACCAACGGTGACGAGGGAGGAGCGGACGACCAGTACAACCAGTCGCAAAAGATCAATTCGGGGCTCTTTGGGGGCGTTTTGCGCATCGATGTCGACCAGAACCCCGCGCTGAGCCATCCCATCCGCCGGCAGCCGCAGAGCGGCGCACCACCCCCCGCCGGCTGGCCCGCCTCGTACAGTGCCAACTACTTCATCCCGAATGACAATCCCTGGCTGGATCCCAGCGGAGGCAATCTCGAGGAATTCTGGGCCATCGGCATGCGCAGTCCTTGGCGGATGACCCGGGACCCCCTCACCGGACAGGTATGGCTCGGGGAGGTGGGGCAGGCTGCCTGGGAGAAGGTGGATCTGATTCAAAAAGGGTGCAATTACCAATGGGCCTACCGGGAGGGAAACGCACCCGGGTTCAAGCCGATGCCCTCGCCGCTGATCGGGACGGACACACCGCCGGTCTACGTCTATGCGCACTACACCGGCGACACCTGCGTCATCGGCGGCTACGTCTATCGCGGAGCCCAGTTCGCCACGCAATTGGGGGGACAATACCTATACGGCGACAACACTTCGAACCGGATCTATTCCCTGGTTCCCAACGGATCCTCCGCGCCGACCGTGACCTACCTGGCGAGCCTGCCTCCCGGCGCGGATTATACGGGCGGGATTTCCACCTTTGGTCTGGACCAGAACAACGAGCTCTACATGTGCACGACCGGGCCCGCCGGCTCGATCTACAAGCTGCAGATCGCCGGCCGATCGACCATGGCGATTCCGGCGCTCCTTTCGCAAACTGGAGCTTTCGCAGACCTGGCGAGCCTGACGCCCGCCAACGGCGTCCTGCCGTACACGGTGAATGTCCCTTTTTGGTCGGATGGAGCGACGAAGAGCCGCTGGATCGCCGTCCCCGGCAACGCCCGGATCGGCTTTTACCCGACCGGCGAATGGTCTTTCCCGGCCGGGACCGTATTCATCAAGAATTTCGAATTGGGCACCGACGACACCAATCCTGCCGCGGTGATTCGCCTGGAGACCAGGCTGATCGTGCGGGATGCCAACGGCGGCGTCTATGGAGTTACGTACAAGTGGCGGGCGGACAATAGCGATGCCGATCTGCTGACTGGAAGCCTGAGCGAAGATGTCACAATCGCCACGGCCGGCGGCACGCGCACCCAGACTTGGCATTATCCGAGCGGTCAGGACTGCCTCGCCTGCCACACCACCAATGCAAATTACATCCTGGGGGTCAAAACCCGGCAGTTGAACGGCTTTTTCACCTATCCCTCGACGGGTGTCGCGGACAACCAGCTGCGCGCCCTGAACCATGCCGGCATGTTCACACCGGCATTGAACGAGGCCGATATTCCAACCTACCCCGGCCTGGTTCCGGCTTCGAACACGTCATCCTCCCTCGAGGCGCGCGTGCGCTCCTACCTCGATGCGAACTGCGCGCAGTGCCATCGCCCGAGCGGGGTTGCGGAGGCCTATTGGGATGCGCGCTTCGACACCCCGCTGGCGAATCAGGGGATCATCGGCGGCCCGCTCGTCAGCGGCTTTGGAGTCCCCAATGCGTCGGTGCTGACGCCAGGCAGCCTGACGACATCCATGCTCTACTTGCGGACAAACATCACCGGGACCCATCAGATGCCACCGGTCGCGCGCAACACGGTCGACCAGCAGAACGTTGCGCTCCTGGTCAGCTACATCGAAAGCCTGCCCGTGCTGCCCTCGGCCAATGCCGGGCCCGACCAGGGCATCGTGACGGGGTCCCCCGTCACCCTTCATGGGTCGCTGTCGAACATCCCGCCGAACACCCCCTCCTCCTTCTCCTGGTCGCAGGTAATCGGCCCCCAAGTCACGCTCGTCAACGCCAACACCCTCACCCCATCGTTTACGCCGCCCTCACCGGGCACCTTTGCCTTTGCCCTGAATGTGACTTACGGCTCGTCTCAAGGAACCTCGGATCCGGTGATGATAACCGTGGGTCCGCCGTCGGCCCCCGATTTGTCGGTCCTCCCGGGCGACCTGACGGTTTCGGCGGGCGAGACCGCCATGCTCACGATGTCGGCGGCGGGCATCCCCGCACCTTCCGTACAGTGGATGAAGGATGGTCAGCCGATCTTCGGCGCGACCCAGACATTCATCATCCTGCCCAACGTGCAACTTGCCGATGCCGGGACTTACTCGGTCCTGGCCGTCAACAGCCTCGGCAGTTCCTCGACCAACGGGGAAACCCTCATCGTCAATGCTCCCGTCACAATCTCAACATCGCCGCGGTCCCAGGCCGCATCCACCGGCAGCTCCGTCACGTTTTCAGTGGGGGCGGTGGGCGGTGGTGCGCTTCAGTACCAATGGTTCAAAGACCGTGTCGCGATTGACGGCGCCGTGTACCCGACCTACACGATCACCTCCGCGCAAGCGTCCGACGCCGGCACCTACTTTGCCGCCGTTGGCGACAACGTCAGCTCGACGAACAGTCCCGCCGCCACCCTGACCGTCAGCGTCCCCTCGTACCTGTACAATGTCTCCACGCGGGCCTATCTGGGCTCCGGCCCCAACCAGAATATTGTGGCGGGATTCTACACCGACGGATCGGGTGCAAAGAAAATCGTTGTTCGCGGCATCGGCCCCGATCTGGCCGTGGTCGACCCGGCGCTGGCCGGCCTGACCCTCGCCAGCCCGAAACTGACCCTCAACAGCGCAACCAGCGCCATCGCCACAAATGCAGCGTGGGGCGGAAGCCAGGCTCTGATCAACGCGTTTGCGACCGTCTATGCCGCCCCATTCCAGGCCAATTCCACCGACTCGTCGATCTTCACGAGCGTTCCGGCGGGTCCGGGAGTCGGTTACACGGCACAAGTGGATAGCGCGACCACCGGAGCCACCGGGATAGCGGAAGTCGAGGTATTCGACTATGACTCCTATGTCGGCGCGGCCGCCTCGCATCTTGTCAATATTTCCACCCGTGCCTTCGTCGGGACCGGCAGCCGATCGCTGGTTGCCGGATTCTATCTCATCGGAGGCGCCTCCCAGACTTTGCTTATCCGGGCGGTGGGCCCGGGCCTCGCGGTCACGACCCCGGCGCTGAGCGGCCTGACCCTCGCCAGGCCCACGCTGGCCCTTTTTGACGCCGCTGGAAACACCATCGCGACAAATGCCGGATGGGGCAACGCCCCGGTCGGGGGCAATTCAACCGTTGTCGCCGGGATTGAGCCGGCGACGACCGCAATCATGAACCACGTCTACGCCAGCGCGATTGCCGCGGGTTCCGCCGATTGCGCCATGGTCGTCACCCTTCCAACCGGCGCCGCAGGCGTCGCCGGCTACACGGCCCAGGTGACCAGCGCAGACTCAACCACCGGCATCGCCCTGATCGAGGTTTACAACGTTCCTTGATCTCGATGCTCGCGGATCAAGGATTCGGGAGGCTCGCCGCCGGAGCGTAGCGCGCACGCAAAGGCCTGCAATTTCAAATGGTCCTTGACGCCGGGAGCCGACTCCACGCCGCTGCTCACATCGACGAATCGGGCGCCGGTTTCGGCCAGGGCGGTTCCGACGTTTTCCGGGCTCAGCCCTCCGGCGAGTATCCATGTCTTGGACGGATGCGACCGCCGCTGCATGGCGAAGCCCTTCCAGTCGCCGGTGCGCCCCGATCCCCCGAAGCCAGCGGGCTGGAAGGTATCGAGAAGGAAAGTCCCGGCAAGCGGCAGGAGCGCCGCGGGCAGCATTGCTCCGGCAGGCAGCCTCGGGGCAAGCCAGAGCCTGTCGATCCCCACGGTGCGGGCCCACTCTTCCACGGTCGAAAGCGGAACTCCTTCGCCGAAATGTATCTGAAAACGGTCAAATCCGGCATCGATCATCGCAGCGAGCGCGGCTTGCGTCGGCTCGACAGAAACGGCCACCTTGTTGCGCCCGGCCAGCCGCGGCGCCATCACCTTGAATCGGTCGAGAGGGATCTTCCTCGGCGATCCGGGATGAAGGATGAATCCCAAGTACCCCGCCCCGCATTCGCCTGCAAATTCGGCGTCGGCGAGGGAAGTCAACCCGCAGACCTTGAATTGAATACCGCCGCTCATGACCGGTTCCCGTTTCAAAATGAATTGACGCTCGCGATGACATGATCGACCTGTCGGTCGGTGAGTTCGGGGAAGATCGGCAGGCTGATGCAGGTCGCACAAACCTCCTCGGCATTCGGGAACGCTCCGGGTCCAAGGCCCAGGCCCGAGTAGCATTTCTGGAGGTGGAGCGGCACCGGATAGATAAGGTCGGTGCCGACTTCGCATTTCGCAAGATGTTCGCGCAGGGCGTCCCGTCGGGGATGGCGGACGGTGAACTGATGAAAGACGCTGCGTCCGTATTCCTGCGGCGCCGGGAGCCGCAGATCGGTCCGTTTCAGGCCGGCAAGGTAGCGTCCGGCTATTTCCCGGCGGCGTTCGGTCCAGGCCGGCAGGTGAGGCAGCTTCACGTTGAGGGCCGCCGCCTGAAACCCATCCATCCGGAAATTTCCGCCTACGGTGTCATGATAATACCGGCGGTCCGAGCCGTGGACCCGGATATGGCGCGCCCTCGTCTGGATCTCCTCGCGGTTCGACACGAAGGCCCCCGCCTCGCCGCAGGCGGCGAGATTCTTGGTCGGGTAAAAACTGAACGTGCCGCAATCGCCGGCCAGTCCGACGGGTGTCTGCCGGTACCGTGCCCCGACCGCCTGCGCGCAATCCTCTATGACAAAAAGACTGTGGCGGCGGGCGATCGCCAGGATCTCGTCCATCCTGGCAGGCTGGCCAAAGATATGGACGACAATGATGCCCTTGGTCCTCGGGCCGACGGCCGCCGCGACGCGGGCCGGATCGATGTTGCAGGTGTCTTTCTCGATGTCGGCGAACACCGGTTTCGCCCCGACATAGTTGATGCCCCATGCGGAGGCGATGAAGGTGAATGGCGAAGTGATCACTTCGTCGCCCGGTCCAAAGCCCGCGATCATGCACGCCACGTGCAACGGAGCCGACCCGCTGTTCATTCCGAGAACCCGCGGATAGCCCAAGGCGGCCCCGAAATTGCGCTCGAAATCGTCGACATCGCGTCCCAGGCAGAAACGGTTGGCGTCGTAGGTCGCCGCAAGAGCCTCCAGGATCGGACCGCGCAGGGCGCGGTGCTGAAGGGAAAGGTCGAGAAAAGGGACTTTCACAGGAGAAATTATTGGGAACCGATCTTCGCCACCAGGGCATCCACCAGTCCATCGAATCCGGGCTTCGCGGCCTCGAAATCCACCGCAATGCCGCATTGCCGCATCATCGCGCTGGTCTGCGGGCCGATGCTTCCGGCAAACGGGCGCCGGGCGCCTGGACCGGGCGCCAGCGCGGATGCATGCCCGGCGAACGATTGCGCGGATGACGCACTGGCGAAGAGAATCGCGTCCGCCCCGCGCTCCCGAAAATCAGCCGCGGCAGGCGTCGCGGCGGGATCCGTCTTTTCAGTCTTGTAGACCTGGAGACAGTCCACGATCGCGCGCGCCTTCTCGAGTTTTTGCACAAGCTCATCGCGGTTCAGGTTTCCGGTGATGACGAGGACCTTCGCGCTGTCCAGGCTCCCCGTCCCGATCAACGCGTCGGCAAGCGCCTCGGCGGTGGCCTTCTCCGGCTGGCATTCGACGCGCAGATGCAGGTCCTCCGTCAGCTGGCGGCCGGTGCCCCCTCCCACGCAGGCGATCCGGATGACTCCCAGGGAGCGGATGTCGTCGAAAAGCCTGAAAAACTCATCGAAGAAGAAGCGAACGCCGTTTCCGCTCGTGAAAACAAGCCAGTCGTAACTTCCGAATTCGAGCATCACATCGGCCAGCGCCTGCTTCGAAATCTCCCGGGTTATTCGGATGACGGGCAGCTCGATCACCTCCGCGCCGAGCGCGCCGAGGCGCTCGGAAAGCGCCGACGCCTGCTCACGCGTGCGCGTTACGACGACCCGGCGGCCGGAAAGGGGGGCATTGGTCATGGAGGACGCGTCGGCGATGGCTCAGGATGCGGCCCCGGGAAGCTTCAGCCCGAGTTCCTTGAGGATGCGCGCGGCGGCGGCCTCGGGCCGGTCGAAATCCGCGGGGCCGAGCGCCAGCACGCGGATGCCGGTTTCCTCGTGAAAGAAGTAAAGCGTGGAGGCGCTCGCATGGGCGCCAAACGCGGTATGGCACCCGCCTCCGAGCGCCGACTGCAATGCGCGTTCGACCGACACGGCGCGTGCGGTCGGAAGGTCGAACAGGCTGGCGAACCGCGCAGCATCGCCGGCGCGGCACTGGACCGCTATCGCCGCCTGGCCGACCGCCGGCACCATCTGGGTGAATTCGAGCGGACGGAACTCCAGGCCGCTCCACGAGCCTATGCCGAGTCGCGCAAGCCCGGCGGCCGCAAGCGCGGTTGCGTCTGCCAGCCCCTCCGCGATCTTCCTTAGGCGGGTGTCGACGTTCCCCCGTATCCCGGTGAATTCGACGCCGGGAAACTGCAGCGCCAGCTGCAGCCGGCGGCGCGGACTGTCCGTTGCGACCAGCCCCGGCCTGGCCAGGCCTGCGCGAATCACAAGGACGTCGCGCGGGTCGGCCCGGGGCAGGTAGCCCGCGATCGCAAGGCCGGGAGTCATCTCCCCGGGAAGATCCTTCGTGCTGTGCACCGCCACGTCCGATTCCCCGCGAAGCAGGCTCTGCTCGAGTTCACCGGTGAAGAGCCCCTTGCCCCCCTTTTGCTCGAGCGACCAGCCCGTCTGCCGGTCGCCCGTTGTCACGATCTTCAGAAGCTCGGTTTCCACCGTCAGAATCGCACCCAAATGCGCGGCCACCGTCTCGCTCTGGGCCAGGGCGAGCGGACTCCTACGGGTGGCGATGATCAGTTTCTTCACGATTCCAAATGACGACCCCGGAATATCACAGGACGCGGAAGGCGGCGAATGCAACGCCGGCTGCTGCGGGAGCCTTCAACGCCTGAGTGCCAGCCGGCCGGTGCGCGCGAGTTCGATGATGCCGAAGGGCTCGATCAATCCGAGAAAGGCGTTCACCTTGTCCTCGTCGCCGGTGGCTTCGATGATCAGACTGTCCGGGGTCACATTGACGATCTTGGCACGGAAGATTTCCTTGATCTGGAGGATCTCGGGACGGACCTTCGAATCGGCCTTCACCTTGACTAGGACAAGCTCCCGGGCGACAGCTTGAATATCCTTGAAATCAATAACTTCCACCACGTTCACCAGCTTTCGCAACTGCTTCGTGCACAGGTCGAGCGCGCTGTCGTCGCCACGCAACACGATCGTGATCCGTGAGAGCGACGCCTCATGGGTGGGGGCGACATTGAGCGAATCGATGTTGAAGCCGCGGCCGGAAATCATCCCGGTGACACGCGTCAGCACGCCGAACTTGTTCTCGACCAAGACCGAGATTGTGTGGCGGTGGGTATGCATTGTGATTGCGCTGGTTTCCAGCCTCTTATGCCGGCCCGGCGGACGCTGAATTGCGCACTCAACCAAGCTTGGGGGCAAAAGGAAAGAACAAACGCGGCGGGGTCCGGGCCGAGGCGCGGCACCGGACCGGATCTTCCGGGACCGCTGTCCCAAAGGACCATGGTCACCGCCCATGATCTGTTTCTTACCGGATCAGGGCACGTTGTAAACTTCGACCAGGGCAAGGCCGGTGGTGGTGTCGGCGCTGCTCACCTGCGCGGTGTAGCCGGCGGCGCTGCCTCCGGTCGGAAGGGTGACGACCATGGCGCAGT
>CAZSEH010000101.1:0-12036 GCA_964605835.1 uncultured Opitutaceae bacterium
CGGCGCCACCGCCCCGGCGGTCGCCCAGAAATGCCGCCTCCGGCGCCGCGCGCGCAGAGCGAAAAGCCCCGCTTCGAGCGATGCGCGGCGGACTGGGTCGAGTTCTTCATCGGAGGGATTCGCCTGCTCCAGTTGCTTCTTCAGGACGGCCGTCTCGTCCGACAGGTGCGTTTTCTCCTGATTCTTGACGGCCGTCCAGTCCGAGAGGCGCTCCTTTTCCTGGTTTTTTCCCCCGTAGCGCTCGTCCAACACGCTCATTCGAGTCTGCAGCTCATTCAAACTATTCTCGATCCCGGCCTTGTTGATTCCATGGCTCAGAAGGCGCCCGATGTATACGACATCGGCCACGCGGGGGCCCAGCCTTCCGGGATCATCCTCCTTGAGCAAAAGGAAGGCTGCGTTGTCCTGGTTATCGCTCACCCGAAACTTGCGTTCGCTCGCTTCCGCCATGGCCTTCAACACCAATTCCAAGGGAGGCGGCCGGGGCGGGGCGTTTAGCACGAGCGGCCTCGGAGCCCATTGCAGGACGAGGTCGCCTACGACAATATCGTCCACGCCAATCATTGTGATGTTCGAGTCCGGATAGTGCCGTTGCACAATTTGCACCAAATTGTGAAGCGTCGCGCGCGCCGGCGCACGCCAAGGGGAAGCTGACGCTCAAGACGACCACGGTGCCCCCGCGCCCGCGGAGGATGGTTACGTCCGTGGAAGTCCGGATAGATTCACGGCTGCACGAGAGCTTGTGAGTCTGTGGCAACGTAGCCAGAGTTATGGCAAGTCAAGAACAGAGGCTTTAAACATGGATATCAAACGCAGTGGCTCACAGTCCTCCGCCAAAGGCCCCGCCGATTGGTTCACCGGCTCCGTACGGATCGATCCGCTCTTCCCAGCCACAGCCCCGGCCCGCGCCGCCGGAAACAATGTCACCTTCGAGCCGGGTGCCCGGACGGCCTGGCACACGCACCCCCTCGGCCAGACCCTCGTTGTGCTGGCGGGCTGCGGCCGCGCGCAGCGGTGGGGCGGGCCGATTGAGGAGATACGGCCGGGCGACGTCGTCTGGTTTCCCCCAGGGGAAAAGCACTGGCACGGTGCGGCTCCCACCACGGCCATGACCCATGTCGCCATCCAGGAGCATCTCGACGGGAAGCCCGTGGACTGGATGGAGAAAGTCAGCGACAAACAATACAATGCCTGATCCGGCGCCGAGTCATCCCGCTGAACACCACCTCCAACGTCAAACTGCAGTCCTCCCTTTTCACCCATGAGCACTCCCCGTTGCATCTCCGTCAAAGCGTACGCCACCTCCTCGGCCTCTTCCCCGCTAGCCACCGCCACGATATCCCGCCGCGAACCCGGCCCCCGCGACGTGCGGATCGAGATCCTCTTCTGCGGGGTCTGTCACTCGGATCTCCACTTCGCGCGCAATGAGTGGGGTTTCACGCAATATCCGGCGGTGCCAGGCCACGAGATCGTCGGCCGGGTCAAGGCCGTTGGCCGGGACGCAGGAAAGTTCAACGTGGGCGACCTTGTCGGCGTCGGCTGCCTCGTCGATTCCTGCGGCAACTGTCCCGATTGCCGCGCCGGGCTGGAGCAGTTTTGCCCGGAGACGGTCATGACCTACGGCAGTTCCGACAAGCACCTCGGCGGCGGCACGCTCGGCGGCTATTCGCAGGGCATCGTCGTGGCGGAGGATTTCGTGCTGCGCATTCCAGCCAACCTCAACCCGGCTGCTGCAGCCCCGCTGCTTTGCGCAGGAATAACGACGTATTCACCGTTGCGACGCTGGAAGGTCGGTCCGGGCCAGAAGGTCGGCATTGTCGGCCTCGGCGGGCTCGGGCACATGGGCTTGAAATTTGCGCACGCATTCGGAGCGCACGTCGTGCTCTTTACCACTTCGCCGGGCAAGGCCGCGGACGCCACGCGTCTTGGGGCGGATGAGATCGTCATCTCAAAGGACGCGACCCAGATGGCGGCCCAAGCCGGCAGCTTCGACTTCATCCTCGACACAGTCGCCGCAGTTCACGATCTCAACGCCTACCTCGGTCTCCTCAGGCGAGACGGCAACCTCGTGCTGGTCGGCGCGCCCGGCGAGCCGTTCTCCGTCGCGGCGTTTCCCTTGATCATGCGCCGGCGCTCCTTCTCCGGTTCGCTCATCGGCGGGCTGCCGGAGACCCAGGAGATGCTGGATTTCTGCGGGCAGCACAACATCACGAGCGAAGTCGAGATGATCCGCATGGACCAGGTCAATGAAGCCTACGAGCGCATGCTCAAGAGCGACGTGAGATACCGCTTCGTAATCGACATGGCTTCGCTCAAGTGAGCCATGCGTTTTCCAGGACCTGAAGCACAGGCGCAAACTGGGAAAGGCCCCGGGGATCGGTCACTTTGGATGGGATGACCTACCGGGCCTTGGACGCAGGCCTCACCAAAAGAGCCTCCGACTCCCCGGCGGCGGAGACCGGAGCATTGGGCTGAATCAAGCACCGTGCATCGGGTTCGCGGGGAAGGTTTTCGGCATGGGGCGCAGGTCGTGCATGCTGCAAATGGTCCCGGCTGGAATCCCCGCCTGATTGACCGCGGCAGGAATGCACTTGCAATATACCGATAACGGTATATACCTTAGGGCGTATTTAACCACCATGGACCTGATCAGAATCTACCAATGCCTCTGCGACCGGACCCGCCTGCGGATCCTGCACCTTCTCGGCCAAGGCCCCCTGTGCGTCTGCCACTTTCAAGAGGTTCTGCAGGAGCCCCAGGTGAAGATCTCGAAGCACCTCGGCTACCTGCGGGCGCGTTCGATGGTCCAGTGTGAGCGACGGGGAAACTGGATGGTCTACGCGATCCCGGCCGGGCCATCGAAGGAACTGGCCGCCAACCTGGCGTGCCTGCAGGACTGCGCCAGGGAGGATCCTGCATTCCAGCGCGACCTGGTCCGGCTGAAGAGGCTCGCGCCAAAGCTGGCGAAGGCCAGCCCGTGCGGCTGCACCACGGCTGTTCGCGGTTGAACTCATCTTCCCATGCATTCCGCAAAACCCACCATCCTCGTTCTTTGCACGGGCAACTCGTGCCGCAGCCACATCGCCGAGGGGATCCTTCGCGCTGTTGCGGGCGATATTCTGAACGTTGTCAGTGCCGGCTCCAAGCCTGCCGGCCATGTCCATCCGCTCGCCATCAAGGTGATGAAGGAGATCGACATCGATATTTCCCATCACACATCGAAAAACCTGAGCGAGTTCCTGTCTACGAAGGTCGAGACGGTCATCACCGTATGCGGCAACCTCGACCAAGGATGCCCGATTTTCCCCGGCCAGGTGAACCGGCACCATTGGCCCTTTGAAGACCCGGCTCATGCCGCTGGCACCGATGAGGAAAAGCTAGAGGTGTTTCGACGCGTTCGGAACGAGATCCGGAGGACCTTCACCGCCTACGCCGACGGCCGGCGGGACGCACTCAAGGCAACAACGAAATGACCCATTATGACGACACTACCTGAATCAGAAACTGTGCGGCAGAAAGTTCGCGAAAGCTACGGCAAGATCGCGGCTGCCGACGGCTCATGCTGCGGTTCCGCTCCGACCTGCTGCGGCGGGCCGGCTGACGCGGCGGAGAAACTGGCCCAGCACGTCGGCTACTCTGCCGAGGAGCTGGCTGCATTGCCCGACGGCGCCAACCTGGGGTTGTCGTGCGGCAATCCAAACGCGCTGGCCGCACTGCAGCCTGGCGAGGTGGTGCTCGATCTCGGTGCAGGCGGCGGCTTCGACGTCTTCATCGCAGGCCGAAAGGTCGGACCGGGTGGACGAGCCATTGGCGTGGACATGACCCCGCAGATGCTGGCCAAGGCGCGGGCCAACATAGCCAGCTACAGGGAGCGGGCGGGCTTTGAGAACGTCGAATTCCTCCTTGGGGAGATCGAGCACCTGCCGGTGCCTGATGCGAGCGTGGACGTGGTTATCTCCAACTGCGTGCTCAACCTCTCGCCGGACAAACCGCAAGTCTGGCGGGAAATCGCCCGTGTGCTGAAGCCGGGGGGGAGGGTGGCCGTCTCGGACCTCGCCCTGCTCCAGCCGCTCCCGCCTGCCATCCTCAAAAGTGTGGAGGCGCTGGTCGGTTGTGTCGCCGGAGCCGTGCTCGTGTCCGAGACCGAACGGATGGCCCGGGCGGCGGGACTGGCGGACATCTGTGCAAAGGCAAAGTCCGACTACGTCGATGGCATGGTTGACTGGCGGGATCCGCTTTATCAGCAGATCATTTCCCAGCTCCCCGCCGGGGCGAAGCCAAGCGACTACATCACCAGCCTGGAAATCACCGCTCGCAAACCAGGTTTCGCGGCAGCGCCGGCGGCGGACAGCCACCGCCCGGTCCTCAAAATCTATGATCCGGCGATGTGCTGCCCGACCGGTGTCTGTGGCCCGCAAGTGGACCCGACGTTGGTGCAATTCGCGGCCGACGCCAAATGGCTTCAGGAGCAGGGAGTCGACGTGCGCCGATTCAACCTGTCGCAGAATCCGGCAGCCTATGTCGAAAATGATCTCGTAAAAGCCGCGCTGACGGAAAGGGGGGAGTCCGCCCTGCCGATCCTCCTGGTGGACGACAAGCTTGTGGCCAGCGGACAATATCCCAAGAAAGATCAACTCGCGCCCTTGTGCGGTCTGGTTGCCCGCAATGGGATGCGACTGGCGGCGCGACCCACCCAGCCGGAGCCCGGGGAGAGCGGGTGCTGCCAGGGCCCTGATGCTCCAGAAGGCGAGGGCAAGGGCTGCTGCTGCTCGTGAATGAGCCTGCCATGGCCATTGCGGCAGACGGGGAATCAGCTGCGTTGACAGGCTTTCTTGGGACGGCAACGCGATTTCTCTTTTTCACCGGCAAGGGCGGCGTCGGGAAGACGTCGCTGGCGTGCGCCATGGCTGTCGCGCTGGCTGATCGGGGAAGACGCGTTCTGCTCGTGAGCACCGACCCGGCGTCGAACCTGGACGAGGTGCTGGGCTGCAAGCTTGGTGGCCAGCCCACCCGGGTTCCGCTGGCGAATGGACTGATGGCCCTCAACATTGATCCAGCAGCTGCCGCGCGGGCCTACCGGGAACGGCTCGTGGGGCCGTACCGCGGCAAGTTGCCGGATGCCATCGTGCGCAGCATGGAGGAGCAACTCTCCGGCGCCTGCACGATGGAGATAGCCGCCTTCGATGAGTTCTCACGGCTGCTGGGCCAACCGGAAGCCACGGTCGACTTCGACCACGTTATCTTCGACACGGCTCCCACCGGCCACACCCTTAGGCTGATGACGCTGCCAACGGCGTGGGCCGGCTTCCTGGATGCCAACACGACCGGCAACTCCTGTCTCGGTCCGCTGGCCGGCCTGGAAAAGCAACGGGGTGTTTACGAGGCCGCTGTCGCATCACTTTCAGATGGTGGGCGCACGACACTGATCCTGGTAAGCCGGGCCCAAAAGGCGGCTCTCGGCGAGGCGGAGCGCACCAGCGGCGAACTTGCCGCCATCGGGGTGCGCAACCAGCGACTGATCTTGAATGGGGTCTTCCACGCTGACGGTGGCGACCCAATAGCCCTCGCCCTCGGGCACCGGGAAACCTTGGCCCTCCGGTCCAAGGAGAGCTTTCTGAAACGCCTCTCGTTCATGGAGGTGCCTCTCCGCCCCAATAATGTGATCGGAATTCCAGCCCTGCGCAGTCTGCTAGGCGGAGGGGGTGCGGATTCAACGCGCCTGGTCGGGCAGAAGGACGTCCCGTTCTCCCTGGAATCACTGTCAGGTTTGGTGGATGACCTGGCCCGAGCCGGCCATGGGGTCATCATGACGATGGGCAAGGGCGGGGTCGGCAAAACCACAGTCGCCGCGGCCATCGCGACCGAATTGGCGAGACGCGGGCATGCCGTCCATTTGAGCACTACGGATCCGGCGGCGCATGTTGCAGCGGCGGCTGGCGAGACGAAAGGCCTGCATGTCAGTCGGATTGACCCCCGGGCTGAGATCCAGGCCTACGTCGATCAGGTCATGTCGACCGCCGGCAAGGGCCTCGATGCGAACGGCCGCGCCATGCTCGAGGAGGACTTGCGCTCGCCTTGCACGGAGGAGATCGCCGTGTTCCGCGCCTTCGCCCGCACGGTGGCACAGGGCCAGGGCTCCTTTGTGGTCCTCGATACCGCGCCGACAGGACACACCCTCCTTCTTCTCGATGCCACGGAGGCGTATCACCGCGAGGTTGCCAAGCGTGCCAGCGGCATGCCCGATGAAGTTGTGCAACTTCTTCCCCGCTTGCGGGACCCCGAGTTTACCCGCGTCCTGATCGTCACACTGCCTGAGGCGACTCCGGTGCACGAGGCCGCCGCCCTGCAGGCGGACTTGCGCCGGGCGCGGATCGAGCCGTTTGCCTGGATAATCAACCAGAGCTTTGCCGGAGATGGCTCACGCGATCCGATGCTCATGACGCGGGGGGAGAATGAGCTTCCCTACATCCGGGAGGTCACCGGGAAATTCTCCAAAAGGACTGTACTTGTGCCCTGGGTGCCGGAGGAACCGGTCGGACCCGAAAAACTGCAGCAGCTATTTCACCCAGCAAGCCCAATTGAAAACCAAACACCATGACCACCTACGTCTACGAAGCCATCCCCGAGACCCCCGGCCAGAAGCCGCAGTACTACGAAATTCAGCAGAGCATGAAGGATGCCCCGCTCACCAGGCATCCCGAGACCGGGGTTCCCATCCGCCGGGTCGTCCTCGGCGGCTTCGGGCTCCTGAAATCGAGCGAGAAATCAAAGCCGGCTGACAGCGGTGGCTGCTGCTGCGGATCGGATGATTGCTGCAACTGAGGGCCCAACCATGAGCCAGCCAGCCAAGCGCCTCAATTTCTTCGAGCGCTATCTCTCCCTCTGGGTGCTCGCCTGCATGGTTGTGGGAGTTGCCTTGGGCAAAGGGCTTCCGGGCGCCGTCGGCGCACTGAGCAGGCTGCAGTTCGGCCAGGGTTCCCAGGTCAACGTGCCGATCGCCGCTCTGATTTGGCTGATGATCTACCCAATGATGCTGAAGATCGACTTCGGCTCGCTCGTCGGCGTGACCAGGCGCCCCAAGGGGCTGCTCGTGACGCTCTTCGTCAATTGGTTCGTCAAGCCGTTCAGCATGGCATTCCTGGCATGGCTCTTCTTCCGCCATCTCTTTTCTCATTGGGTCGACCCCGCAACCGCAAGCGACTACACTGCCGGCCTGATCATCCTCGCCGCGGCCCCCTGCACCGCGATGGTGTTTGTCTGGAGCTACCTGACCGATGGCGACCCGGCCTACACCCTTGTTCAGGTCGCGGTGAACGACCTCATCATGCTGGTGGCCTTCGCACCCATCGTCATGTTCCTGTGCGGCGTGGCCCATGTGGTTGTGCCCTCGAAGGTTCTCATCACGTCCGTCGTCGTGTTCATCGTCATCCCGCTCGCGGCGGGCTGGCTGACCCGCACCTTGCTGCTTAGGTTGCGCGGCCCGGAGTGGTTCGAGCGGACCTTTCTCCCAAAATTTCATCCGGTGACGGTGATGGCCCTGCTGGCCACGCTCGTCCTCATCTTTGCGTTTCAGGCCGAGAATCTCACAACCAAGTGGCTTGCCGTGGTCCTCCTGGCGGTGCCCATCACGCTGCAGGTCTACTTCAACAGCGGCCTCACCTACCTTCTGATGCGCAAGCTCAAGGTGCCGCAGAATGTGGCGGCACCGGGCGCCCTCATCGGTGCGAGCAATTTCTTTGAGCTGGCCGTCGCGGTGGCGATCACGCTGTTCGGCCCTGGCTCAGGAGCAGCCCTGGCCTGCGTGGTCGGCGTGCTGGTTGAGGTGCCGGTCATGCTGTCCGTGTGCAAGGTCTGCAACGCTTCACGGGCCTGGTATGGCGGCACGATCCGGAGTGGCTGAGTGAGAAGAAAGTGAGGACCTAAGTTCCAGGGGCATCGGTCGGCCGCACGAGTTCAGCGGCCATGGTCATGGGTCGCGATCACACCTTGTCCGCAACGCCCAGCACGGCGGCGGTCGATTCCCTGCGAAATTGGCTCGTGTAGAGTTCGTAGTAGTGGCCGCGCAGACCAAGCAATTCGCGATGGGTGCCGCTTTCCTCAATCCTGCCATGGTTGATGACAAGAATGCGATCGGCACGGCGGATGGTGCTCAGGCGGTGGGCGACCACGAAGCTCGTCCTGCCACGAAAGATGGATTCCAGTCCGGTTTGGATAAGCTGCTCCGTCTCGGTGTCGATTGACGAAGTCGCCTCGTCCATGATGAAAATCTGCGGATTCGCGATGAGCGCCCGGGCGAACGAGAGCAGCTGCCTTTGCCCGGTCGAGAGTCGGTTGCCGCCTTCCCCGACCTGCGCATCGTAGCCGTTCTCCATCCGGGTGATGAAACCGTGCGCATTTACCAGGCGCGCGGCGTCCTGGATCTCGGCGTCGGTGGCGTCGAGCCGGCCATACCGAATGTTCTCCCTCACCGTGCCCTTGAAGAGGTGGGGCGTTTGGAGGACGATGCCGAGCTGGGATTGAAGCCATCCGAGCGGACGCTCGCGGTAATCCGTCCCGTTGAGGAGGATCTGCCCCGAGGTTGGCTCGTAGAAGCGGCAGACAAGCGATACGATCGTGCTCTTTCCGCCGCCGGAGGCACCGACCAGGGCGATCGTCTCGCCGGCGCGGACACTCAGGTTGAAATCCTCCAGAACGAGCGGTCCCGCGGCATACCGGAAGGCGACGTTTCTGAATTCTATGGCTCCGATGTCCCGCGGCAGGCCGTCCGGGCCCAGTCCCGAGCCCGGGGCCCCCCGCTCCCGTGCGGCGGCGAATATGCGCACGCGGTCCTTGACGGCGGGAGAGTCGGCTATGGCCGGTTCAGTCGCAAGAAGCCCCATCACGCGCTCGCCCGCGGCTTGGGCACCCTGCATTTCCGTCAGTCGCAACGCCAGCTGGTTGATGGGCTGGAAGAACTGCCCGGCAAAGTTGACGAAGGCAACGAGGGTTCCGATGCTCATGGCCGCAGAGCTGGTCAGGTGGCCGCCGCCCCAAAGGCAGAGGCCTGCCGCCAGGCTCCCGAGCGACATCACGATGGGATAGTAAAGCGAGTTCTGGCGGGCATTGAGCACCGAGGCGTCATACATCTGTCCGCTCAGGTCCGAGAATTCGCGCAGGTTCTCGCGCTCCCGCACCAGGCTCTTTGTCGTCCGGATGCCCTGTATGGACTCGTTGAAGCTCGCCGTGATCTGGGAGTTGAACTTCCGGATCTCGCGGGAACTGAGCAGCATTTTCCGCTGGAAGTATTTGGATACAACCGCCAGCGGCGGCAGGATCGCCAGCACAATGAGAGCCAGCCTCCAGTTCATGATCAGCAGGCTGACCGCTATCAGCAGGATGTAGCTCAGCCCCCACACGATATCGAGGAATCCCCAGGCGATGATCCGGGATAGCCGGTCGCAGTCGCTCGTGAGCCGTGTGATCAGCCAGCCGACCGGGCGGGTGTCGAAATAGGCGAATTCCAGGTCTTGGAGACGATCAAAGCCGTCCCGTCGGATGTCGTGCGCCATCCGGTTGGAAATGTTGCCAGCCAGGTCGATAAAGACCCAGACGCATGTGCACAGTGCCAGCATGAGCCCAAGGTAGACGCTGATGTACAGCGTGAACGGTGCCCGGCTCCCATGCATGGCCACCCCGTCGATGACCCACCGGGTGACGAGCGCGAAGCTGGCATCGCAGATGGCCGTCAGGACCGCGGTCACGAACAGGGGGATGAGGAAGCGCCTCAGGTGCAGCGCACGCCGGAATATCCTGCCCCAAAGGCCGGCGTCGAGCCGCGCTTTGAATTCATCCTGCTGGAGCAGCACGTCGTTCATGGGTATCGCCCGGCTTAGGTTGCTGCCGCCTCCCGGCTGAAATCCGGCTCAGTCCGGGTCTGGATGTCCCAGAGCCTGCGGTAGAGGCCTTCCTGGGCCGCCAATTCAGCGTGGGTGCCAGTCTGCACGATCTGTCCCCGGTCAAGGACGAGGATCCGGTCCGCGTGGGCGAGCGTCGAGAGACGGTGGGCGATGACGAGCGTCGTCGCGCGTCCATGGCGCTCCTTGAGGGCGTCGAGGATCAGCGTTTCCGTCTCACCGTCGACGGCGCTTAGCGCGTCGTCGAGAACCAGGATGGGCGGGTGCCGGAGCACCGCGCGCGCGATCGCAACCCTCTGGCGCTGCCCGCCTGAGAGCGTGATGCCTCGTTCGCCAATCAGGGTGCCGTAGCCCTGGTCAAAGGAGAGAATCGTCTCGTGGATGCACGCAGTGCGGGCCGCGTTCTCAACCTCCTGGTCGAGTGCGTTGTCCCGCCCGAGCCTCAGGTTGTCCTTGAGCGACTTGGAGAAGAGGAACGGTTCCTGCATGACGACGCCGATCTGCGAGCGCACCCACTTGCGCGGCAGGGAACCCAGCTCATGGCCATCCAGGAGAATGGACCCCTCGGAATAGTCGTAGAGCCGAAGCAGCAGGTGGATCAAGGTGCTCTTGCCGGCACCGGATGGCCCAAGGATCGCCAGCGTTTCCCCGGGCGCCACGGAGAAGGAAACGTCATTCAGGGCCCCGTCCGAGCCGACCCGCTGTCCGGCGTGGGCAAAACGCAGGTGGCGCACGGCGAGAGCGCCCTTGATGGGGCCAGTGGGCGTGACGAGAGAGCGACTGGGCGGCTCCGCCTCGCGCTCGATGGCGACAATCTCCCGGATCCGGTTCAGGGCCACCGAAGTCTTGCCGAGATCCGTCAGGATGCGGCCCATCTGGCGAACGGGCCAGAGGATGATGGCCAGGTAGGCGAGGAAGGCGAAGAGAACGCCCACGCTCAGCCTGCCCTCGACGATCCAATGCGAGCCGACGATGAGGACGAGCCCGATCTGGGTCAGCGCAACCAGGTCGCTGATCGACCAGTACCATGACATCAGGCGCAGCATGAACACGCTTCGGTCGCGGTAGCGCGCATTCGGAACCGCGAACTTCTTCCGTTCAAAATCCTGGCGGGCAAAGGCGCGGACGACACGGATGCCCGTGAGGTTCTCCTGGATGACGGCCGTCAGGGCTCCCTCCGCCTCATCGACGGACTTGAAGACATGCTTCACCTTTCGGAAATAGACATAGCCGTAGATGACAATCGGCGGAATGAGCACAAACGACACGAGGGCCAGGCGAGGGTTGAGGGCCATGAGCATGGGAAAGGCGGAACCCGCCAGGATGGCGGCATTTCCGATCTCCATGATCTGGCTGGCGAGGAATTGGCGGGTCGTCTCAACGTCGCTTGTGCACCGCTGGACAAGATCCCCGGTGTCGGTCCGGTCGTGGTAGACCGCCGGGAGGTGGCTGAGATGGTCGTAGAGCTCGTTCTTCAACTGCCGGGCGATGCCGTCGCTCGCCAGCGAGGCCTGCCAACCCTTCAGGTAAGTGAACAGTCCGCTCACAACGCTCAGGATGACCATCATCACGGCGGCCAGCCACAGGTGGCCGCGGAGCCGCGCCGGGCCTCCGACGGCATGGAGCACCAGTTCAATCACCCAGGGCGTGCCCGGTCCGGGGACCTTGTCTGAGACTGCGTAGTCAATCGTTGCGCTGCCGACCAGAGGGATGCCGAAATTGATGACCGTTGCCAGGACGAGGCATCCAATGGCGGCGCCGTAGCGCAGCCGGTGGCCTCGCATGATGGACCAGATGATGCTGATTTGTGAAAACATGAAACGGGACAGGAAAGTTTGGGAGGTGGACGCGGGGCGCCCGCTCGACATTGGAGGGGCCGTTTGGGAATCCCTTGGGGATCCCTGCAAGCCCGCTCGCTCGCGGCGGGCTTCAACTCGACTCAGGTGTTCGAGGAAACCGCGCGCGCGAAGACAAACCGGGCGATTTTATAGGCCACTCACGCTGGCTCGCGTTGGGGTTGGTCGAAGAGACTACCCCTCCGCGTTGAGGCCGCCGGACTTCACGGCCTGTTTCACGAGCGCCATCGCGGCGTCGAGCTTCAGGTCCTCGAGTTTCTTGAAGTTGATGCAACTGCGGCCGGTCT
>CAZSEH010000102.1:0-7558 GCA_964605835.1 uncultured Opitutaceae bacterium
GCCTTGTTGAACGTCATGCCGAGCGTTCGCAGGACGCCGGCCAGGATGTTTCCATTGTTGGCCGCCGCATCGATCTTGGCCCAGTTTTCAAACGGCTTGACCACAAAGCCCATGCTGTACGTGTTGCCACCGATCTCTCCCAGGCTTTCCATCGCCAGCTGACTTGTATTCGGCTGGTACTGGCCTGCAATTGAGGTGGGATTCCACGGGCCAAGATTGTACTTGAGGGCCGGGTTTTCCGTGCCGTTGACGTACGCGACCAGGCCCGCGTTGTTGGACGTGGCCGTCGGAACACCGTTGATAATCGCGTTATAGATGGTTCCGCCGCCGCGGTTCTTGACGACGTCGTCGTTCAGTCCGAGCGAGCCGATGATGCGGTCATTCCAGAAGAAACTCTGCCAGTAATAGGTCTTCTGGTCCTGGACGTTTTCGGAGATCTGGAAGCCGTTAAAGGCGGGTGAAGACTGGGTGAGCCCGCTGGTCACCCATTGTCCCGTGTAGTAATTGTAGGTGGTGGCCGTGATTTTCGCCGCCGAGCCGAATCCCGGAATGCCGTAAAGGCTGGGCGGCTGGTTCATGACGAGGCTTCCGGGCGCGCTGAAGTACTGCCACCGATACGGGTTTGTCCCTTCTCCCGGGACGTTCCAGTTTCCGGGAATTGCGGGCATGTTGTTCAATTGGTATAGCATGGACGTGTACGAGCCGTCGCCGCCGTCGATCACCGAGCGGAAGCGGATATTCTGCTGCACGTCGTCATGGGTCGAGGCTTCGGCCATGAACCGATGGTGCCCGAGCCATTTCAGCCATGTCGGCAGCTTGTCCCGAAGATCGATGCCGTACGTCAGCATTCCCCGCCAGTTCTGGTCATTTTCCGGGTGCTGGAAGGCGTCGCCCTGATAGTCGTTGAACATGATCGAGCCGGCGTAGGCATTCGGCGCCCCGTTCAGCAGGAAACTGTTCGTGTCGACGAAGATTGCGTCGTTGGCGTGCTGATTGTCCGGGGTCACCTGCAAGTCGTGGTATTCCTGCCGGAGAAAGGCCACGTCCAGGTCCAAGGCGCCCCACTTGCTGCTGGAAAGGATGTTCTGCTGGAGGTCGAAGTGATAGGTCCGCGCCTTGGACTTGGTGTAATCCGCCCCGTAGTAGTTCGGCCCGGTTGACCAATTGTAGATGCCCTGATCGACAAGGCCGGGAATGGTCCATGACGCATATCCGCCCGGAGCGCCGACGGAACCCGGGCCCGGATTGGGCAGCGTTCCGGAATTGGTGATGAACTCCGAACGGACCAGCCCTTGCGATGCGGTGAGCGGCGTCGTTGGCACCTGGGCCGGAATGAGGCCGCCGAGGTTGGACCCCAGGGTTTGCTGGGGCTGGAACCCGTAGAGGTACTGGCCATTGAGGCCGTAGAATTCCGTCAGGTGATTTCCCGCCGCGCCGATGGCCGGCTGAAAGAGAGGCGAGGTCGCGCTCCCCATCGCACCCGTGCCCGTCGGATAGCCCGGGACATAGTTGGGGCTGGTCGTCGAGCTGACATAGGGCCCAAGCACCTTGCCGGTGGCCAAATCGGTGATATAGCCCGTGATCGGGTTCATCATCGGCTTGCCGGCGGCGATCCACGGAGTCACCTCATCGGGAGGCAGCAGACTGTTTTCGTCATTGGCGTAATTGTTGTAGAACTCGGCGTATGCGGTGAGCTTCGTCTTGTGCGACTTGAACGGGTCGATCGTTACCGTGGCATATTGCCGACGTGTCCGGTCGGATGAGGGTTTCCGCTGGAAGCCCACGGAGTTGTACATCTGGGCCATGTAGAGGGCGACATGGTCCCGAATCAGCGGGATGTTGAGTTCGGCGGTCTCCCGGTAACCGCCAAAACTGCTGCCCTGCAGGCTTATCGCGCCCGTGAGCTTGTTTAGCTGGGCTTCGTTGCTGCTGGAATTGACAATGCCCGCCGCCGAGCCCGATCCGAACATAAGAGAATTCGGGCCGCGATCGATCTCGATCGACTGCACATTGTAGGTGTCGAACGGGATCCGGTAAAGGCCGTAGAAGTTGTCGACCTCGTTGTCGGGTATGCCCAGGCTGTTGATCCGCGTGGTCGACGTATTGAGGCCGCCGACCGTCGTCTGGTTGTCGTTCGTGCCCGCCAGGACGTCGTCGACGCGCGTGGACTCCGTGAATCCGGTGTACTGCGTGAACGTGTGCGAGCCCTGCGTGCCCGCCTCGTACATCATGATGTCGTTGATGTTCTGCGAATTGGTGTCCTGCAGCTGTTGCTTGTCGATGACCGTCACCGCCGAGGGAATGTCCCCGATGTTGTTGCTCAGGCGCGTGCCGGTCGTCGTATTGGGGGTGAAGTATCCCCTCGCCTGGTCGGCGCTGACTTCGAACGGACTGAGCTTGACCGTCTCGCCTTCGGCTGCGGCGGCCGGTGTCGCCACGACAGGAACCGGTTGCTCTTTCGCCGGCGTCTGATCCGGGGCGGGGGACGGCGTATTTGCAGCCTGGGCACAGAGGTTTGCGGGAATCAGCGCGACGGCCAGCAGCGCGGCAAAGAACGGGCGGACCTCTGCGGAATCTACCCGATGGGGGGATTGTAGACGGTTCATGGAGTTGGCGGGGTTTCAACTCTTCAGAAAACGGGGAAAGCGGACAAACGGGCGGTTTTCTGCGGAGTTCGGTTCGGGGTTTAACCAGGCAATTGACGGGATCGGGTCGCCCTGGATAATCGTTTGGAAAATTCCCTAGCGGGCGGGGCGCGGGGAATTGCTAAGGGGTACGGCCCGAGACTACCAGCGCGCCACCCGCGGGTAAGCAGAATCACATGGATGGAGGCCCCAAAACCTTGGACTGATCACAGGTCTGCGATTTTCAAACTGGCAAAGTCGCCTCCGCAGGTCATCGAATACCTGTGCCCTGTCCTATGAAGATTCCTTATGTTGCCTTCGCCCTGGTCATCTTGCCGGCGGTCTTCGCCGCCGACCCGCAGTCCCCCGCAATCGCACCGGCCGCTGCTGCGGCGGCCCGGCCCGCCGGCGGCCTGGCCGCCTACGCGGCCGCGCCGAAAAATTCCAACGGGGTCTTTTTCCACGAAGGCGGGGCCGGACTGCCCGCGTATCCCGCACTGGCGCGCGACGAGACCCCGGCCGCCCGCGCCATCCGCCTGAAATGGTATCGCGAGGCGCGCTTCGGCATCTTCATCCACTGGGGCGTCTACGCGGCGCTCGCCGGCTCGTGGCAGGGCAAGCCCTCCGGCGGCGAATGGATCATGAACGACGCCAAGATTTCGGTCGCCGACTACAAGGCGCAGGCGAGGAATTTCACCGCGTCAAAGTATGACCCCAGGGGATGGGCGCAGCTTTTCAATGACGCGGGGGCAAGATACGTCGTCATCACCGCCAAGCACCACGACGGGTTCACGCTTTACGATTCCGCCTGTTCAGACTGGAACGCGGTGAAGGCCTCCGCGGCCGGACGCGATCTGCTGCAGCCCCTGGCCGACGCCGTTCGCGCGCGCGGTCTCAAGTTCGGCCTGTATTATTCCCAGTCCCAGGACTGGGTGAATCCCGGCGGGGGCAAGGGCCGCACGCAGGCCTGGGACGACGCGCAAAAGGGCGACTTCGACGAATACCTGGCGAAGGTCTCCGTGCCGCAGGTGCGGGAGATCCTGCAGAAATACCAACCCGCCTACCTGTTCTTCGACACCGAGTACCAGATGACGCCCGAACGGGCGCGCCCCTTCTTTGACCTGGTTGCCACCTACCCCCGCCTCATCATCAACAATCGCCTGGGCGGAGGCGTTCTCGGAGACAACGCGACGCCCGAGCAGCGCATCGCCACCGATCCGATGAACCGGCAGTTCGAGGTCTGCATGACGATCAACGGCACCTGGGGCTATCGCGCAAACGACGTGCGGTGGAAATCCGCCCGGCAGCTGATCCGCAATCTCTCGGACATCTCCGCCAAAGGGGGCAACTATCTGCTGAATGTCGGGCCGACGGCCGAAGGCGTGATCCCGCAGCCGGAAGTCGACCGCCTGATGGCGATGGGAAGGTGGCTGAAGACCAACGGCGAGGCTGTCTATTCAACCGAGGCCGGGCCTTTTCCGCCCACGGCCGACTGGGGTCGCACCACGCAAAGAACCCATCCCGATGGCTCGACGACCCTGTATCTTCACGTCTGGAACTGGCCTGCGGACGGCAAGATCCTGCTGCCGGCCGTCGAAGCGGCCCCGCGCTCCTCCCGGCTGCTGGCCAACGGCGGAGCCGTGGCAGCCCAAATGACCGACGCGGGCCTTGCGGTGACGCTGCCCGGCGCCGCGCCCGACCCGGACGTGTCCGTCGCCGCGCTCGAATTTTCCGGACCGGTGCTGCCCGCCCCGGTCAGCCCATAAGCCGGGCCGCCGTCAGGACGAGCTTCTTCGCCAGCGCCTGCACGGACTTTTGAGTGTGGGGATCCGCCGGGCTCCCGTCCGCGTTTAAGGCCCCGCCGGCGCGCGCCTAGGCTGCGGCCGCGCAGCCGGAGCTTGATCGCCGCGCGCCGCGGCGTTACCATTCAATTCGTTGCGATGACCCATGCGGCCCGGACTCCCCCAATTCCCCGCCCGCAAAACCCCGTCCCCACCCCATGAATACTAGAATGCTATTTGCCGCCGCGCTGATTGCCGGCGGCGCAAGCCTGGCGCCGGCGCCGCTTTTTGCGCAGATCGGCGCCCGTTTCCCCTCCGAAAAAAAGACCGTGCCCGATCCCGTGACGGGAGCGCCCCTGATGTTTCTGACAAGCAGGCAGGCGGACGATTTCGGCGACCACAAGATCTACCAGACGCACCCGGATTGGACCTCCGATGGCAAGTGGGTGATCTTCCGCTCCAATCGTGCGCCCGGCCAGGCGATGGCGGTGAACGAGGAGAGCGGCGCCATCGTTCAGCTCACCGACAAGGGTTACGAGGGCATGCTCTGCCTGGCGCGCCACTCGATGAAACTCTACCACTTCCTCGACGTGGGCTCTCCGGTCACGCAGCGGAACGGGCCGGACCGCCCCCCACCCGGCGCGGCCGAATCGCAGGCCGCCCCTCCCGGCGGCGGGCCTCCCCCCGGCGCCCGGAAAGGACAGGGCCGGCCGGCCGGGTTTGTCCGCTCGCACGGGCCGTTTGAAATCATCGAGACCGATTTGCCGAAAGTTTTCGCCGACAGCGAGGCGGGCACGATCCAGCCGGCATCGGCGTACGAACGAATTTGCTGCACGCTGCCGGAGGGCCTGTATGCCGACGGCGACATGGGGATCGATGCGACCGACAATTTCATCTATCTGCGCGTGACCGGCGACGCAGTGCTGAAGCAGGTGCCGGAAGGCATGACGCCCGCCGCCTGGTTTGCGAAGTACCTCGGGCATCAGCCCGACGAGGTCCCGTCCCGAATGGGCGGCATGGGCGGCCCGAGGAGTCCCTGGACTGGCCTGGTCTGCATCAATCTCCAAACGGGCGAATTGAAGTGGGTCACCGTGGCCCCGGTGAACATCAACCACACGCAGACGAATCCGTGGGTGCCGGGCGAGATCGTTTTTGCCTGGGAAACCGGCGGAAAGGCGGCGCAGCGCGCGTGGACGGTGATGGCGGACGGCACGGGCCTGCATCCGATTTATCCCGAGCAGCGCTTCGACTGGGTGACGCACGAGGCCGTCATCACCAGGGATGAGGTCGCAATCGCGATCCTGGGCCTCCGTAGGCCGGTCTTCGAGGGTGCGCCGCCGTCGCCCGGCATGCCGGGGCGGGAGAACCAACCCATGCCCCCCTCGATGGGCCAGAACCCTGCGGGAGGCGACGACCACCCGACGGGCGTGGGGATTGTCAATCTCCGCACGCGACAGATGCGGATCGTCGGCCAGTTGCCGATGGGCAACCCCGGCCGCTCGATCTGGCACGTCAACGGCTCGGGAGACGGCCGATGGGCGGTCGCCGACGACTTCATGTTCCGGCTTTGGATCATCGATCGCCACACCGGCGAAATGATGATGCTGGCGGACCTGGGTCATTGCACGAGGGCTGCCGACCATGTCCATCCCACCTTCAACGCGGACAGCACCAAGATCGAGTTTCAAAATGCGCTGCTGTCGGCCAACGGCCACTCGCTGAACATGTGCGTCGTGCACGTGCCGCAGGCCTGGCTCGCCCGCACCTACACCGACAAGGTGCCGGAGTAAGTGCCTGAACCGGGCCGGTGATCAGTCCGCCGGCCCGGCCACACCGTACTTTTTTGCCCAGGGCGCCAGCGCGGACAGGATGCCCGGGTAGAGATCGACTCCCTGCTCGAGCTGCTCCGTCCTCCTTTGCAGGCCCGACTCGCCCGGCAGACGGACCCGGTCAAAGCCGGGCCGGGTCGGCGCATTCCGGCAGGCATCGGCAATCCATGAAGTCTGCCGGACAAAATCCTTGCGGCTGCCAAACAGGGCGGGGTCGAGAACCTGCACAAAGACGTTGGCCGTCCATCCTTCCGGGGGGTCCGCCCGGCCGAAGCCGACCAGTCCGCTGGTGAGGGCCTCCACCATGAGGGCGAGCGCATAGCCCTTGTGGCCGTGATCAAGCCCTCCCATCGGCAGCAGCCCTCCGGGATTCTCCCCGAACAGGGCCGCCGGATCGTCCGTCGGTTTCCCGTCGCCGTCGACGGCCCAAACGCCGGCGAATCGCCGGCCCTCCGCGAACAGCCGCTTGGCCAGCCCGTTGGTGGCAATTGACATTGATATGTCCAGAATAACCGGATCCCCGTCGGTTGGCCACGCGGCCGCGAGCGGATCCGGCGTATAAAGGGACCTGCGTCCCCCGTGCGGGACGACTCCGCCGCAGGTGGGATCGGAGCATGTGAGCCACGCCATGAGGCCCTGCTCGGCGATCGGCCTCAGGTAGGCCGCGAGGCACGCCGTGTGGTGGCAACGGCGGATGACGACCGTGCCGACCCCCTGGGTGCGGGCCCGCGCGGCCGCAAGCTCAAGCGCCTTGACGACGAGCCACGGCCCCGGCAGGCGCCGGCCGTCCCAGGTCACCGCCGCCGGAAAGTCGGCGATGACCAGCGGCTCCCCCTGGCTGGTCATGGTGCCGTTTTCCAACTCAGTCAGATAGGGCGCCAGCAGCTGCAGGCCGTGCGTCGTGTGGCCGAGGAGGTCGCCCTCAACCAGGATGCCGGCGACTACCTGCGCCTTCTCCGGTTCGAGCCCCGCCCCAACCAGCAACCCATTTGCGAAGGCGACCAGACTTTGAGCCGGATAGCGGGAGGTCATCGGTGGAAAATTGGGTGCACTGCATTTGCAGCTGTTTGACCAAAGTCAAACCCAGCACGGACCAAAGGTACAGACCCGATATTCCGAAATCTAATCTGCGCGATCACAGATTTTGCTGGAAACGGCGCAGGTGCGCGCCAGCATTTTCGGCCGGCCCCGGGTTCCCCTCCCGGTCCGCATTTCCGCCGCCCGGCCCGCGGTTGATGTCTTTACCCCCCCCCCCCAACCCCCCCCCCCGGAAACCCCCCCCCCCAGAAAAAAACAGGGTTATGCCCCAAACCACCCCAATATT
>CAZSEH010000102.1:7568-11724 GCA_964605835.1 uncultured Opitutaceae bacterium
CCCGCCCCGCTGAAGCCACCCCGCCCATGAAGATCCGTCTGATCGCCATCACAGCCCTCCTTTTCCCGTGCCTGCCTGCGCTCAAAGCCCAGCTCTCGCCCGTCCCGACGCCGCCGGCCCCGCCGCCGATCCTCGCCCGCCCGACCGAGCGCCCCGACCCCGAGCAGGTGGCCAAACTGGACAGCGGACCGGCGTTGCCCTACGAGGTCGATCCCAACTGGCCGCAAATGCCGGCCGGCATGAACTTTGGCGAATGCTCGGGCGTCGACGTGGACAAGCAGGGCAATGTCTGGGTCTTCAACCGCGGCAGCTGGCCGCTGATCGAGTTCAACCGCGCCGGGAAGATGATCCGGAGCTGGTCGACCGAAACCTTCCGGGTGCTCTCCTCCCACGGCATCCGCGTCGGTCCCGACGGGAGCCTCTGGTGCGTGGATGTCCAGGGCCACGTGGTCTTCAAGGTCAATCCCGAGACCGGACGGATCCTCATGGTCCTCGGGAACCGCCAGGGAACCCCGGGGAACAATGACGCCAAGGACGCTTTCGACCAACCCACCAACGTCTGCTTCCGCGCCAACGGCAATTTCTACGTCACCGACGGCTACGTCAATTCGCGGGTCGTTGAATTCACGCCCGACGGCTATTACGTGCGCCACTGGGGCAAGCCGGGCGCCGAAGACGGCCAATTCAAGCTGGTGCACGACGTGGTCGTGGATTCGAAGGGCCTGGTCTACGTCGCCGACCGCCAGAACCAGCGGGTGCAGGTGTTTGACGACACGGGCAAGTTCATCACCAAGTGGACAACCGTCGGCGCCCCGTGGGGCCTCGTGTATGTCCCCCGGGAAGACGCCATCTACATGTGCGACGGCAAGTATGACCGGGTCGTCAAGCTGAGCCTGGACGGGAAGGTGCTCGGCCAGTTCGGCTCCTATGGGACGGCCCCGGGCAAGTTCTCCTACGTGCACGACATCACGTTCGATCCGGCGGACGGCAGCATTTACACCGCGGAAATCAAGACGTGGCGCGTGCAGAAGTGGGTCCGCCAGACGAAATGAACCCCGTTCCGGGAATCGGCGTCATGACCCTTCGCACCAAACTCTTCGGCGCAGGCCAGGCGCTCGCGGCCAGCCTGTCCCTGGTCCTGGGCGCGGGCGCACAGCCTGCCGCGCCCAGTTTCCCCGCAGGCGATTCCCCGGTCGGAGCCGCAAGGCCCGACGCGATCGTTGTCGGCGCCGGCATCTCCGGCCTTTCGGCCGCCTGGGAGCTCGCCCGAAGCGGCGCGACCGTGTCCGTCGTCGACATTTCGTCGGTCTTCGGCGGCCACGCCGTCATGGCCACCGGGGACCTGTGCATGACCGGCACGGCATATCAGGAAGCGCACGGCATCAAGGACACCCCTGACATCGCGATCCGGGACTTCCTCACCTGGGGCAGGGACGCAAACCCAGACTGGGTGCGCATCTATGTGAACAGCTCGAAACCCCTGATCTACGATTGGGTCACCGCCATGGGGGTTTCATTCGAAATGGTCGGCGCTGGCGGCGGAAACAGCGTGGCGCGGCTGCACCGCACCAAGGGCCGCGGGATAGCACTGGTCAGTCCCATCTACCGCCAGTGCCTGCTCAGCCCGAAAATCACCTTTGTCTGGAACACCCGCGTGAATCGCCTGCTCACCGATGGCGGGCGCATCGTGGGCATCGCCGCAACGGGTCTTCGGACCGGCCAGCCGATCGAGCTCCGTGCGCAGGTGGTCGTGCTCGCCACCGGTGGATTCCAGAACAACCTCGACATGGTGCGCCAGTTTTGGCGCGCCGGCATGCCGTTCCCGCCGCGCTTCCTCCTCGGCTCGGGCATCAATTCGGTCGGGTCCGGCCTCAAGCTCGCGCAGGCCGTCGGGGCCCAGCTCTCGCGGCTCGACCATCAGGAGAACCTCATCACCGGGCTGCCCGACCCGCGCTTCCCCGGTTCCGGCCGCGGGCTCAATGCAAACAACGCCAGCGCCATCAGGGTGAACGCGAAGGGCGAGCGCTTCATGAACGAGCGTTCCAGCCCGATCGACAGCCTGACCAAAATCCTGAAGGAGGAAGGCGGATCGTACTGGGGCATTTTCGACGAGGCGGCCAAGCACACCTTCTGGGTGGCCGGCTCCGACTGGGGCGATTTCAACGAGATCGAGAAGTGGATCTTCAGCAATCCCGAGCTCGTCAAGTCGGCGCCCACGCTCGAGGAGCTGGCGAAGAAGACCGGCATGCCTCCGGCGGCGCTGGCTGAAACGGCCGCCCGCTACAACAAGCTGGTCGACAGCGGGGTCGACTCCGATTTCGGACGCTTTGGGCCCGGCAAGGACTACAAACCGGAGAAGATCCTCAAGCCGCCCTTCTACGCCGTGCAGTTCTTTCCCCTGACCCGCAAGAGCATGGGCGGCGTGGCGATTGACACCTCCTGCCGGGTGCTCGACACCGACCAGCATGTGATTCCCGCACTCTACGCCGTCGGCGAATTGAGCGGGCTGGCGGGCGTAAACGGCCAGGCCGCCCTCGAAGGCACATTCCTCGGGCCGTCGATCGTGACCGGCCGGATTGCGGGGCGCGCAGCCTCGGTCGAACTGGGGCGCAAGCCCGGGCCCGCTTCGATCATTCCCGTTCCGGAATTCCGTCCGGCAAAGCCCGATCCGCTCGCCAATACGCAGCTCTGCCTGGCCTGCCATAATTTGCCGAGCCTCACCAAGCAGCAGCGCTCCGGATACTGGCATTTCGAGAAGGTGCATGCCGCCGTCCTCGCCAACAAGTTTGACTGCATCCAATGCCACGCCGAGATGAGCGCGACCTACCAGCCCGAACATCACCGCATCAATCGCATGGCCCAGATCCTTGTATGCACGACCTGCCACAAGGGCGAGGACCGATAGCCTTGTAAGGCACAGACTCGGCGTCTTCGGGCCCTTCAAAATGGCAAGAAATGACCTGCATTGAATCTCGCCAATGCCCGCGCGGGAGCCAAGAAAGCGGTCATGCCACCGCGGCTTTCCCCTGGCCTCTCCTTCGTCTGCCTCGCCCTGGCAGCCTCCGCGGGCGCCCAAGTCTCCGCGGAAGGCCCGGCCGCCACATCCGCCAACGCCTTGGCGTCCAAGGAGGGCAGCATTGTCCCTGCGCCGCCTCCGCGCCGGCCGGGGCTTGGGATCAGCGGTCCCGGCGCCGTGCATTCGGACCGATGGCTGAAAATGAACCAGCATGCCACGGGCTCGGCCGTAAAGGCCGGGCTGATCCCCGATCTGAAGCCGTTGATCGCCGACACGCAGATTCGCGACACGATCGTCCTGCTGGGCGGCGACGGGAACTATTATCTCACCGGATCGTCCGGCAACGACATCTGGGATCATAACGACGGGGTCGAGATCTGGCGGTCACCCGACCTCAGGACATGGAGCTACCTCGGAATCGTCTGGAGCTTCGCCCAGGACGCCACCTGGGAGCGGAATTGGCGCTGGCACCGCAAGCCCGTGCGGGCGCTCTGGGCGCCGGAATTGCACTACATCAGGCGCCTCCAAAACTATTTCATCACGATCAGCATGCCCCCGGGCAACCGCGGAATCCTCCGAAGCACGACGGGGAAGCCCGAAGGCCCCTATGCGAACGCCCTTGCGAACGACGGCTATCTCCCCCGCGGGATCGACGCGACCCTCTTCGAGGACGACGACGGCACGGTCTATTTCACAAGCGACGGCGGCGGCACGATCTGGCAAATGAATGCCGACCTGGGCGGTTTTGCCGGGGAAGGCCATCCAATCGTTTTCGAAAAGCCCGCCGACGGCAGCTATACCCGCAATAGCGTCGCGTTTGAAGGTGCGTCCGTCTTCAAGCGAAACGGAAAATACTATCTCACGGGCGCAGCTTTCTACAAAGGGCGATACAGCAGCGTCGCTGCCATTTCAGACCGGATCTACGGACCCTATGCGCATTGGCACGAGGCGGTGCCCTGCGGCGGCGGCGGCGACTATTTCCGCGACAAGGACGGAAATTGGTGGTGCACGCTATTCGGGAATGACGACCAGGCCGGATTCCGCGAAATGCCCGCGATCGTCAGGATTGAGTTCGATTCCGAGGGATTGATCCACGTTGCGAAGGATCAGCCGGGTTTTGTCCTGAACGAAGCCGCCGTG
>CAZSEH010000103.1:0-11324 GCA_964605835.1 uncultured Opitutaceae bacterium
GCTTCCCAAAGGATGGCTCCTGGGTCGTTCGAAGCGAGGGACTCCATCCCCTGCCGTAGCCCCCGGAGATTTAGCGGTCCCTTTTGGCCGCCTCCTGCGTCTAGCCTGCTAATTCCCACATGAGAAACTTACCCCTCCTGAAAATCGGGGCGGCTTTGTCCGCCTCCGCGTTGTTTGTGACGCCGATATTTGCACAAGTCGGCCATACCTGGCCGTCCGAAAAGAAGCTTGTGATCGATCCCGTGACCGGGACTGAGCTGAGCTTTCTGACCAGCAGCCAGTCCAGCGACTCCAAGATCTATCAGACGCACCCGGATTGGACGTCGGATGGCAAATGGGTGATCTTCCGTTCCAATCGGGCGCCGGGCCAGTGCTTTGCCGTCAACGAGGAGACGGGCACGATCGTCCAGGTGACCGACAAGGGCTACATGGGCATGCTCTGCGTCGCCCGCAAGTCGATGAAGCTCTATCTCATGCGGGACGAGAAGGCCGCGGCTGACGTGGGCCGCGATCCCTACATCGATGTCGCCGCAGCCGCGATGGCCGCCGAAAAGAGCGGCGCCCCCGCCCCCACGCCGCCTCCCCGGCAGCCCGGGCAGGGATTCCGTTTCCGCGGGCCGCTCCAGGTTGTGGAAGTCGACCTGGGTTCGCTCTTCGCGGATGCGGTGGCCGGGAACCTGAAAGGCAATACCGCCTATGAGAGGGTCTGCGGCGTGACGCCGGCCGGAATGCATGCGACCGGCAACATGGGTCTGGATGCCGACGAGGGTTACGTCTATTTCGGCATCACAGGGCCTGAACTCGCTTCGCAACTGCCCCCGGGCAAAGAGATTGAAAAGCCTGTCGGACCCCGGGGCATGGGTGCCGGACCGAGCGGCCTGGCCAGCATGAACCTCGCGACGGGCGAGGTGAAGACCATCACGGTTGTTCCCTTCCAGATTGGCCACGTCCAGACGAACCCCTGGGTGCATGGAGAGATCGTTTTCTGCTGGGAAACCGGTGGCAAGGCGCCCCAGCGCACATGGACGGTGATGGCCGACGGCACCGGCCTTCGCCCGCTCTATCCCGAGGCGAAATACGAATGGATCACGCACGAGGCGGTTATCACGCATGATGAAGTCGCGATCGCCATCCTCTATTTGCATGCTCCCGGGGTCGCCATGGGTGGCGGCAGGGCCCGCGGCCAGGGTCAGGGTCAAGCTAAAGGTCAGGGTCAGGGCCAGGGGATGGCCACCTGGGATACAACCGCCGATGATGCACATCCGACCGGCGTCGGAATCGTCAACCTTCGAACGAAAGAGATGCGAATCATCGGCCAGGTTCCCGTTGGCAACCCTGGCCGTTCGATCTGGCACGTAAACGGGTCGGCCGATGGACGCTGGGCCGCTGCCGACGACTTCCGCTATCGTCTCTGGATCATCGACCGCCACACCGGAGAGATGGCGCTGCTCGCCTCCATGGGCGAGAGAACGACGGCGGCAGACCACATCCATCCCACCTTCAGCGCGGACGGAACGAGGATCGAAATCCAATCCGCCATGCTTTCGGATAACAAGCGGTCCCTGAATATCGTCGTTGTCCCGCTGCCCAAAGCCTGGCTCGCCCGGACGTACGACGACAAGAACCGGCTATTGGCCCAGTAACCGATTGAGAGGGGGCGATCCAAGGGATCGCCCCCAACGACTGTGCCCTGGATCGGACGGCCTCAACTCGAGGTCGGCGCAGGAGGCGCGGGCGGCAGGTGATTCCCGTCGAGTTCGAGCCGCAGGTAATCGTAGACAACGCCTGTGGTGAGATCCCCGGCGGGGACGGTGAGCTGCATCTGATTTTCGCCGGGCTTCAGAAGGGCCGCGTCGAAGGGCTGGGTGTATTCGCGCCAGATGCCCTTGTCGGTGTTGTATCGGAGGGCGTTGGTCGAGACCGTGCGTATGACGCCGACCTTCTGGCCGTTGACAGCCACCGCGAGCCCTCCATTCCCGTCGGCGCCGGCGAGCGCCACGCGAAGCGTGGCCAGACCCTTGCCGGACCCGTCCATGTTGAACTTGATCGTCCAGGTGTTCGCCCGGCCACGGCCGTAGATGCGCCACGGTCCGGTCTGATCGGTGGCGGGGTAGGTGCTTTGCGATTCCGCCTTGATCCAGCCGAAGCGCTGGTTGGCCGGATCCTTCGCGTCGGGGTTGATCCATGCCGTGTTTTCGCTGTGCGGCACCTGCTGGAAGAACCAGTCCTTGCGGTAATCGCTCTTGCCGATCGTGTAGGTGATGTCGTTCGGGAAGAGCAGCGGGTACCGCAGGCCCCAGCCCCAGACCCAGTAGTTCGCGGCGTCTCCCTTGAAAAACTTACCCCCGGTGCGGTCCGGATAGCCGATTTCCCAGACCTGTTTTCCGTACCGCGCGGGCTTCCATTCCAGATTGCCCAGGTCTATCAAGCCTCCCGCCCCGATGGTGATGTCAGTCTTCGCGAACTCGCCCAACACCCCCTCGGCAAACGCGTGCAGCGTGTAGGTGCCGGGGCGGACATTGCCGATGGCAAAGCGGCCGTCCGCGCTGCCCTCACCCCAGAACTGATAGTAATTGGCGTCGTGGTCCCAGGTGACGAGGGTGCCGTTGCCCGAGCGCCGGGCGAAGGCCTTGTCGGGGCCGTTGAAATCCGGGTGCGTCAGGCCGACCCACAGATGAGGCAGTTTGGTCGAGGCTGCCTGCGGGTCGTCCAATACCAGTTTGCCCGTGACGCCGGATCTGCCATCTTTTTGCGGGTAATCGACGCCCTGCACCCAGGCGTAGGGCCACTGGGCCTTGACCGTCTTGGCTTGATCGAGGGCGTCCTGAAACAGGGCGTTCGCATTGGCCGTCCATGCGGGCGGGATCGTGGGATTGCCCTCGGTGGCCTTGAGGGTTTCGAGATCGGCCTTTGAGGGTTCCTCGGCGCCTTGCAGCGAGTTGAAATAAACAAAGATCGGGCCGACGACCTTGTTCCAGACAAGCCCGGCCGGAATGTTGCATTCGGCGCCGCCGGCGTAATGGCCCGATGTCCAGTAGTCGAGCATCGTCGCCCCCATGTGGCAGACGAGGTCGATCCGGGTCGGGCCACCGCCCAGGTATTCGTTGGAGGGATTGATGAACCAGATGCCGACGTGATTCTTGATGCTGGACCAGCCGTAGGCGGGCAGCTTGTACATCTCGGCGCAGTAACTGTACTTGTGCTCGACCGAGTTCTTGTAGATGCCGGTGCTCATGATGCGCTGCTCCTTGGCATGAATGACGACGCCCGAGCGCGTGTCCGCGTTGCTGCACATGGGCATGTTCCGGTCGGCATCGACCGAGAGCCAGTTGAAGTCAGGCGTCATCTGGTTGATGAAGCGGCTTTCGCCCTCGCCCGCGGCCGGATAGTTGGCCCCGTGTGAATAGATGGCATAGGTGTAAAGACCGCTGACGCCGCGTTCCAGGGTGTAGCGCACTTCGATGTCCATGCGCCCGGTCACTCCTGCCACGGCCACCTCAGCCCGTTCGCCGCTGTTTTTGGCCGGGTCGATGGTCAGCGACGGGGCGACCTTGCCCGATGGCAGTTGCTCCCAGCTTTCCGAGCGGCCGTTCAGTGTCTCGAGGCCCTTGTAAACCAGGGACGTCAGCTTGCCGGAGCGTTTCAGAACCGTCGCCTTGACGATCCCGTTGTCGAGCGTCCAGCTGTCGGCCTTGTCGGTGACGGTCACCGCTGCATCGACCGTGGATTTGTCTATGGCTGGAGCTGCGCCGGCGGAACGGAGGGAGGGCCCGGCGAGGACGATCGAAACGGATAGGATCGCGAGGAGACTGCGCAAGGCGCAGGGGAGGGGAGTTTTCATTGTAACAGTTTAGAAGTGAATAATTAGGAAATAGGGGTGGGGACGGCGGCGGGGGGTAAGGCATCCCTGAAGACAACCCGGGTTCGAGCGCTCGGCCGGAACGACAGGCCTTGTCGGAGAGACGACGGATACATCAAAAGGATGTTGCAGACAACACTGCCTTATCCAAAAAAATCGCAATGAACCAATTGCCCGCCGAAGCCAACTGGGCTAAATTCCCGGGCTTTGGCGCCTCCCCAACAATTCCCCCGATCATGAGTTCCAATTACACCCGCCGCCAGTTTGTTACGTTTTCATCAATGGCCGCAGGCGCCGTTGCACTGGCTCCGAGCCGGATGCTGGGCGCCCAGGAGACGGCCAAGCGCACGGCCGTCGACGAGGTCACCCTCGGCCGTACCGGCATAAAGCTCAGCCGCCTTGGGATGGGAACCGGAGTCGACGGCGGCAAGGTCCAATCCGCCCTCGGCAAGGATACGTTCATCAAGCTCATCCACTATGCCTACGACCAGGGCATCCGCTACTTCGACTGCGCGGAAGCCTACTCGACCTTTGGGTGGATGGCCGACGCCATCAAGGGGCTTCCGCGGGAGAAGCTTTTCATCCAGTCCAAGATCGACGGAAAGCCCGCCGAGATCCTGGCGCGGATCGACAGTCACCGTAAGAATTTCGACACCGACTACGTGGACAGCATGCTGATCCACTGCATGACTCGGGGAACCTGGACGGATGAGTGGAAGCGCATCATGGACGGATTTGACGAGGCCAAGGGCAGGCAGTGGATCCGCGCCAAGGGAGTGTCGTGCCACGATCTTCCCGCCTTGCGCGCCGCGGTGGCCTCCGATTGGACGGAGGTGCACCTCGTGCGGGTCAATCCCCAGGGGCACCATGTCGATGGAATAGTCCCGGAGAAGTGGGACAAGGTCTCTCCGTCCAACGATGTGACGCCCGTCCTGGCCGAACTGAAGACGATGCACGCCAAGGGCCGCGGGGTCATCGGCATGAAGCTCATCGGCAACGGCGAATTCAAGGCGGCGGAGGATCGCGAGAAATCAATCCGTTTCGCCATGTCGCGGCCCGAGCTGAGCGCTGTCGTCGTCGGCTTCAAGGCTCCCTCCGAGGTGGACGAGGCGATCGAGCGGATCAATCGTGCGCTGGCCGAGGTGCCGCTGGCGACCTGAAGGCGGTTGATTGCCCGGAGCCTTGGCTGGCTCCGGGACCGGTGACTCCTGGTTGAAACTTAAGCCCGCATGTGGGGCTTCAGGTATTCGTCGATGGCATCCCGGATTTTCTGTTTTTGGGCGTCCGTCAAATCGCCGGCGGCAATGGCGCGACCGCCTCCGCCGGTGCCCCCGCCACCCCCCTTTGCGCCGCCGCCGCCGCGGGCGCCGCCTGCAGGCCGCGCTTCCGGCTCCATGGGCTGGGGACGGGACTTGGTCGTTTCCTTGAAGACTCCCCGGGCAACCATCATGTACCCGGTCGCCCCGGGAATCGTGGCGAAGCCCTGCACGCGGCTGAACATGTCGAAGGCCTCGTTCTTCTTGCCGGCCCAGTAAAGCTCCATCGCCTGCTGCAGAAGATCGGCGTACTGCGGGGTGGGGCAAAGGCCCGTGAAACCGAGCGGCAGCTCTTCCAGCAGCAGTTCGCCTGTGCCGCCGCCCGCCGCCCAAACCGCCAGCTTGTTGTCAGTCCGCTTGATCAGTTCGCCGACGCGCTTCAGGGGATCCCCCACCTCGTCCTTCGTCGCCTTCATGGTCGGGATCTGCTCGAACATCTTGATCATGAGATCGACGCTTATCGTGCCGCGCGTCTGCACGATGAGCGGCAGATCCGTCGCGTTTCCGACCGCCTTGTAATAGTCGATGACGGTCTGGTCGCTGACATTCCAGCCGTTGTTCGGCGGCATGGAAACAATGGCGTCCGCCCCGTGATCGGCCGCGTGCCTGGCATAGCGCACGGATGTGGCGGTGTCCCACGCCATGTTTTGCACCGCGATGGCGATGGCGGACTTGCCGCCCTTGCCGGCGGCGAGGATGGTCTCCGCGCCCTCGATTCGCTCGGCGTCGGAAAGACTCGACCAGCTGCTGGCAAACACAGGCCAGATCATGCCGCCGAGGCGTCCGCGATTGCAGAAGTTGACTTCGGCCGCAAGCGCCTCGGTGTCGAGCTTGTTGTCCTGCGTGAAGGGTGTCTCCATGATCGGAAACAACCCGCGCAGCGGCTTGCCGCTCGGGGTCATGAGGTGCGCGCCCTCGACGTCGGCGGCTTTGGCACGGCTCGACGCCCGCAGGATGCCTGCGCCCACCACCAAGGCGCCTGCGGACTTCAGGAACGCGCGCCGGTCCAGTTGTTTTCCCGATTCATTATTGCTCATGATGTTCATTCTCCCGACTTAAGGTTTAGTGAGTAACTAGAATTTTTTTTGGCCTGATCTGAAATCCTGGCGGGGGCGCAGGACTGGGGCCAGGGGCGGGATCAGTCCGGTTGACAGGTGGTTTGGCAGAGATGGACGGCGTTGGCAATCCCCGTGCGTTTGCATTCTCGCGGGCGGTCGGCAAGTTGCGGCATGAGAACAGGCATACTCGGTTCGGGGGATGTGGCGAAGACCTTGGGATCCGGCTTCCTGAAGCACGGACACGAGGTATGTGTTCTTCCTCGATCGCAGCGTTCCCCGCGATGCCTTGGATCGGGTAGTTGGCCGGAAGGATGAGCGGATGGGCGTCAGCCAGGGGCGTCATTGCGCGGCGGCCGAATTGTCCGGCGGGGAATTCGGCCGGGCCCTCGCCGGGCCGCGCACATCGTCCCGCCCATTCCCGCCCGGCGGTGCGGGAGGAATCTCGGCCGGCAGGTACTGGCCCACGAAGCCCAGCATTGTGATGGTTTCGAGCCCGTTCTGGGCCGCTCCGTTTGTCCCGCCCAAGCCCTCGTCGACCGGATTGAGCGCCTCCGGCCCGTCTACATGGTGAATGCGCCCGCCGCCGCCGCGCCGGTCGCGTCCGTGGTCCAATAGGGCGTTCAGGGCCACCTGCTTGAAGGCCTCGTTGCCCGTCTTGTAAAAGACCCATCCGGCCAGGCGTCCGTCGCGTGCAAAGGATCCGTCCATGCCCTCGGTTCCGGTCGTCATGTCCCGGAGGATCATTTCCTTCGGCGCACTGTAGAGCCGGCAATACTGAAGCCAGAGCTTGTTCCAGTTGGGATCGTCGAGCATCTGGCTCACCTGGAATGCGACCTCGGCGCCGCCCATGATGGTGGCGAGGTTGTAAACGCCTGCCTGGTCGTCCAATTGATAGAGTTTTCCCGTCGCCGGATCGTAGCCCATGAGGAGATTGCGGCCCGTGCGCATGCCGAGCGGCATCCGGGCCATGCTGTTGACGCCGGCGAGGATCTTGTCGCGCCACCGAATGTCGCCGGTGCGCTCCCACTCGGTCATCCAATTGCCGATGAAGGCGAGCCAGTCGGGTCCCAGGCGCACGCGGGTCGGGGCGATTGCGCGTTCGCGATCGGTGATGGGCCTGGCCTCGCGCATGGGATCGAATTGTACGGTCTTGTAGTCGGCGTTCAGCACCTCGCGCATGAGATCTCCGGTGCGGTCGTCGGTCGTCAGGTAGTAGTAGAACCGATGGTAGCCGGCCTGGCTGATGCGCGCCTCCTTGGCTCCGTCTCCCCAATGGCGGACGGCGTGGCGGGAACCCAGTCCGGCCATGGGCCCCAGGTGGTAGACCGACACCTCGCCGGTCTGCCTGTCCATCGCCTCGGCAAAGCGATACACATCCGCGCGGCCCGTGTGCAGAAAGCTGTACCAAACCCACATGTCGGTGCCGAGTTCGGAGTTGTCCCACGCCATGCCGCCGAGGTCGTAGCGCCAGACGTGGCGGTCGTTGTCGTAGGAGTGCATGACGTCGCCGAAATCCCAGAAGCCATACCAGCGGCGCTGTTCGGGCTGGGTCAGGTAGAAGTTGAGGGTGGCGGCGAGCCGGTCCTCAATGGCGCGCCGGGCCGGTGTCGAGCGGTCCTCGAGCCCCCAGATGCCGAAGGCCTCCGCGTCATGCAGGGCCTGGGGAGTGCAGACGATCAGCGGCGGCGCCTCGCCCAGGCGGGCCATCGTCGCCGTGTCCTTCTTCGAGGGCACTGCGCCGGTCGCATAGAGCGTGAGTTCGCTGGTGCGCCCGACCCCGGTTGCCGTGCTCAGGCCCTCCTGCACGTCCTCGTACACGGCCTCCAGGCCGTGGGCCCGGGTGTCGTAGTGCCGCATGTCCATGGCGGGCGCGTCCGGAGACCACATCCAGACATACAAGGCGGCCTCGCCCGTTCCGGCGTGCCGCACCTCGAGGGCCGTCGGATAGGACTGCCAAAAATTCTTGAGGCTGACCGCCAGGCCGCCGCTGACGTCGCCGACAAAGACGAGCCCGGAGGCCCGCCGGCCGCCGCCGGCCGCGAGCCACGTGCTTTGCGGATTCGTGCGCTTGAGCACCGTGAAGCCGTCGGGGTTGGGCTGCACGAGCTTGAAGTCGCTCCAGATGGCCCAGTCGGCCAGCCAGCCCCGGCTTCGCGCGCTCAACTGCTCGCGGTTGGGCACTCGCCTGCCGGCCACCTGCAGGGGATACACATCGGCGTTCGTCTGCGGGTCGCCGACGAACCGGCCGTCCCGCCCCTTCATCGGCTGGACCGGTTCGGCCCACAGCCCGTCGTTCTCACCGGAGAAGCGCACATGGCGGTTCTGGACCTGTTCGCGCATGGGGACGGTGAAGACCACCCCGAGGCCCCGGATGAAGTCCTTCTGCTGGTCCCCGTCATAGACGATCGTGTGCACCATCCGGATCGAATCCTGCCCGGCGTAGAAATACAGGCGAACGACAAAGGGCAGCCATTCCCGGTCGCTCTTCAGGCCCCGGTGCCTGCCCTCGATCTTCGCCACTGCGCGCACGGGCCCCGACTGCTCCATCGTCACCGCATCGACCTTCGTCGCGTATTCTTCGCGGGGAGGGGTGTCGGCCGGGTCCCCGTCGGGCCCGGTCTGCAGGATGCACACGAGGCGGCCGTTCCGGGCCACCTCACGGCCGCCAACGCTGATCGAGTCGATCAGGGTGGCGCCCCATTTGGGTATCCGCACCTGGATTCGCCCGGTGTCGATCTCGAAAGTCGTGTCGCTCGCGCTCACCCGCACCTTAGCCTGCCCGGCCGCGGCCGCTGCGGCGCCCGGCTTGACAGTGAATCCGCCCGGGTTGGCGGGCCCGGCTACCGTGGCGATTCCCTCCCATTTCAGCGAGCCGTCCGGCCAGTACGCGAGCGGCCAGGTCTGCACGGGCAGACTCGTCCCGTCGGCCGTGATCAGTGAAAAGACCTGGCTCTTTGGAGCCTCCCCCTGCTTGAAGGGCACGCCGAAACTCACGCCGGCGCTCAAGGCCGGAGCCTTGTCGCCCAGCCAGTGGGCGGCAACATCTCCGCGGGCAATGGGCAGGCAGAACGAGGCCGCGAAAGTCAGCAAAGCGACGCGGCAAGGGAGGGAGGTGATCATGGGAAACGGGGATTGGCCGGCGGCCACGCAAGGCCGCGGGCAAGCTGGGGTTTCTGGAGCGGCGGCTTGACGGATGGCGGCGCGTTCCGTTGCGGCGATAATCCGCCGGCCGAGGTTGCCCGTTTTGTGCGGCTGGGTTTTTATTTGGGCGCCGGATCGGAACTTGCAACCAAGCAGGTCTCAATCAAAGTTCCAAGCCGTGGGCGCGGACATTCATTCGATCCTCGTTGTCGATGACGACCTGGATATACTCAATCTTATCCAGCTATGCCTGAAGCGGTTGGGCTATTCCGTCGCCGTCGCGTCGAGCGGCAAGGAAGCGATTGGCTTTCTTCGCCGCGAGACCGTCGATCTGGTGATTACGGACATCGTGATGCCGGACATGGACGGCTTCGAATTGCTCGGCGCCTTGAGCAAGAAATCCCCCAAACTGCCGGTGATCGCGATGTCCGGCGGTGGGCAATTGAGCGCGGGAACGTACCTAAAGATGGCGCCAGGATTCCACGTCGCCGGGACTCTCTACAAACCCTTTAACACCGAAAGCCTGTCGAAGGTGATCAAGGCGGTCGAGGCCTCCTCAAAGACCCCCGGAAAGACTGGCGGGGTCTAAGCCGTTTCGGCGGTCGCCGGGAGCCGGTTTGCGGGCTTTGACCGTCACGCCGCACAAGCGGTTTTGAGGTGTGCGCAGTTCACATTGCATGCAAGACTCGGTCTCCTCTCTCGTACAAGGGTTGGACACTCGATGAAGCTTTTCCCGATCGGCCTGACCGCAATACCCCGTCGACGAGGCCTCCGCTGTTGGGCGCTCTGGCTTGTGTTCTTGGGAACCGGTGCCGGGGGACTTTTCGGTTCATCGACAAGCGCCGACGTCGTCGATCTTGGTCCCAAGCTGCAACCCTTCATAGCGAGGGAGCAGATCCCCGGAATGGCGGCGCTGGTCCTGCGTGGTGATCGCATTGTTGCCGAAGGGGTTGCAGGCATTCGCAAGAAAGGGTCTCCCGAGGCGGTGAAAATGGGCGATGAGTTTGAAATTGCATCCTGTGCCAAGGCAATGACTGCGACATTGGCGGCAATGCTGGTCGAACAGGGCAAATTGCGGTGGGATACGAGTCTGGCGGACATTTTTGGGGACTCCGCTTCGAAGGTGGACCCGGCCTGGACCCGGGTGACTGTGCTGCAGCTCCTCCATCATCGCTCGGGCATAACCAAGGATCATTATGTCCGCTTCCTGGCGAGCACCCTGTTTGCAGGGGGCAGCCCGACTGTGGAACGGCGGAGGTATGCGGAAAAGGAACTGTCGCATCCTCCGGATATCGCCCCCGGTACAAGATTCGTATACGCGAACACGAACTATATCCTGATTGCCGCCGCGCTGGAAAAAATCACGGGTCAAAAATGGGAGGATCTCATCCGGGAACGGCTTTTCCAACCGCTAGGGATGACTACGGCTGGCATTGGTCCGCCCGGCACTCCCGGCCAGATTGACCAACCCTGGGGACATGGCGGCCGCCGCTTGTTGTCCCTAATCCCCATGTCGCAGGGAGACGAGATCCCATTCGATCCGGGCAGCGGCAGCGCGGATTTTCCGCTGGCTGGGGCCCCAGCCGGACTGGTGCACATGTCGGTCGCGGACTGGGCGAAATTCGTCGTGCTGCAACTGCGCGGAGACCCGGTGAATCCGCACTGCGAACCCGCGCTATTGAGCCCGGAATCGTTTGCGGCGCTGCACAGTCCGGATCCGGCCGCAGGCAACAGTGGAGGCTTTGACTGCTATGCCGCCGGCTGGTCGGTTGGCGCGAGGCCATGGGCCAAGGGCGGCAGGCCCGGTGACAAAGGGCTCGTGCTTTGGCACCCGGGCGACAACGGGAGGTGGAATTGCGTCGTGTGGATTGCGCCTGAGATCGATTTTGCGGTGCTGGTGGCGTGCAACCGCGCCAGCATGTGGGTGCAATGCGATGAGGTCGCTGCCGC
>CAZSEH010000104.1:0-11218 GCA_964605835.1 uncultured Opitutaceae bacterium
ATCAACGCAATTGGTAATCGAATCGATCGATGTCGACCCATCCGCTGTCCGCCTTGTCGTTGAAATTATAGAGACCAATCCGGTCGCCGCGGTAGTTTCCCCATGAAAGCGGATAATCGGTGCCAAAATCGGCAAACGTTTTCCCGTCGACGCTGAACGAATACCGGCTGAGCCCGCTGAGCCCCCACCGCGAACGCAGCCAAAGACGGGTCGAAGTGATCGCAGGACCCGCAACGACCCTGCCGTTGTTCACATTGACCAGCGCGCGGACGGCGCCGTCTTGCTTGACGCCGAGCGCCGAATGCGTTTTCGCAAAATGGCAGAGCCCCGCCTGTTCGCCATCGACCATCCCGCCCAGGTCGAACTTGACCGTCACTTCGTTTTCCGCGCTGCGAAAACAACGCTGTGTGAGGGTGTTTCCCGCCTTCAGCAGATTGTCGGGTGCGAGCGGCTTGAAGGCGTGGAGGCGCAGCCATCCGGGCCGTTCGCTGAGGGACCACTTGTCGGCCCGCGGCTGGTAGTTCCATTCCCACTGCGGCGCAAGACGCGGGCCGGCAAAGTCGTCGCTCGTTTGCGGCAAGGTCGCCGGCAGGCCGCTCGCCGGCATCTTTCCGGACCACGCCATGCGCCCGAGCCCATCCGGCCCGATCTCGCCGACGATTGGCCAGCCCTCGATCCACGTCACCGGCAGCAGGCTCGCCGCCCGTCCTTCCCACGCGCCCCGACCGTGGTGCGTCAAGAAATACCATTTGCCATCCGGTCCGTCGACGAACCCGCCTTGGTTCGGCTCCATCGCGTCGCGGTCCGCATGCTTGAGCTGCTTTCTTTCCTCAAAAGGTCCTGCGATGCTCTTGGCGCGCTGCATCATGATCACGCGACCCTCGGACTGCACTTCGCTGAAGAAGTGATAGTACGTGCCGTTGATCTTGTAGAGTTTGTTGGCCTCACTGCCCTTCGCCTGATAAATAACGCGATCCGATTCCGGCAAAATATCGCGACCGTCGGCACTTAGTTTCCAGAGGTGGATCTTGTAGCCGTCGCGAAAATTCGAGCCGACCAGGTAACCCTGGCCGTCATCGTCCCAGAACGGGCAGCAGTCATCCCAGCCGGCCTCCTTCAGCATCGGGTGCAGCGGCGCCCACGGCCCGGCGACATCCGCCGCGGTCGTCATGAAATAGCCCTCGTCCGGTGTGCCAAAGAAAACCCAGAACTTTCCGTCGTGATGGCGTATCGCGCCGGCCCAGATGCCTTTGCCCGTGCGATTCATGCGGTCCCAGTTCAGCTCCGGCCCGATCTGCCTGAGGTCGTAAACCGCGTGGCCGGCGATGGTCCAGTTCACCAGATCGCGGGAATGGAGGATCACCATGCCGGGTGAAAACTGAAACGTGGACGAAATCGCGAAGTAGTCGGCACCGACGCGTATGCAGTCGAGGTCGCTATAGTCGGACGGCAGCACCGGGTTGCGATAGGTGCCGTCGCTCCGGGCGCCCCAGTGCGGCCAGTCACCCCACGCAGTCGGTGGGTCGCTCGCGAACGCCAGTGTCGCGACGCCAAGCAGCGGAATCCATCGGAGCGCCCGAAACGAACAAATCATCCCAAAGCGCTAGCCGGATAAACGCATCGAGACAAGCGCGCCGCTCCTGAGGCTCCGACCGGCGCGAGCGAATGTTGCGTGACAGATGCCGCGACCAACCCCATCCTCGCCGGCAGTGAACAGACTCCACACCGCCCTCGTCTGCGCGCTTGGGGTCACGCTTGTTTGGGCGCTCGATTCCTGCCGCGCCGCGCCGCTTGCCGCGCTCTCACCCCCTCCGGTCGGCGACGGCCTGAAGGTCAGCGCAAACCATCATTACTTGGTGGACGCGAAGACCGGCGCGCCGGTCTTCCTGCTGGCTGACACTGCTTGGAATCTCGGCGCGCTCAGGCTCGAGGAAATCGACACCTATCTCCAGAGCCGCGCGGCGCACGGATTCAACGCCGTGATGTTCGCCCTCAATTTCGCACCGCAGGCTGACGAGAAAAACGCCTACGGCCAGCCCGCCTACATCGGCGCGGAAAAGACGGAGTTGAACCCGGCGTATTTCGCGACCTGCGATGCCATCGTCCGAAAGGCTGCCGAACGCGGGCTGTATGTGATGCTCTACGCGATGTGGGCCGGCGAAAAAGCGGGCACGATGAATCATTACACCGCCGAGCAGTTGACCGCGCTGGGCCGCGCACTGGGTCACCGGTATGCAGGCGTGCCCAACGTCATCTTCTGCGCCGGCGGCGAGGCCTCGCCCCATTATATCGCGGTGGATCGGGTGAATGCGATCGGCGCCGCGCTGAAGGCGGGCTGCGCGGGCCGCAATCTTTTGACCGTTCACCCGGTGGCGCCGAACTCCGCTTCCAAATTTTACGCGGCATCGCCGTGGCTGGACTTCTACCTGAGCCAGGCGAAGTCCGGCAACGCCGCGCCGAATGCGGCGTTCGACGCCGCCGCGTTGGTGCTGGCGGATTGGAGCAACACCACGATCAAGCCGACGATGATGGGCGAACACCGCTACGAATCCGGCACGCAGGAAGACCCCCTCATCCAGCGGCGCAGCCTTTATCAGTGTGTGTTCGCCGGTGGCTGCGGCTACGCCTACGGCCACAACGCGCTGTGGCAGATGACGCCGCACACCGCGCAGCCGTGGATGTTGAAAGGCTGGACTCCCGGAGTGGAGGACTGGACGCAAGCGCTCGACACGCCGGCGGTCGGCCAGTTGCACCACATTGCTACGCTACTTTATTCGCATCCCTATCTCGCGCGGATTCCCGACCAAAGCCTGATCCTTGCCGGACAGGGCGCGGACATCTTTACTCGCGTTCAGGTAACCCGCGACGGCACACAGGACAAGAGCGACGCCACCTACCTGATGGCCTACGTGTGCGCACCCCAAACCATCACGCTCAATACGGGCGTGATCGCCGCCCGCGAACTGAACGTATCGTGGTTCAACCCAGAGACCGGGGCGACCGAGTCGACCGGGGCGAAGATCACCAACCACGGCACGCTCACACTTGAGAAGCGGCCGCAACGGCCCGACTGGGTCGCGGTGATCGAGGCGGCTGGCCGATAGCCGGCCAATCCGGCCCGGTGCGCTTGCTATCCGGCGCCCAAACCCGCAAGAATCAGAGCCCCGAAACGTGAACGCGCACTTTTCAACCCCATGCGCTCCTTATTCATAGCCTGCGTCGTATTCGCGTCGGCCGCCGCCGGCCTCGCTCAAAATGCCAGACTCGCCGAAGTCGTTCAGTATTCCGTCGATGGGAAAAGGTTCATGGGCTCGGTGCTCATTGTCACGGGCGACCGGGTGTTGCTGGACAGGGGGTACGGATTCGCCGACCTCGCGCAGAAGATCCCCAATACCCCGGCCACCAAGTTCCGCATCGGTTCCCTGACGAAGCAGTTCACGGCTGCGTGCGTTCTGTTGCTGGAGGAGCGCGGGAAACTGCGCCTTGACGATCCCATTGGGAACTACCTGCCGGATGCTCCGGCGGCGTGGGCGAAGATCACTTTTCTCCATCTTCTCCGACATTCGTCGGGCATTCCGGACCCGACCAGCCTTCCCGAGTCTTCCGCATCCAAGAATACTCCAGCCACGCCGGGAGAACTGGTAGCCGGTTTTCGCGAAAGACCATTGGATTTTCAGCCGGGCGAAAACATCCGCTACAGCAATTCCGGGTTCATTCTGCTCGGTTACCTGATTGAGAGGATCAGTGGTCAGAGCTATGCCGCGTTTCTGCAGCAGAACATCCTCGATCCGCTCGGATTGAAGGATACTGGCTACGACACCAATTCACCCAACCTGGCCGCCCGGGCGCTCGGTTATTCCACTGGCCCGCAAGGATTCATCCCGGCCGAGCAGATCGACATGACCCGACCGTTCTCCGCGGGCGGCTTGTACTCGACCACCCACGATCTGTTGCGCTGGCAGCAGGAGCTTTATGAAGGAAGGCTTTTGCGGCCGGCGTCGTTGAAGAAGATGACGACGCCCACTGGGAACGGACCGGGCCTGGGCATAGGCGTCGGCTTCAAGCCCCGGAAAGAGTATTCCCATGGCGGCGCGATCGACGGTTTCAGCTCGCACCTGGCGTATTTCCCGGAGACACAGACCAGCGTGATCGTGCTCGCAAACCTGGATGGCATCGGCGTCAGCGACATCACCCCAAAACTCGTAGCCGTGGCGTTTGGCAAAACCGTGATCTTGCCGTCGGAGCGTCCGGCGATCGCCCTGCCGCCGGAGAAACTCACCCGGTACGTTGGTGTTTACCAGATTTCGCCGACATCCTCGCTGGTCCTTACATTGGAGAACGGGCAGCTGTTCTCAGAGGTGGCCGGGCAGACGCCGAAAGAGCCGATTTTCGCCGCCTCCGACCGGCGGTTTTTCTTGAGATCCGAAGAGACAGAGTTCGAGTTCTCATCCGGCCAAAATGGAACGATTTCCTCATTCGTCGCGAGGGGGCCGGGCGGGCGCCAGCTTAAGGCGGTGCGAATGCAATAGGCCGGTTTCGAGAGAGGCAGAAGCGGTCACCAGTGATTGATTTGCTGCTGCCTTTTTTCTAGCGGTTGAAGAAACATTGGCGTGCACTGCCTACATAAAATATCATCCAACCGCGCTCCGCCCTTGCGCTGCCGCGCCGCGTTTGCGAAAAAGTCCTCGCCCTCGTTGCCCCGGCTGGCTTCGCCGCTTGGCCGCGCAACGGACCCCGCCTTAAGGAGCCTATCATGAAAAGAATGCGAAGCACCCTCGCCCTGTTTCCCCTGCTGACCTCGGTCCTGCCCGCCCAGCAGCCCTGGCGGCAAATCACCATGCCATCGGTGGACGAGGTCGCCGCAAACTTCAAGGCGCCGCCGCGCGAGTACGGCGCCATCCAGCCATGGGCCAGCTGGAATGGCCCGGACGCCGACGCACGAAAGGCGAGGATCGTTCACGACTTGGACGAGCTGTCAGCCAATGGGGTGTTCGTCGTCAACATGTCCCCGGGGCGAGGCGAGCCAATGTATCTTTCGCAGGAGTACATGGACCAGGTGAAGTTTCTGGTCCGGGAGTGCGCCAAGCGCGGGATGAAGCTTTGGATCCAGGACGAATGCGACTTCCCCAGCGGTTTCGCCGGAGGCAAGATCAGCGAGGAGTACCCGCAGCTGGGCATGCAGGGGATCGTCGCCGATGTGCGCATCGCCGTGACTCCGGGTCAGCATTTCTCGATGCCGGCGCCGCCCGACACGCTGGGCGCCTTTTACGTGGATCCGGCGACGGGAGCCACAAAGATTGTGCCGATCCGCGACGGACTCCTTCAGTGGATCCCGCCGCCGCCGGTACCGCCCAATAACGGGGCGTCGCACCAGCCCGTGGATCTCGTGCTCGTCAGGCACGTGTACCGCAGTTCCCCGACCCGCATGTCGAACCGGCCCGACGGCACCCGCGCCAAGGACAGTCTTTTCACGCTCGTCGACTACCTGGATCCGGAGGGCACCCGCGCCTTCCTGACGGTGACGCACGAGGTCTACAAGCGGGCGGTCGGCGACGAGTTTGGCAAGACGATCCTGGGCTTTTACGGGGACGAAAACGACTATACGGGCTTCATGCCGTGGACGCCCAAGCTTCTGGAAGAGTTCCGGAAGGAGAAAGGTTATGATCTCCAGCCGTATCTGCCGCTCCTTTTCGCGCCCAAGATGACCGACGAGGCCTGGCGCGTTAAGGCCGATTACTGGGACGTCTGGAGCGCGATGTTCGGCAAGAACTTTTTCGGGGGGCTGGCCGAATGGTGCGCGCAGAACAACATGGATTACCTCGACCACCTCAACCACGAAAGCATGATGATGTCGGTCGGCTGGGACGAGGACCTGATCCGCAATGAAGGCGAGTTTTTCCGCGCCATGCGCTACATGCCGATCCCCGGATGCGACAACCTGGGCGGCCTTGCGCCGGGCGCGGTGCACACGGCGGACGGGACGTGGTTGGAAAACAAAAACTACCCCAAGCTTCCCTCCTCAGCGGCGCACCTGTTCGGGCGAAACAAGGCATGGACCGAGGGCGGCGGCGAGGCGGGAATCGACGGAAAATTCCAGATCGATTTCCAGCTTGTGCGCGGCATGACGCTCCTGCAGTTCCGGGGCGGCATGAACCGTGGCGCGCCGCCGACCGCCGCGATTGGCGCAGGCCGGAGCCCCCAAACTCCGTCTGTGGTTGGCATGCTCGCCTGGTACATCGATCGCGCCGGCTATCTGATGTCGATCGGGCGACCGGCGGCGCAGGTGGGTCTCTACCACCCCGCCAGCAGCATGTGGCTGGGCGATTTGGAGGCGGACCGCAGCACCACCAAGCTCGGCTGGCAGCTGTTCGAGCACCAGGTGGATTGGGACTACTTTGACGAGCAATCGCTCAGCTCCGTGGCCGCCCTTGAGGACGGCGGTTTCAAGAATCTGAGCGGCCAAGTGTATCGTGCCATCGTGGTACCGTCGACGGCAGTGATGTCGAAAGCCGGCCTGGAGCGCCTGCGGTCTTTCGTCGGCGGGGGCGGCAAACTGATCTTCGTCGGCAAGACTCCGAAACTGGCCTTGGGTAAGACCTTCTTGGACGCGAAGGAGGTGCCCGACCTGAGCTTCGCCACGTTGATCGAACCTTCCGGCGACATCACGTCCCGGGTAATCGCCGCGCTGCCAAAGCCGGACGTCGCCCTCGACAGTCCGCTGGCGCGCCTGACCTACACGCACCGGACCTGGCGCGACGGCGACCTGTACTTCTTCTTCAATGAGAGCAACCAGCTGCAGGTTCGCGCTGCAACCGTGGCGGGCCACGGGCAGGCGCAGGTGTGGGACCTCGGAACGGGAACGATTCACGCAATGGCCGACGTGACAGCGGTGGGGGATAGCGTGCGCTTCCCGCTGGTGCTCGGACCCTACGAGGCAAAAGTCATCGTGGTGGGCCCGCTTCCAGGAAATGTCGGAGCTCCTGAGCCGTCCTTGGCATCGGGCAGCACGGTAGCCGAGTTGGGCGGGAACTGGACGCTCGAACTGAACGGAAGGGAGCTCACCACTCCGCTGAAATCGTGGGAGGACCTGGGCGCGCCATCCTTCGCGGGACCGGCCACCTACCGAAGGCAGTTCGCCGTTTCTGCGGCGCCGGCCGGGCAGCGCCTGTTCCTGGAGATCGCCGACGTGCACGACTACGCGCGCGTGAAGTTGAACGGGAAGGAACTTGAGGCGCGCGGCTGGCAACCTTACCGCTGGGAGGTCACCGACGCCGTGCAGGCGGGCGCCAACGAGCTTGAAGTGGAGGTGCGCTCGACGCAAAGCAGCCGCGTCGGCGCGCCGCCGACGGCGACGGGCTCCGCAGGGCCCCTGTTCAACAGCACACTGTTGTGGGATGGGCTAAGCTGGATGAAGAAGTCTCCGCTGCTGCCTCCGCGAGTCGGCAGCCGGGGCTTCACCGCCACGCCAACGAAGGAATCCGGCCTTCTGGGCCCGGTCCTCCTCGTTGCACGCTGAGCTTGGCGGGTTGAACCGCGTCACGCGGACGCGACTTTGAAGCACCATTGTATTCCCGCCCGCGGCTCGAATCCTGTCACAGTCTGGCCTTTTTTGGCACTCCTTCGGTACCATGTTGCCCTCCGAGAAGATGCCCCCCCTTGAATATGCCGACGCGGAACTCGTCGCCCAAGTCCGGCGCGGCGATCGCGACGCATTCGGCCGGATCGTCGCCCGGTACCAGGCGCTGATCTGCGCTCTAGCCTACAATGCCACGGGCAGCCTGGCCCAAAGCGAAGACCTGGCCCAGGAGGCCTTTGTCGTCGCCTGGAAGCAGCTACCCGCCCTTCGCGATCCCGAGAAGCTACGCTCCTGGCTTTGCGGCATCGTCCGGAACCGCAGCCTCGGGATCGGTGGCTAAGGGCGCCTGGGCGGCGGCGGGGCCGGCCGGCGGGCTGCTAGCGCTGCTGACCGGAGCCTTTGTGAGCCGGAAAGCGATCGCCACCGACCACACCAAATCGCCGCGCGAGCAGAAGTTTGTGTCCCGGTTCGCCTGGATTCAGCTGGGGGCGGCTGCCGCATCCATCACTCTTCTGGTGATCGCGGCGAGGAAGTTGCGGGCGTTTTCTTCTCCGTTTGTCCGTGACGTCGGGCTGGCCGCCGGCATTTACTTGGTCTGGACTGTCGGAATCGGGCTTTGGCGCTACCGGTACCTCCGGATGATGCTAATCCAGAAGGAGGACGAGACCTTCAACCCAGCCCAATGGGGGCATCGGCCGCAGGCAGCCGGCGGCGCGACGAACCCGTCTGGGCCGGCTCTAAGCTTCTCGCTTTTGCTACGGCGCTCTGCGCTCGCGCTGGCCTTTGCTGCAATCATGGCCTTCAGGGCTCCGTGAAGGCCCCATGTTGCCCTTGCGCTCGGATGCTATGTGCTCGTTCCACTGCTCGGGATCCTACTCTCGACCTTTCTGCTCCAGCGTATGTTTAAAAAGCGTCCGCGATTCCAGCGGCCACCCCTCAGTTTTCTTGTCGGCTTTCCCGTCGCGCTAACATTGCTCCTGGTTGATTTGGATTTGGTCAGCGTGCGGGTCAGGGGAGGAATATCGGTCCTGAAGATCGTCTTATTCGATGCAGCCGTCATCCTGAGCTATGCCCTTTGGGCGAGAATCTTTCTTCGGGTACCCAGACCGCCTCTGCGCAACTAGCCTCCTGTTCGCCGCAATGCCGGGAGAGCAGACTTTTGTTTCCGAATTCCAATAATCCGGGAAACCGGCAGCAAAACTGTTTCAAAGAGGCGAATCCGTAAACACCCGCTGAAGAATCAGTTACTGGATTCTATCCGACTTTTGTTGCCGAATAGCAGACGGGCGGCGTGCGGATTTAGCGGTAGCGATTGTGCTTCCTTCGCTGCCAGTGAAGAGTTCAGGGACCTTTTGAGCCATATCCTCCAGTGGCGGATCAGTAATCGAAGGGAAAGTGTTTCGATGACGCCCAACGAAATGCTCGCTACGAATCGGATAGCTCGAACCTGTTAACCGTTCCGCTTCCGCAGTAGGCTGTGCGGGCCGCTTGCCAAAGCGGGAACTGCCCGGGCCTTCGGCCTGCGGCGGTCGTTCTACTACCACCTCGATGCCACGAGCCAAGTGTTGCTGGCCCGCATCCGAAACCGGTGCTCCTAAACACGGGCATCTTGCTCGTCAACTACGAGGCGATGAGCTATTTGCCGAGCATTCTCGCCACAATGAAAATGACGATCGCTCCGCCGATTCCGCCACCAAAGAGAAGGTACACCATGGAATAACCGAGGGCGGCGATCGGTAGACCGACCGAAATGAACATCAGCATGGTGGACCCTTTGTTGGCTTCGGCACCGGCTACTTGACGGTGATATTGTTGGTCACGTCCTTGACCCCGGCGACAGCGGCGGCATCTTTGGCCGCGGCGGATTTTTGATCGGCATTGTCGACCGCCCCGCTGAGTTGCACTGTTCCTTGCGTCGTGGTGACGGAAATTTGCAGCGACTTTACAGCGTCGTCGGCCAGAAGCGCAGCTTTCACCTTCGATGTGATTGCCGTGTCGTCGATGTAGTTTCCGGTCGTCTCCGGAGCTGGCGCCGGTTTGCAGCCGGCAAGAAACGCTCCGGGAGCCCCGGCCAGGATGAGGAATAAGACGGTCTGGGTGAATTTGGTTTTCATATTAATTCAGGAAGGACTCGGCCGATATTGCCCGAGGGGGACATGTTGCCACGATGATTGGGCCGCAGCCATGGGGTGTAACCCTGCGTCGGAGCACTCGCATGAACGCGAAGCCCTGATCATCGACGGTCCTATCGGCACAGCACATTTGGTGCATTCTCAAAGCGGTGGGTAGGCGGTTCAGCTGCGAAATATCGCCGCAACGTCTTCGCAACCGCGCGTTACAGGTGGCGTTCGCAATCGCCGCAGAGGGGAATAGCTCGAACCCGTTAGGAGACGTGAAGAAGTTCGCCCGTTTGCGTTGCAGAACCTCCGTTCACCGCCACTCGACTCTTCGGCATATTTTTGGTCCGTTTTTTCCGGCAGAAAGTCATTTCCGCTAGCAAAAGTGTTTCGATGATGTCCAATCGTCGACGACCGAGCCAACGATTCCGGCTGTCATTTAGCGGTGTCTGAGGCGGACCCCGATGTCTAACTCTTGCGGCCCCTCTCATTCGGCTATACCCGGAAACCACTTCGCGGAACAATCGGTAGTGCACAGCATGGCCCTCTGCGTTGGCGGCCCTGGGCAACCGTAACGCCTTAAGGGACATTGTAGACTTCGACCAGGGCCAGACCGGTGGTGGTGTCGGCGCTGCTCACCTGCGCTGTATAGCCGGCGGCGTTGCCTCCGGTCGGAAGGGTGACGACCATGGCGCAGTCGTTGGATCCTGATGCAATGGTGCTGGCGTAGACGCTGCTCATGATCGCGGTCGTTGCCGACTGGATCCCCGCCGCAGCGGTCGAGTTGCCCGCGGTGACGGTGTTCCCCCATCCGATATTGGTCGCGACGACGTTTCCGGAAGCGTCATAGAGGGTCAGCGTGGGCTTGACGAGAGTCAGGCCCACAAATGCGGAGGTGCCCGCAAGCCCCGGTCCGACGGCGCGGATAAGCAACGTCTGGGAGCCGCTGCCGATGACGTAGAATCCGGCGACAAGCGACTGGTTGCCCGTGCCCACCACAGCGCGGGACGAAATATTGATCAGGCGCGAGGCGGGTGTGCCGACATACGAATCGTAGTCGTAGATTTCCACCAGCGACACTCCGCTCCCGTTGTTCAATCCGTCCACTTCAGCCGTGTATCCGATGCCGGGGCCGGCCGGAACGCTCATGAACAGCGCCGTGTCGTTGGAATTGGGTTGCAGCGAAGCGCCATAGACGTTCGCAAATGCGTTGGTCAAGCTCGCGCCGCCGCCCCAAGCCGTATTGGTTCCAAGCACCGTGGCACTTGCGTTGAACCAGGTCAGTTTCGGGTTGGCAAGGGTCAGCCCGGCAAGCGGGGGGGAAACAATCGCCAGATTCGGCCCGATGCCCCGGACGACGACGTTCTTTGAGCCCGAACCGTTCGTGTAAAACCCGGCCACGAGATTCTGGAACTGGCCGGTGCCTATATACGCCCGCGAGGAAATGTTGTACAGGGACGAGTTGACGGCGACCGCCACGTTCGCCGCGTTTGACGTCACCGAGCCGAGGACGTTGGACACGACA
>CAZSEH010000105.1:0-11199 GCA_964605835.1 uncultured Opitutaceae bacterium
GTGCAGGCGCAGAACTACCACATTTTCACGCCGGCCAAGGACAAGGACTGGTGCATGGCCTGGGGTTCCCCGACCTGGATCAAGGAACTGCCGTACGCCAATGCAGCCACCCGCTACGACTTCAAGGACGGCCAGCCGGGAAAACTGACGCTCGAATTCTGGGTCACGCCCTTCGATTACGCCGGGCCCGAGGGTCCGCAGCGCGCCGTGGAGTCGGTGCTGGCCGAGAACAAGATCATAGGGCTTTCCTGGGCCATCATGGAGTACGACCGGACGCGGCCGGGCGCGCACACGCATTTCTGGAACCTTTCGCGCCACCACATGATGTACGGCGACGCCTCGGAGCTTTGCGCGTTCCGCCTCATGCCCATGGAGGCCCAGTTCCTGCCGGCGATCGGGGCCCAGTATTCATGGAAAGTCGTCGACATGGACCGCCGCCTGGTCGCCTTCAAGGACCTTTCGGTCGGCCAGGTCACTTCCTGGCACTGGGATTTCGGCGACGGCACGACATCGACCGAGCAGAACCCGGTCCACGCATACAAGCGCCCCGGCAGCCTGGTCGTCGTGCTGACCGTCGAGGGACCCGCGGGATCGGCCCACCATTCGAAGGTCTGGGACGTGCAGCTTAAATAAAACGGCGGCCGATTACGCTGCGGCCGCCGTTGTTCGGATCTTCTCCATCCGAAGGCCGGGTGGAGAAGGATCGGGGGTTGGTCAGAAGCTGAACGTCGAGGTCAGCGACCACTGCCGCGGCGCGATGATGCGCCAGGTGTTGGGCATGCCGTCGAGGTTGAATGCGATCGGCAGGATGTAGCCGTTGGAGGTCAGGTCCACGCAGTTGAGCTGCAGCTTGCACTTGATCTTGCCGTTGTCGAACGGAAGCTTGAGGGCATAGTTGATCCAAGCGTCGACGTGGAGCTGCGACGCCTGGTAGATCGGCTTGCCGAGGTCGCCCGCCGCGACCTGATTCGCGGCGTTGAGCAGGGCCGCCTGCGTCGCGCCGTAGTAGCCCATCAGGGTCGGAGACATCCAGCGCAGGCCGCCGCCGATGCCGACATCCTTGAGCGCCCCGCTCGTGAACATGTAGTTGGTGAGATAGCGGATGTTATATTCGGTCAGTTCCGGAACCGCGCTGCCCTGGGCCGCCTCTTCAACCGTGATCGGGATCGTCACCACGGTGTTGAAGTAGAATCCGACGGTCTGCGGCCCGCCGTTGGGCCCGCCGGTGTCGGTCGCGTTGGAGCTGTAGCCGTATGAATTCCAGAAGGAGCCGAGGTAGGTGATCGCCGTCGAGCCCGCCCCCTTCCAGTTGGTGTACACGCCCGAGTACGCGGCGGGCGCGACGGCCGTCGTCCAAACCGGCATCCGGAGGGCCTGGTAGGCCTTTGCCTGGCCGTCGACGGACGAGAGCGAGGCGAAGTTCCGGGAAGCGGTCAGCTTCATGGTCCAGTTCGGCAGCGGGTTGTAGGTCAGTTCCGCGTCGTAGCCGCCGGTCGTCGTCGTGTTTGTCGCCTCGGGCTTGGAGTAGCCGCCGGTTATGTCGTTGCCGCCAAGTCCCGAGAGGTAGTTCAGGTTCATGCCGGTCAGCGACGCCATGGTCTGGTACTGGGCCGTGGTCAGGGGGTAGAGCGTCTGGTTGTCGAAGGTGTTCAACGTCGGATTCTCGCCGGACTGCAGCTCGACGATCGATCTCGCCCAGTTCTTCATTTCATTCTGGTCGATGTAGAGCTCCCGGTTCGTGAATGTCTGCGATACGCCGATCGTGTTGTTCTCGTTGCTGCTCTTGAACCAGGTCATGCGAAGGTACAGCTTTTTGTCGGGCGTGGCGATTTCCAGCCCGTAGTCCTTCTCCGTTCCCGCCGGCTTCCCGAGCGGATTGCCCAGGAGGTCGGTGTAGGTGCTGGTCGGCGGGTTGAAATTATCCGCCTTGTTGAACGTCATGCCGAGCGTTCGGAGGAAACCGGCCAGAATGTTGCCGTTGTTGGCCGCCGAGTCGATCGCCGGCCAGTTCTCAAAGGGCTTGACCACAAAGCCCATGCTGTACGTGTTGCCGCCGATCTCTCCCAGGCTGGTCTGAATCAGCTGGGACGTATTCGGAGCATACACACCCGTCGTCGTGGTGGGGTTCCAGGGGCTCACGTTGTACTTCAGGTTGGGATTGTACGTGCCATTGATGTAGCTGACCAGGCCCGCGTTGTTGGACGTGGCCGTCGGGACGCCGTTGATGATCGCGTTGTAGATGGTCCCGCCGGCGCGATTCTTCACAATGTCGTCGTTGAGCCCGAGTGAACCGATGATCCGGTCATTCCAGAAGAAGCTCTGCCAGAAGTAGGTCTTCTGGTCCTGGACGTTTTCGGAGATCGTGTATCCGTCGAGCACGGGCGAATACTGGTGAATCGCGCTGGTGACCCACTGTCCCGTGTAGTAGTTGTAGGTGGTCGCCGAGAGATTGGTCGCGGAGCCATATCCCGACATGCCCATCTGTGAGGGCGGAAGGGTGGTGGCAACGCTGCCGGGAGCGCTCATGTACTGCCAGCGGGTTGCCTCGACGCCCTCGCTCGCTATGTTCCAGTTGCCGGGGATCAGGGGCTGGTTGTTCAATTGGTAGAGCATCGACGTGTACGAGCCGTCGCCGCCGTCGATGACCGTGCGCAGGCGGATCCCCTGGTTGATGTCGTCGTGGGTGGAGGCTTCCGCCATGATGCGGTGGTGTCCGAGGAAGGACAGCCACTTCGGGACCTTGTCCCTCAGGTCGAAACTGTACGTCAGCATCCCGCGCCAGTTCTGATTGAGCTCCGGGCGCTGGAATCCGTCACCCTGGTAGTCCTCGATGAGGGTCGAGCCCGCATAGGCATTCGGAGCCCCGTTCAGCAGGTAGGCGTTCGTGTCCACCAGCAGGGTGTTCATCGCCGAGGTGCCACCGTTTGAGTGCTGATTGTTCTGGTCCATCTCCAGGTCGTGGAGCTCCTGGCGGAAGAAGGCGACATCCGCATCCAATGAGCCCCACTTGCTGCTGGACAGGATATTCTGCTGGAAATCGAAATGATAGGTCCGCGCCTTGGAATTCGTATAGTCCGATCCGTCGATATTGGGCCCGGTCTGCGAATTGTAGATGCTTTGATCGACAACGCCGGGCTGCTGGTAGGAAGCGTATCCGCCCAGCGGGGCGGTCGCCGTGCCGATTCCCGGGATGGGAAGCTGCTGGGAAACGGTCATGAACTCCGAGCGGACCATCGCCTGGGACGCAGTGAGCGGCGTCGTGGGCACCTGGGCGGGGATCAGGCCGCCGTAGTTCGATGCTATGGCCTGCTGCGGCTGGAATCCGTACAGGAAGTGGCCATTGGCGAACATTTCGGTGAAGTGGTTTCCGAATGCGGTCATGCCGGGAACAAAGATCGGAGATGTGATGCTCGTCAGGGCGCCCGTGCCCGTCGGTATGCCGGCGACGTAATTCGGGCTGGTCGTCGAACTGACAAACGGCCCCGCGATCTTGCCGGTGGCCAGATAGGTGACGTAGCCCGTGATCGGGTTCATCTCCGGCTTGCCGGCGGCGAGCCACGGAGTGACGAGATCGTCGGGCAAAATCGTATTCTGGTCGTTGGCGTAGTTGTTCCAGAATTCCGCATAGGCGGTGATCTTCGTCTTGTGCGACTTGAAGGGGTCGATCGTAATCGTCGCATACTGGCGGCGCGTCAGGTCGGAGGAGGGCTTGCGCTGCGTGCCCACCGACGTGAACTCCTGGGCGAGAAAGAGGGCCACATGATCGCGGATCAGCGGGATATTGATGTCGGCGGTCTCGCGGTAGCCGCCAAAACTGCTGCCCTGGAGGCTCACGTTCCCCGCCAGTTTATTGAGCTGCGCGTCGTTGCTGCTCGAATTGACGATGCCGGCCGCCGAGCCGGAGCCGAACATCAGCGAATTCGGACCGCGGTCGATTTCAATCGACTGCACGTTGTACGTGTCGAATGGAATCCGGTTTAGTCCGAAGAAGTTGTCCACTTCGTTGTCGGGCGCCCCAAGTCCGTTCACCCGGGTGCTCAGCGTTGTGGGTCCGCCGATCGTCGCGTCGTTTGAACCCGCCAGCGCATCGTCAAGCCGCGCGACCTCGGTGAATCCGGTGTAAGGTGTGTACGTGTGCGAGCCTTCGGTGCCCGCCTCGTACATCATGATATCATTGATATTCTGCGCATTGGTATCCCGCATCTGCTGCTTGTCGATGACGGTGACCGCGGAGGGAATGTCGCCTATGTTATTTGCCAGGCGCGTGCCCGATGTGGTGTTGGGGGTGAAATAGCCCTTGGCCTGGTCGGCGCTGACTTCGAACGGCGTCAGCCTGACTGTCTCGCCCTCGGCAACCGGGGTGGCAGTCGTCGCGATCGGAACAGGCGGCTGGTTCGCCGCCGCAGGCTGGTCTGCGGGGGGCGGCGGATTGTTCGCCGTCTGGCCACTAACGGTGGCGGGAATCAGAGCGGCGGCCAGAAGCACGGCTAAAGCCGGCATGGCCGCTGCGGTATTCTTATGGAAAAATCGCGGACGGTTCATGTGGTTGGTGTGGATTTTCGACCGATCGGACCTGTCGGCGGGGTTGCCGGCAGGCCAAATCAAGTCCGGGATAGGCTAAATCAGGAAAGAGGGGGCGGGGGAGTCAGGGCAGGACCTGGCGACCCAGCCGGCTGGAACGACAGCGAATCATTGTCTTCAATCTCCATCGAACCGGACAGTCGGGGCCAAGGACTACACGTGGACGAATTGTAACAGAACACTTGGGTGAATACTCCCCCCAGTTCTGGTAGTTTAATTCCGCCACCAGCCCGGCAGAAGATACCCGACTATCATCGTGGTCCGATGGGACTCGAAAGTCGACAGGAAACGATGGCCGGCGCGGCAGGCTCCGCCCCGCGGGCTGAGTCGCGGTTTTTGGCATCCAACGGGCCATGCTTCGTCGTGAGGGGAATGGGATTGCCTCTCCGCCCGCGCGCGCCTCAGGTAAGGCACCCTCATGAAGACAGCTCCGCTGGTTGCCCTGCTTTTAGCGATCCCCGCTTTGATTCGCGGGGCAGAAGACGCCGAGAATTGGAAAGAGGCGAATGTGGGCGACGGCATCGTTGTTTCAACCCGGTCGGTGCAGGGGTGGGGGATGAAGGAATTCCGAGCGGTCATGCGCGTGCAGAGCACGCTGGGCAGCGTCGTCGCCCTGATGGAGGACGTCGGGGCCTACCCGCAATGGTTTGCGGACTGCAAGGAGGCTCGCGTCCTGAAAACGCAGGGGCCCCGGGAACGCTGGGTCTGCTTCGTCAACGGCGTTCCCTTTCCGGTGCGGGATCGTGAGATAGTCTCGCACGACACATTCGAACAGGAGCCGGCGACCCGTGTCGTCACGATCCGGCTGCATGGCGAACCCGACACGATCCCGCGGACGCCCGGCCGGGTGCGCGTGCCAAGGATCGAGGGCTCATGGACGTTTACGCCACTCCCGGGGGGCGCCGTGGAGGTCGTTTACCAAATCCAAAGCGATCCCGGCGGCAGCTTGCCGAGTTGGATTGCCAATATGACCGTCTCAAAGTCCCCGTGGAAGACGCTCGACGGAATGCGCCGCATGCTCACCAAGGCAAAATACCTGGAGGCGGCTCCTGGGTGGCTTCGGTAGGCGGGTGGCCCAGGCAGTGCCAGCGACCGTGGACGAGCGGATCACGATTCGCATTGCGGGCGCATCCGACGCGGCGGAGATCGCGGCGTTGACGGCCCAGCTGGGTTACGCCGCGGATGCGGCTGAAACCGGACGGCGCCTGGAGAGGATCGGAATGCGGGAGGACCACCTTGTCCTTGTTGCGGTTCTGGACGGAAAGGCGGTGGCCTGGCTCCACGCCCACGCATCGGACGCCTTGGAATCGGGGTTCCGGGCTGAAATCGTCGGGATGGTGGTGTCCGAAAGGTGCCGTCGCCGGGGCGTCGGCCGGAGCCTGGTCCAGCGCGCCGAGCTGTGGGCCGAGGAGACCGGCGCGGACGCCCTGGTTGTCCGAAGCAATATGAAGCGGGTCGAAAGCCACAGTTTCTACCCGGCACTCGGGTTTTCCACCTCCAAGACCCAGACAGTCTATCGAAAGAAAGTAGGCGGCGGACAGTCCGACCGGCAATTGGGAAAATGACCCCAGACGCAGGCATGCGGATCCTGCATTGACAGAGGTCAAAGTGCAGGCCGCAAGGATTTAGGTTGGAGTTACTTGTGCATTCATAACAGAAAATTCGCAGAATGTCATTGGACGCAGGTTATAGACTGCTTGATTTTAGATTGCTTTTGTTTTTTGCTTGCAAATGACAGTACTAAAAGCAGGATATAACCTGCATGAAGACACTAGCCATGTGGGCTGTTCGAGATGGACTGGAGCACCGCCTCGGGCCACTCAGGGTCGCGCAAGCCTCGGCTGAACGACCCGCGCGAGGCTGGCTGCGGGCGGTTCGGGATGCCATCGGCCTGGGTCAGGAGGATGTGGCCAGGAAGCTCGGTGTCAGGCGGCAGTCCTTCGCCGAGCTGGAGACTGCCGAGGAGAGGGGAGCCGTCACCTTGGCTTCCCTTCAAAAAGCGGCGGAAGCGATGGGGTGCGAATTGGTATATTATCTCCTCCCGCGCGCACCGTTCGCCAGCACGTACGGCGAACTCGCCCGCCAGCATGATCCCAAGTTCAAAAAGACCGGGGCGGGTGCTCGCCCGTTGCCGGCTGAGAAGCAGCTGCCGGGAGGTCTTTCCCCAAAATCAAAGGTGCCGGCATCGTCGGAACCCTTCTGCCTGACCCTGTCCCAGGACTGACTCTTCGCTAGAAGCTGAAACGCGTTGTCAGGGACCACTGCCTTGGCGGGATGATGCGCCAGGTGTAGGGCGTGCCGTCGAGGTTGTAGGCTATGGGCAGGATGTAGCCGTTCGATGTCAAGTCCACGCAATTGATCTGCACCGTGGCTTTGATCCGACCATTGTCCCACGGCAGCTTGAATGCGTAGGAAAGCCAGGCATCGACATGGAATTGCGCCGGGTTGTTGATGGGCCTGGTGAGGTCATCAGCCGCAACCTGGCCCGAGGCGTTCAGAAGGGACGCCTGGGTGGCGCCATAATAGCCCATGAGGGTCCTGCCCATCCAACGGAGGCCTCCGCCGACACCCAAGTTCTTGAATGGCCCGTTCATGAACTGGTAGTTGCTGATAAATCTTATGTTATATCGTGTCTGTTCCGGCACTTCACTTCCTTGGGCGGCCTCCTCGACCGCAATCGGGACCGTCACGACATTATTGTAGAAGCCCCCAACAGTCAGGGGCCCGCCGTTGGAACCACCGGTGTCGGCTGAGTCGCCTCCATAGCCATAGGAATTCCAGAAGTTGCCGATGTAGGCGATCGCGGTCGAACCGCCTCCGGTCCAGTTTGTGTACACCCCCTGGTACCCGGCCGGTGCGACAGCCGTCGTCCAGACCGGCATTCGGGCAGCCTGGTAGGCCTTGGCCTGGGAGTCGACCGCGGAGAGCATGGCGTCCTGGCGGGAGGCGGTGAGTTTCATCGTCCAGTTTGGCGATGGGTTGTAGGTCAGCTCAAAATTGTAACCGCCAGAACTTGTGGTACTTGTGGCCTCCGGGTTTGAAAAGCCACCTGTCACGGGATTGCCGGAACCGAGTCGGAGGTAGTTGGCGTTGAGTCCGGTGAGGGCGGCCATCGTCTGGTACTGCGCCGGGCTCAAGGGGTAGAGCGTCTGGTTGCCGAAGGTCGTCGAAGTCGGATCCTCACCGGACTGCAGTTCCACAATCGTCTGCGCCCAGTTCTTCATATCGTATTCGTCGACATAGTATTCCCGGGCTGTGAGCGTCTGGGACACTCCCGCTATATTATTCTCGTTGCTGCTCTTATACCAGGTCATGCGCAGGTACAGTTTCTTGTCCGGCGTGGCGATTTCCAGGCCGTAGTCCTTTTCCGTTCCCTGCGGCTTCCCCAGGGGGTTGCCCAGGAGGTCGGTATACGTGCCCGTCGGGGGATTGAAATTGTCCGCCTTGTTGAATGTCATGCCGAGGGTGCGGGCGACCGCGGCCAGGACATTGCCACGGCTGGCCGCCCCGTCGATCGAAGGCCAGTTCTCAAACGGCCTGACCACGAAGCCCTCGCTGTACGTGTTGCCGCCGATCTCTCCCAGGCTCTCCATGGCCAATTGATTTGTTCCAGGCTGGTATTGGCCTGCAATCGATGTGGGATTCCATGGTCCCAGGGAATACTTCAGGGCGGGATTCTGCACACCGTTCACCGTGCTGACCAAGCCGGGATTGTTGGCCGTGGCCGTCGGAATCCCGTTGATGACCACGTTATAGATGGTTGCGCCGGAACGGTTTTTGACTATATCGTCGTTGAGTCCGACCGAGCCGATGATACGGTCGTTCCAGAGGAAGCTCTGCCAGTAGTAGGTTTTCTGGTCCTGGACGTTTTCGGTGATCTGGTAGCCGTTGAAAGCAGGCGCCGCCAGGGTCAGCCCGCTGTTTGCCCACTGGCCCGTGTAGTAGTTGTAGGTGGTTGCGGCAATGCCGGTCGGCGAACCGAATCCAGGAATCCCCAGAAGTCCGGGCCCTCGCGTGGCGGCGCTGCTCCCGGGCGCACTCAGGTATTGCCACCGGATCGGGAGCGCGCCTTCCGTCACGCTCCAGTTTCCGGGAATCGCGGGCTGGTTGTTCAGCTGATAGAGTTCCGAGGTGTACGAGCCGTCGCCTCCGTTGACGATCGTGCGCAGGCGAATCGTCTGCTGCACATCATCGTGGGTGGAGGCTTCGGCCATGACCCTGTGGTGTCCCAGCCATTGCAGCCAGCCCGGGACCTTGTCCCTAAGGTCGAATTCGTACGTCAGAATCGCCCGCCAGTCCTGATTGTTTTCCGGGTGGTAGAAGCCGTCGCCCGCGTAATCCTCGATGAAAGTCGACCCGGCGTAGGCATTCGGCGCTCCATTCTCCAGGTTGGCATTCGTGTCCACGAAGAGCGCGCCGGCCGCGGGAGTGCCGTTGCTGTGCTGATTGTTCGGATCCACCTCCAGATCGTGGTACTCCTGCCGGAAGAAGCTGACGTCCGCATCCAACGATCCATACCGGCCGCTGGACAGGATGTTCTGCTGCAATTCCGCGTGATAGGTCCTGGCCGTTGACCGGGTAAAATCCGCCCCGACAACGTTCGGCCCATTCTGCGCATCGTAGATGCCGGGGTCGACAACGCCGGGCTGGAAATACGAGGCATAGCCGCCGGTTGCCACACCGTTCACATAGGTGACCGGCGTGCCGGGAGCGCCGACGCCCGGAATGGGGAGCTGGGTGGACTCGGTCAAGAACATCGAGCGGACCAATGCCTGGGATGTGGTGAGCGGTGTCGTCGGCACCTGGGCCGGAATGAGACCGCCGTAATTCGATCCCAGGGTCTGCTGCGGCTGGATTCCCCAGAGGAACTGGCCATTGGAAGCGACCGCGTAAGTCAGGTGGTTTGCGAGCGCCGTTATGCCGGCATGGAAGAGGGGCGAGGTGATGCTCGTCAACGCCCCCGGGCCCGTCGGCCCACTCCAGATAAACCCCTGAATTGTCTGTGAATACACATAAGGCCCCAGCCTCCTGCCGGTGGCCAGATCGGTGACATAGGCCGCGATCGGGTCCATCACCGGCTTTCCCGCGGCAATCCACGGAGTCACGTAATCGGTGGGCAGCAGCGTGTTCTCATCGTTGGCGTAGTTGTTGTAGAATTCGGCGTACGCGGTCAGCTTCGTCCTGTGCGACTTGAACGGGTCGACGGTGATCGCGGCATATTGCCGGCGGGTCAGGTCGGAAGAGGGCTTTCGCTGCATGCCGACGGAGGTGAATTCCTGCGCCAGATAGAGGGCCACCTTGCCCCTGATCAGCGGAAGATTGATGTCGGCGGTTTCGCGAAACCCGCCAAAGCTCCCGGTCTGGAGGCCAACGTCGCCGCTGAGCCTGTTGAGTTGGGCCTGGGTGCTCGTGGAGTTGACGATGCCGGCCGCCGCGCCCGATCCGAACATCAGCGAGTTCGGACCGCGGTCGATCTCGATCGATTGCACGTTGTAAGTGTCGAACGGAATCCGGTAGATGCCCCAGAAGTTGTCCACTTCGTTTTCCGGCGCCCCGAGGCCGTTGATGCGGGTGCTCAGCGTGTTGAGCCCGCCGATGCTTGCGGGATTGTCATTCGATCCCGCCAGCGCGTCGTCAACGCGGGTGAGCTCGGTGAATCCGGTGTACGGCGTGTACGTGTGCGAGCCTTCCGTGCCTGCCTCGTACATCAGGATGTCATTGATGTTCCGGGCATTCGTGTCCTCGATCTGCTGCCTGTCGATGACCGTGACCGAATTGGGAATATCGCCGATATTGTTGGCCAGGCGGGTGCCCGTTGTCGTGTTGGGGGTGAAGTATCCCTGGGCCTGTTTGGCGTTGACCTCGAAGGGGCTCAGCCTGACCGGTTTGCCATCGGGATTGGTGAGGATCGCCGCGACCCGCACGGGCGGCTGACCTGCCGCCGACGGAGATTGATCGGCCGGCGGAGCGGGCGCCATCGGCGGTGTGACGGCCGCTGGTGGGCCGGTTGCCGGGACTGCGGCAGACTGGGCTGCGACCGAGGGCATGCGGACTATCGCGAAGGCCCCCGTCGCATCATCCTGGCTTGCCCGAAGCGGCGTTCCGGCGAGCATGAGACCAAGCGCTTCACGAACCCGAAAAACGCCGCTGACCGCGCGGGTGCGGACGCCCTTCACCAAGTCTGTCGGAAAGATAACCTCCCTGCCGGACTGCTCGGCAAATTTCTTGAGCGCCGGCTCCGCGCCGTCCGCCGGCAGGCTGAATGCCTTCCTTTCCGCATCATCGGCTGCCCGCGCAGCCAGCGCCAGGATCATGCCGAGCATGGCAGCACCGGCAAACCGGACCACCCCAGCCTGACTAAATGGTGAATGCACACCCGCTGCGCGGAGCGTCTGCGGAGGCGAATGAGACATCGTAAACAAGAGACGATCGCATCCATCGTTGGATGCGGCGAATCTAGATCGGTTGGGTCATCCTTTTGCTATGGAATCCCGCGAAGCACAACCTCTCCGTCAGCCCGGCGTTCGACCTTCACGCCGTAATTGGACTCGAGCAGGCGCACAAAGCCCTCCGCGTTGTTCACCCGGAAAACGCCGCTCATCCGGAGGCGCGCCAGTT
>CAZSEH010000106.1:0-10709 GCA_964605835.1 uncultured Opitutaceae bacterium
GATGGAACTCTCATCACTTCGGGCGGCGCCAGCCTGCGGGCCCTGCGCCATGCTTTGAGTTGTGTCTTTGGTATCGCGGTTATCCCGGAGGGGATTGAGTACGCCGGCTGCACAGATCGCCGGATTGTACGCCAGATTTTTTCCCGGTGCAACCTGCCCGAAAATGAAGTAAATTTTCGCAACTACATGGCGGCCTATCTGGACGCCCTGCCGGGCGAGATGGCAAAGCCGGGCGCGCGGGTACTCCCCGGGGTGAGGGCCCTTCTTGATGGGGCTCTCTCGCGCGGGGCAGTCGCCCAGGGCCTCCTGACCGGCAATTCGCGGCGAGCGGCTGAGATAAAGCTTTGCCACCACGGACTTTGGCACCATTTCCCATTCGGGGCGTTCGGCGACGACTGCGAGCGCCGCGACGAGCTGGGGCACCACGGCCTCCGCCAGGCCCGCGAGCTCCATGGGATCGACTTCACCCCGGGGCAGGTCTGGGTTATTGGCGACACCCCTCACGACGTCCGTTGCGCCCATGCCATTGGAGCCAACTCGCTTGCCGTCGCGACGGGCGGCCATTCGTTGTCGGAGCTGGCAGCGCACGGCCCGACGGCCCTCCTGGCGGATCTCATGGACTCCGGGGCCTTTTGGTCGATCATCGGGGGTTGACGCGTCCTGCTGAAACCAAAATTGTGACCGTCCCCATGAAGCTTTTCTCGATCGCGATCGGCTCGGACCATGCCGGATTCAAGTACAAGGAGGCCATCAAGGCGTGGCTCCTCGGGGAGGGCCACACGGTCCGCGATTTCGGCACCGACTCGGAGGCGGCCTGCGACTATCCCGATTTCATCCGCCCGGTCGCCCAGGCGGTCGCCCGCGGCGAGTTCGATCGCGGGATCGTGCTTGGGGGTTCCGGCAACGGCGAGGCGATCGTGGCCAATCGTGAGAAGGGCGTTCGCTGCGGGGTGTGCTGGAGCGAGCAGACCACGATCTGGAGCCGGGCGCACAACGATTCAAACTGCATGTCGATAGGCGCAAGGACCATCACGCTTGAGCAGGCGCTCGAGTTTGTGCGCATCTGGCTCGTCACCGAGTTTGAGGGCGGGCGCCACAGCGAGCGGATTCGCAAGATCGACGGCGCCTGACCGCCATTCCCGTTATGCAATACCGCCAACTAGGTCCGACCGGACTCAAGATAAGCGCGCTGTCATTTGGCGCCTGGGTGACCTTCGGAAAGCAGATCGGCGACCCCGTCGCCAAGCAACTGCTCCATGCCGCGTACGACGCAGGCGTCAATTTCTTCGACAATGCCGAGGCCTATGCCGACGGCCAGGCCGAGATCGTGATGGGGGCGATCCTGAAGCAGGCCGGATGGAGGCGCAGCAGTTACCTCGTCTCGAGCAAGGTGTTCTTCGGTTCCGACGGAGACCGTCCCAACGAGACGGGACTTTCGCGAAAACACGTGGCGGAGGCCTGTGATGCCGCGCTTCGGCGCCTGCAGGTGGACCATCTCGACCTTTACCTTTGCCATCGGCCGGACCCGGAGACACCCGTTCTGGAAACCGCGCGCGCAATGCACGACCTGGTCGTCCAGGGAAAGGTGCTTTATTGGGGCACGAGCGAGTGGGAGCCGGCGCAATTGCGCGCGGCTTTCGATGCGTGCTCCCGGCACAATCTCCACCCGCCGGTGGTCGAGCAGCCGCAGTACAACCTGTTTCACCGCGCGCGTGTGGAAAGGGATCTCGAGCCGCTCTTCGAGTCGCCCGGCCTCGGCACGACGATCTGGTCCCCGCTGGCCAGCGGCCTGTTGACCGGAAAATACAGCGACGGGGTGCCGCCCGATTCACGGCTGAATCTTCCCAGCCTTGACTGGCTGCGCGACCAGCTGACCGGACCCGGCGCAGCCGCGCGCCTTGCCGCCGTCCAGAAACTCGCGGGGGTGGCGCGGGAGATCGGCATTTCCCTTCCGATTCTGGCGCTGGCCTGGTGCCTCAAGAACCCGCGGGTCAGCACCGTCATTCTCGGCGCCTCGAAGGTCGGGCAGCTCCGCGAAAACCTCGGGGCCCTGGATGCCGTCGACAAGCTGACGCCCGAGGTGATGAAGGCCATCGACGCCGTCTCCGCTCCAGTTGCTGATTAGGGGATAACCTTCGGAATCTCTCGCTTGCCCCGCCCGCCCGGGAGCCTCAGCCTTCGGGCTTGGACATGGCCTTCCCTCCCCCGCCCGACATCCTGGCGGCGCGCGACCTGCGCGCCCCGGAGCTGGAGCAGGATCCGATCCAGGCCCTGGAGCGCATCTATGCGTGGATGCACTATTCGCGCATTATCGACAACCGGATCCTGGAGCTTTTCCGGCAGGGCCTGATCAAGGGGACGGTCACCGGCGGGCAGGGCAACGAGGGTCTGATCGTGCCCCTTGCGCTGTTGGCGGACAAGGCCATCGACACCGTAGCGTTCACCCATCGCGATCTCGGCGGGCACCTGATCTGGAGCGGGCACCTGTGCGGACACCTGAACCAGTATTTCGCCAACTCCGGGAGCCCGACCCGGGCGCGCGAAGGCAACATCCATCACGGCGATCCCCGGCACCACTCGATCCCAATGATCAGCCATCTCGGCGCAATGGGCGGCACCGTCCTCGGAATGACCGACTCCCAGCGCCGGCTGGGGCGCCCGGCGGTGGGCTTCGCATTCTTTGGCGACGGCGGATCGAGCACGGGCGACGTCCACGAATGCCTCAACCTGGCGTCGCTGCTTTCGCTTCCGATCGTCTTCGTGATCGAGAACAACGGTTACGCGTATTCGACGCCGGTCTCCGAACAGTTCCGGCCCGGGACCGAGCTTTGGCAAAGGGCGGCCGGTTATGGCATCGACGCCTGCGTCGTCGATGCCACCGATGTTCCAGCCTGCGCCGCGGGCCTGGCCGGGGCGATCGCGCAGGCCAGGAAGACCTGCCGGCCCGTACTTGTCGAGGCGCGCACGCTCCGGCTGCGGGGACACGCCGCCTACGACACGTGCGACTACCTTCGCCCGGGCGAGGCCGATGGGTTCCAGCGCCAGGATCCCCTTCCCCGGCTGCGCGCGCTCCTCGTCGAAAAAGGGTCCGGACCGCGGCTGGCCGCCCTGGAAGGCGAACTCGGCGCATTTGTCGAAGCCTGCATAAAGATTTCCCTGCCGACTCCCCCGATCAGCCCGGAAGGGATGGAATCGGACCTTTTTGCGCCTTCCGCGGGAGCGCGGCCGTGGGTGCGAAGCCTGGGCTCGGCGGGACCCGACGCGGCGGGTGCAGACGGCGAACAGCTGACGGTCGCCCAGGCGTTGAATCGCGCCCTGCGCAAGGTCTTGAGCGAATGCCCGGAATCGCTCGTCCTCGGCCAGGATATCGCAACCTATGGAGGCGCATTCAAGGTGACCGAGGGGCTTCTGAAGGATTTTGGGCGTCCCCGTGTGCTGAACACCCCGCTGGCGGAAAGCGCATGCACGGGTTACGCGATCGGCCTCGCCATGAACGGCCACAGGCCGATAGAGGAATTTCAGTTCGCGGATTTTGCGACCGAGGCCGTGACGCAGATCACGCTCAACGCTGCGACCATGCATTTTCGCTCGGGCGCCGCGTGCCCGCTCGTCCTGCGTCTGCCATGCGGCGGAGGACTGACGTTCGGCTCCTTCCACTCGCAGGAGCTGGAGTCCCTGTTCCTTTCGATGCCGGGGCTCAAGGCCCTTTATCCCTCGACGCCGCAGGACGCATTCAATGCCGTCCTGGCCGCCTTCGAGGACGACAACCCGGTCCTCCTCTTTGAGCACAAGGCCCTGTACAGGCGCGGGCGCGAACAGGTCTCGTGGGACCCGAACTACCGCGACATCTGGAAGCCGCGGCGGCTCCGAAAAGGCGATTTTGCGACCTTTGTCACGTACGGCGAGATGACCCACATCGCGGCCGGCGCCTGCGAGTACTTCGCCTCGGAATACGACAAGGCATTCGAGCTGTTCGACCTTCGGGCCCTCTCGCCGCTCTGCCTCGATGAAATCGAATCATCGCTGGCCCGGACGGGCCGGCTCATCGTCCTGCACGAAGGCCGGCGCACCCACGGATTCGGGGCGGAACTTGTCTCACGGCTCGTTGAAAAGCAGTTCGGGGCGCTCAAGGCCCCCCCGCTCCGGATCGCCTCGCTCGACCTGCCGGTGCCCTTCGCGCCCGAGCTTGAGGCTGCCTTCCGGCCAACGCCGGAAAAGGTGATCGGGCAAATCGCCGCATGGCTCGAGTGACTCCATCCTCGATTCCGCCGGAATTCTGGCCCGGCGTACGGCTTTTCGCCATGGACGTCGATGGGATTCTGACGGATGGAACGGTGGCCATCGCCTCCGACGGAACCGAGACAAAGCTCTTTTCGGTCCTCGACGGGCTGGGCCTGCGCCGGATCCTGATCGCCGGATTCGCAGTCGCCTGGATCAGCGGGCGCGAGTCGGGCGCCACGACCGTGCGCGCAAACGAACTCAGGATCACCCGATTGATCCAGGGGTGCCCTGACAAGCTTTCGGCCCTTCGGAGTCTGTCGGAGGAGCTTCAGCTTTCACCCGGTCAGTGCATTTACATGGGCGATGACGACATCGACGTCCCGGCGATGAAATGGGCGGGGCTTGGAGTCGCGGTTCCAGGCGCGATGCCCTCCGCGCTTTCCGCCGCGGGATGCGTGACCGAGCGCGCGGCCGGCCGCGGCGCCGTCCGGGAGATTTGCGATCTGCTCCTTGCCCGGCCCAGGGCCTGAGGGGAGCAAAATGCGCCGAATAACAGACTGTTAAGGAACTTCGCGTGAGGAACCTCGTCAAAGGGCCCGGTGTGGCTGCCTTCCCACTTTTCAGGCCCGGCTTCCTGCTGCTTCTCCTCGGGCTCGCAGCGCCCCTTGCCGGCGCCGACCAGCCCCCGGTCCCGGCCCTCTCGCCCGCCCAGGATTGGAAGCTTCCGCTGTTCACGAAGGAGGGCTTCCGCTCGATGAGCCTGCGCGGCGACAGGGTCTATCCCGTCAGTTCGGAGCGGATCGACGTCGAGAACATCGAAATCACTGTTTTTTCGGGCGATCGGGAGCAGCGGGTCACCAGCATCCTTCTAAGCGCCAAGGCCAGCTATCTTCCCAAGGATCAGCACGCGAGCGGTCCGGGGGCAGTGCGCGTGATCCGTGACAACGGCGAGATCAGCGGCGAGGACTGGACCTATGAGAAGAATGGGGAAAAAGTTTCCATACATCGCAACGCACGGGTAGTCTTCAATATGAAACTCGGAGACATGCTGAAATGAAACAGGCACTCGCCCTCGCTCTCCTCCTTCTTCCGGCCCCCGCCGTGCTTCGGGCGGCGGAGGCACAGCAGACTGTCATCACGAGCGATGCCTTCGACAGCAGCAGCACCGACACCGAGACCGTGTCGTTCTTCACCGGCAATGTCGTCGTCACCGGGACGAACATCAGGATGACATGCGACCGCATGAAGACCATAACGGCCAAGGCCGCGGACAAGTCGGACTCGATCGGCCAGCAGAACCAGCTCAAGTACATGCTTTCGACGGGACACGTCCATATCTGGCAGGGCGAGCGGGAGGCGGCCTGCGGCCGGGCGGAGGTCATTCCCGCGGAGGACAAGATTGTCCTGACCGAAAGCCCTTCCGTCACCGATCACGGCAACAATTCGGTGGGCACCGGCGACATCATCGAAATGCACCGAAACCGGCGGGTCGTCACCGGAAAGAACGTGCGCTTCACGCTGCCCGCGATCAAGGATCTCGGTTTCGACAGGAACCAGACGCCACCGGCGCCCCCGGCGCAGGAGCCCGCAGCGACGCCCGCCGTCGCCCTGCCGCCCTCCTCCGCACCTGCAAAATGACGAACGGGACCGCCTCGATCCAGACCGAGAAACTGGTCAAGACCTACGGGACGCGGGCCGTCGTCGACGGGGTCAACCTGAGGATATGCGCGGGTGAAATTGTCGGGCTTCTGGGGCCGAACGGGGCCGGCAAGACGACGACCTTCTACATGATCGTCGGCCTCATTCCGGCAACCTCGGGATGCGTGAGGCTCGACGGGCACGACATCACCCGGCTTCGCATGCACGAGCGGGCCCGCCGGGGGATAGGCTACCTTCCGCAGGAGCCGTCGGTCTTCCGAAAACTCACGGTTGAAGAGAACATTCGGGCGATCGCCGAGGCCGTGGGCATTCCGCACTCGAAGCGAAATGCGGAGGTCGGGCGCCGCCTGGAGGAACTGGGCCTCGAGACGGTCGCCCGCCAGAGGGCGTACACCCTTTCCGGGGGGGAGCGCCGCAGGCTCGAAATCGCCCGAACCCTCGTCACGCGCCCGAAATTTCTCCTGATGGACGAGCCCTTCGCGGCGATCGACCCGATTTCGGTGGCGGAGGTCCAGAAGATCATCCGGCTCCTGAAGCAGCAGGGAATCGGGATCGTTGTCACCGATCACAACGTGCGCGAGACCCTGCGCGTCGTCGATCGCGCCTACCTGATCCACAAGGGGAAGGTGCTCACCGAGGGAACGGGCGAGTTCCTGATCCAGGACGAGCAGGCCCGGAAATTCTACCTCGGGGAGGATTTCAACCTTTGACACCCTCGCCGCCCCCGGCCGAGATTCCCCAGGACAGACCCACCCCATGCAAAAGGCCATCCACGGCATAACGGTCGAGTATTTTTACGATACCTACCGCGAGAAACTGAAAATGGAGCTCGTGACGGGCGGGGCCGGCCTTCATCGGCTGATTCGGGAGGGGAGCATCAACCGGCCGGCCCTCGCCCTGACCGGATTTTTCAAGTATTTCGCGAACAAGCGGATCCAGGTGCTCGGCGCCGCGGAGATGACATTCCTGAAGACGCGGTCGGCCGAGGAGCAGTCGCTGACCTTTCACGAGATGGTGAAGCGCCACGTGCCCTGCATCGTGCTCACGCGCAACTTCAACGCCACGCCGGCGATGTTCGCGGTCGCCAGCTCGATGCGCCTGCCGGTCTTCCGGACGCCGCTGATCACGATGAACTACGTGAATCTGGCGACCCTGTGCATCGACAACGAGTTCGCCCCGAGCATCATCGAGCACGCAACGACGCTCGACATCCGGGGCGTGGGAGTCCTTTTGCGTGGCGATTCAGGGGTGGGAAAGAGCGAGTGCGCCCTGGCCCTCATCGAACGCGGGCACTCGCTCGTCGCCGACGACCTGACGGTCATCAAGCTCGTGGACGAGCGCGAGCTCATGGCGTCGAGCCGGGAGCTCAACCGCGGCTACATGGAGTGCCGCGGAATCGGAATCATCAACATAGCCGAGATGTTCGGCGTGAAATCCATCCGCCGCGAAAAGCGGATCGACATGGTGGTCTCCCTGATGGAATGGACGCCGGACGCCGTCGAGGAGAGGACCGGGCTCGAGGAGCACTACTACTCGATCCTCAACATGAAGGTCCCGCACATCGAGCTTTACGTGCGCCCGGGACGGGACATGGCGCGGCTGGTGGAGGTCGCGGCCCTCACGCAGGCCCTCAAGCGGATCGGGCACGATCCGGCGAAAGATTTCAACGACCGCCTCATCGCATCCATGACGGCGCAGAACGCCGAGGTGACGACACACATAAAGCCGACCGAGCGCGAAGAGCGTTTGCCCGGCGCCCTGGACGCCTGACCATGACATCCCCCCTCCCGCGCGCCGATGGCCGGCGCGCCGACCAGCTTCGCCCGGTCGAATTCACCTCCGGAGTCGCACCCCACGCGACGGGATCGGTGCTGGTCCGCTACGGGGCGACGCAGGTCATCTGTGCCGCGATGATCGAGCCCTCGGTTCCCGTCTGGATGAAGCAGCAGGGCGTCAAGGGCGGCTGGCTCACGGCCGAATACTCCATGCTTCCGTACTCGACCCTCGAGCGGAAGCCCCGCGACATCGCGAAGGGCCGGATCGACGGGCGCACGGTCGAGATCCAGCGGCTGATCGGGCGCTCGCTGCGGGCGATCATCAACCTCGAGAAGCTCGGGACCAACACGCTTTGGATCGACTGCGACGTCCTTCAAGCCGACGGGGGCACGCGGACGGCGGCGATAACGGGCGCCTATCTCGCGGCGCGGCTGGCGGTCCAGAAACTGATCGACGGCGAGCGGATTTCCGAAAGCCCCCTCAACGACTCGGTCGCCGCGGTCAGCGTCGGAATCTGCGGCGGGCGGGAGCTGCTCGACCTTGCCTACGTCGAGGACAAGGACGCCGAGGTCGACTGCAACGTCGTCATGACCGGCCAGGGCCGGTTTGTGGAGGTTCAGGGAAGCGGAGAGGAGGCGACTTTCTCGCATGACCAGTTCCAGGGCCTCATTGCGCTCGCGCAGTCGGGCCTGAAGGAACTCGCCGCGCTTCAGGGCGCATTCCTCGCCCGCGAGCTGCTCAAGCGCTGAGCCAGGCCCGCATGCATCACAAGGCATGCGAGCCTGGGGCGTCCGGCGGATCCGGATGTTGGTTTTTTATGTCAAAGAAAACCGTTTTGTGAGAGATTTCGTCTTTCCATCCATCGTTCCATGAACATTCACGAGTACCAAGCCAAAGCCTTGTTTGAACAATTTGGAGTGCCTATTCCCAAGGGCGCCCCGGCGACGACAGCGGAGGAGTTCATCAACGCGCTCGCCGTGCTGCCGGAGGGCCCGACGATGGTGAAATCGCAGATCCACGCCGGCGGCCGCGGCAAGGGAACCTTCACCGACGGCTACAAGGGCGGGGTCAAGTTCTGCAAGTCGAAGGTCGAGGCCCGCGATGTGGCCTCGAAGATGCTCAACAACACGCTGGTCACCAAGCAGACGGGCCCGGCGGGCCGCAAGGTTCAGACGATCTACTTCACGGTCGCGAACGAGATCAAGAAGGAGTACTATCTGGCGATCCTGCTGGACCGCGTGTCGTCGCGTCCGGTGATCGTCGCCTCGACCGAGGGCGGCGTCGAGATCGAGAAGGTCGCGCACGAAACGCCTGACAAGATCTTCAAGGTTGTCGTCGACCCGGCGTACGGGCTCGCCGATTTTCAGGTGAGGGAGCTCGTGTTCGGGCTCGGCTTCAATCCGGCGGAGGGAAAGAACGCGGCAAAGCTGATCCGCAACCTCTACCGCCTGTACTGGGAGACCGACGCCTCGATGGTCGAGATCAACCCCCTTGTCACGACATCGGCGGGCGAGGTCCTGGCCCTCGACGCGAAGGTGTCCTTCGACGACAACTCGCTTTACCGCCATCCCGAAATCCTCGCCCTTCGCGATCTGAATGAGGAGGACCCCAAGGAAATCGAGGCATCCAAGCACTCCCTCAACTACATCGCTCTCGACGGAAACATCGCCTGCCTCGTCAACGGCGCGGGACTCGCGATGAGCACGATGGACATCATCAAGCATTTCGGCGGAAATCCCGCCAACTTCCTCGATGTCGGCGGCGGCGCGACCCGGGAGCAGGTCGTGGCGGCCTTCAAGATCATCCTCGGCGATCCGAAGGTTAATGGCATCCTGGTCAACATCTTCGGAGGCATCATGGACTGCGACGTGATCGCCAACGGGATTGTCGAGGCCGTCCGCGAAGTGGGCCTGAAGCTGCCGCTCGTCGTGCGGCTCGAGGGAAACAACAGCGTCGCCGGAAAGGCGACCCTGGCAAAGAGCGGCCTGACAATCGTAAACGGCGACTCAATGGCCGATGCGGCCCAGAAGATCGTCAAACTCGTCGCCGCATAAGAAACCCCAAAATCCTTCCCAAAATGGCCATTCTCGTCTCTCCCGAAACCAAGATCCTCATTCAGGGCATCACCGGCGACTTCGGAGCGCGCCATGCCCGGCTCTCGCTCGACTACGGCACGAAGGTCGTCGCGGGCGTCACCCCCGGCAAAGGCGGCCAGGTATTTGAGCATGCGGGGCACCGCGTGCCGATTTTCAATTCGGTCGCCGACGCCAGACGCTCGACGGGCGCAATGGTGTCCGCGATTTTTGTGCCGCCCCCCTTCGCAGCCGATGCCATTCTCGAGTGCGCCGATGCCGGCATGGACCTCGCGGTGGCGATCACCGAGGGAATCCCGATCCGCGACATGGTCCGCGTGAAGCGCGTGATTCAGGGCAACTCCACCCGGCTCGTCGGCCCGAATTGCCCCGGAATCGTGACGCCGGGCGCCGGAGCCGACTCGCACGGGGGCTGCCGCATCGGCATCTCCCCGGGCTATATTCACAAGCGGGGCCATGTCGGAGTCGTGTCGCGCTCCGGAACCCTCACCTACGAGGCGGTCTATCAGCTCACGGTCCGGGGTATCGGCCAGAGCACGTGCGTCGGGATAGGCGGCGATCCGGTGAACGGCACGTCGCACCTGGACGTGATCCGCATGTTCAATGACGACCCGGAAACCCATGGGATAATCATGATCGGCGAAATCGGCGGAAACGCCGAGGTCGAGGCCGCGCGCTGGATCAAGGCCAATTGCCGGAAGCCCGTCGCCGGATTCATCGCGGGCGCAACCGCCCCGGCGGGACGCCGCATGGGCCACGCCGGCGCAATCGTAGGCGGCGCCGAGGACACAGCGGCGGCGAAGATAGCCGTCTTCAAGGAGTGCGGGGTCGAGGTGGCGATCACTCCTTCCGACATGGCCGACGCCCTTGTGCGCGCGGCCAAGGCGATGGGAATCAAGCTCAGTTAACCCAAGCCAGGGAAGGCAGGGCCCTTCCCCTTTCCCCAGCGCAGGCCGCGGC
>CAZSEH010000107.1:0-10645 GCA_964605835.1 uncultured Opitutaceae bacterium
TGAGCATTTCGGAGGGGTGCGAGATGCGGCCCCAGCTCATGTCGGTGATGTGGAGCAGGCCGTCCATGCCGTCGAGGTCGATGAACGCCCCGAAATCGGTGATGTTCTTGACGACGCCCTTGCGGATCTGGCCCGGCTGGATCGAGTCGAGCAGCGCCCGGCGCTTTGCCGTCCTTTGCTCCTCGATGAGCTCGCGGCGCGAAAGGACTATGTTTCGGCGGTCGAGGTTGATCTTGAGGACCTTGAAGTCGTAGGTCTGGCCGACGTACTGATCGAGGTTCTTGGGCGGCTGCACGTCGATGTGCGAGGCCGGCATGAAGGCATCGACCCCGATGCTGATGATCAGGCCCCCCTTGACCTTGGCCTTCACGCGGCCCGTGGCCACGGAGCCTTCCGGAAACTTGGTTAGGATGTTGTCCCAGTTCTTCTTCTGCTCGGCCTTGTCAAAGGACAGTATCGGGCTGCCGTCCTTGTCCTCCAGCTTCTCGACGAGCACCTCGATCGTGGAACCGATCTGCAGCTCGCCGATGTCGATGAATTCGTTCGCGGGGATGACCCCTTCGGATTTTCCGCCGATGTCGACGACGACTTCGTTCTGGCGGATTTCGGTGATTGTGCCCGGGACAATTGCGCCCTCCTTCAACTTGTCGAAGGCGGACTGGGCGAGCAGGTCTTGCATTACTGAGCTCATGAGCGAAAACGGCCGGCGGAACACCTGCTCCAAAGCATCCAGCCAGCCGATGTTGGCCCCGCCGGGGCGGGACCGTGGGTTGACGGTTATACTGACGGGAAAGGACGGCGGGAGCATCGCGGCGGCGCCATCCTGACCGATAAAAATGCCGCGAAGGGTCAGGTTCTCACCTGGGCCCCCCGGGCGGCAAGCAGAATTTTCGGGCCTGCCGGGCCGGAGTCAGCCGGCGCGCTAGCGGGACGGCGGCGGAACCGGCGGGACGGCCGGCGGCGGGGCCAGATTTCTTTCAATCCCGTGGAAAAACGCCTCCACCAGGGGAGTGTCCTGCAGCGGCGCCTCCGTTCCCTGGCCCTGGTGGTTGGCCGAGTCAGCCTCAATGACTTCCGTCATTCGGACGCTGACCTCCGTGCCGGAGGCATCGAGGGTCGGATGGAACTCCGCCTGGAGCGTAAACTGGTGCGAACTGCCGGGCCAGTCGCCGGCTGAAACCTCGCTCATGGCCGTCATCCGGCCCTCGGCGGGGCCGCCCCGCGTCACATGGTAGCCCATCTGGTCAAGGGCCGCCCGCGCAGCGGCAAACGTCGTCTTGGGTTCGGCTGCAAACGTGTGGACCCGGGGCGGCGCCCCTCCCGGCAGCCGGTTGCGCAGGGTTTCCGGCATGTCCTCGCACCCGGCGAGCAGCATGCCAAGGAGGAACGCGAGGTGGAGCAAACGGCTGTGGCCGCGGGCCCCTGGGCGGGATGGGAGGATCGGGGTTGGCATCAGGTGGCGGAGGCGGGCTGCTGCTGCGATATACAGTGGAGAGTCCCGAGGCCCAGAACAAGTTCCAAGCAATCGACTGGCACAATCCGCCTCCCGGGGAAGCAGCCGGCCAGAATCTCCGCCGCGGCGGAATCGCGTCGGGGCTGGCGGAACGCGGGCATCAGGACGGCGCCGTTGAGAACCAGAAAATTGGCATAGGTGGCGGGCAGCCGGCGGCCGTCGCTGGCGCAGACGCGGGGCATCGGAAGCTCGACTATGCGGAAACGGCGGCCTTCGGGCGTTCTCAGGCCGCGCAGGCGCTCGAGGTTTCCGCGGAGAGCGCGGTGGTTGACATCCCGGGGATCGGATTCGACCGCCGCCAGGATTCCGTCCGGGCAGAAGAAGCGGCTCAGGTCATCCACGTGCCCGTCCGTGTCGTCGCCGGCTATGCCCTCCCCCATCCAGTGGATCGTGTGCACGCCGAGAAAATCGCGCAGGTTTTGTTCTATCCCGGCTCGGGTGAGCTCCGGATTGCGGTTGGGATTCAGAAGGCAGGCCTCGGTCGTCAATAGGAGGCCCCGCCCGTTGACATCGATCGAACCACCCTCGAGGACCATGCCGTTCCTGAATCGCCGCAGTCCCAGCCTTCGGGCGATCCGTCCCGGAATCGCATCGTCGGCGTCGAAGGGAGGATACTTCCCGCCCCACGCGTTGTAACGCCAGTCCGTGACCGCCACCTCGCCGGTGCGGTCGTTTTTGACAAAGATCGGGCCGTGATCCCGGCACCAGGCGTCGTTTGTTGGATTATCGAAAAATTCGACGTTAGCCGCCTCGGCCCCCGCCCGCGCGACAAGCAACCGGGCGCGCGCCTGCAGCGGTTTCGGAACATTGATGCGCACCTTTTCCCAACGGCTCGCCACGGCCGCTATCTCGGCAAATTTCGCGGGAATCGGCCGGAAATGACGGGGCCAGGTCGCCCGCCGGTGCGGCCAGGAGAACCAGACCGCCTCCTGGGGTTCCCACTCGGCGGGCATGCGGAATCCGAGGGAGGCGGGAGTGGCATCCGGCTTGCGCGCCTGTTTTTCCGGCTTGTGCGTTGAAGACATGAGGAGCCGTCCGTCAATCGACAAACCGCTTTGACAGATCGCCATAGGCGTCGATCCGCCGGTCGCGCAGGAAAGGCCAGTGCACGCGGGTGTCGTCGACCTTGGCCAGGTCGACCGCGGCGATCAGGATCTCCTCCCGGTCCGGCGCGGCCTTCGCGAGCACCTGCCCTCCCGTTCCGGCGACAAAACTCTGCCCCCAGAATTCGATCCCATCACCGCCAGCCGGCCGCTCGAGTCCGATCCGGTTGCATACGGCGACGTAGCAGCCGTTGGCGACGGCATGGGCCCGCTGGATCGTCTCCCAGGCTCCGTGCTGGTCGGCGCCCAGAACGGCCTTCTCCCTGGGATGCCAGCCGATCGCCGTCGGATAGAAGAGAATCTCGGCCCCGCGAAGGGCGGTCAACCGGGCGGCCTCGGGGTACCATTGGTCCCAGCAGATCAATACGCCGATCGTCCCGTAGCGGGTCTTCCATGCTCGGAAGCCCGTGTCTCCCGGGGTGAAGTAAAACTTCTCGTAGAACAGCGGATCATCCGGAATGTGCATCTTCCGGTAGATTCCGAGAAGCGACCCGTCGGCGTCGATGACGGCCGCCGTATTGTGGTAGATCCCGTTCGCGCGCTTCTCGAAGAGGGCGGCGACCACGACGACCCCGTGTTTTCCGGCGAAATCCTGGAACGCCCGGCAAGTCGGCCCGGGGACACCCTCCGCAAGCTCGAAATTCCGATAGTCCTCCGCCTGGCAGAAATACTGGGAGCGGAAGAGCTCCTGCGTGCAGATGATCCGGGCACCCCTCTTCACCGCCCCTTCCGCAAGTTCAATGGCCTTCGCCAGGTTGGCCGCGGGATCGCTGCCGCAGGCGTGCTGGAGGAGTCCGAGCGTGACAGTGTTCATGATGACGCCGGCAAGGGGTCGGTCCCGGTGCGACATTCGGGCACTGTCAATAGACGACCTTGTTCAGCGGGTACTCGACGATTCCCTCGGCACCCAGCCGTTTCAGCTGCGGGATGATCTCCCGGGCGACGCTCTCGTCGATGATGGTCTCGAGGGCGACCCAATCATTGTTGGCGAGGGGGGAAATGGTCGGGTTGCGAAGCGAGGGAACCGCCTTGACGATGTCGGCAAGCGAAGCCTTTGGAGCGTTCATCTTCAGCCCGACCTTGGACTCCGCCTCGAGCGCCCCCTTAAGGAGCATGGCTATCGTCTCGATCTTCCGCCGCTTGGCCGGATTTGCCCAGCTCGAGCGGTTCGCGATCAGTTTTGTGTTTGTCTCAAGGAGGGTGTCGACGATGCGCAGCTTGTTTGCCCGAAGGGAGCTGCCGGTTTCCGTGATGTCGACGATCGCATCGACCAGATCGGGCACCTTGACCTCGGTCGCGCCCCAGGAGAACTCCACTTCGACCGGAATCTTCTTCGCGGCGAAATACCGCCGCACCGTGCCGACGAGTTCGGTGGCGACGCGTTTTCCGGCGAGGTCCTCCGCACGCTGGACGGTCGATGCCTCGGGAACGCACAGCACCCAGCGCGACTTCTGCGTGGACGCCTTGCTGTAGATGAGGTCGCACACCTCGACCACGTCCGACCCGTTTTCCTGGATCCAATCAAGCCCCGTGAGGCCGCAATCGAAGAACCCGTGCTCGACGTACCGGCTCACCTCCTGGGCCCGGATGAAGCGCCCGTCCAGTTCGGGATCGTCGATCGAGGGCTTGTACGACCGGGAACTGGACGTGATCTTCCAGCCCGCCTTCGCGAAAAGGTTCTTCGTGGATTCCTCAAGGCTGCCCTTGGGCAGCCCGAGCATCAGCAATGGTTTTGAGTCGGACACAGTGGGCTAGTAGAAACCACTGAACCAGCCGATGTCACGGACTTCTTGCCGACGGAAGAGGGTCGCCTAAGAGGGCATTTCGGGTCGGAGCTGGCCAAGACTCGATCTGACCGTCAAACCGGCCGCCCCGTGCGAGGCGGCCCAGAGACGGTCAATGAGGCCAGCAACTCCCCTAAATGCCCTCTTAGGCGACCCTCTTCCGTCATCTGAACACATTCCTGGATAGAAACCTAGAAGAGTTCCGGCTGGGTGTAGCGCTCGCGGGCTTCCGCCAGGGCCGAGCGCATCTCAAGCTCCTCAAGGAGGCGGGTTAGCTCAAGGAGCTGCGGGGTGGGCTTCTCCAATGGAACGACGGGGATTGAAAGGTTCAGGGTCGTGAGCCTGAGGTTGAGCCGCAGGCGGTCCGCGGCGGCGGCGACCACGGGCCGAAACCGTTCCGGCTGCAGCTCCCCGGCTCGCGCGATCACCTCCTCGACCCCCGCGAAGGAGGCGAGCCATTTCGCGGCGGTCTTGGGCCCGACGCCCTGGACTCCCGGGATATTGTCGGAGACGTCCCCGACCAGGGCCAGGTAGTCCGGAATCTTCGCGGGCGGAACGCCGAACTTCTCGGTCACCCCCGCCGCGTCGAGCCGGCGCCAGCCGAGTTTCGGGTTTGCCGTGGGTGGCGGGAGCATAATCTGGATGCGCTCGCCGACGATCTGGGCGAAATCCTTGTCGGAGCTGACGATGAGCACCTCGCCACCGACGCGGGCAAGCGCCAGCGCCTCCGAGGCGAGCAGGTCGTCGCTTTCGACCCCGTTCTGCTCGACGCATTTAAGGCCCATCGCCTTCGTGAGCGCCTTGATTGGCGCAATCTGCCGCACCAGCGCGTCGGGCATCTCCTCGCGATTGGCCTTGTACTCCGGATGGAGCGCCAGCCGATCCTGCGACCCGCCCAGGTCAAAGAAGACCGCCACCGCGTCGGGCTTCTCCTGGTCGGTCAGTTTCCAGATCGACTTGACCCAGCCATGAAGGGCGTTCGTCGGAAACCCGTCGCTGCGCGACAATTCGGGTATCGCGAAAAAGCAGCGATAGGCGAGGTTGAACCCGTCGATGAGAAGCGCCTTCATGACTCCGCCGCCGGCATCAGGCCGGCGCAGGCAGGGCGGACTGAACGGCCGTCACGGATTCCACAATGTTCGGCGGGTGGACCTCGGCCTGCCCGCGCTCCTGATTGAAGCGCATGGACACGGTCTTCGAGACGCCGCGCTCCTCCATCGTCACGCCGTAGATCACGCTCGCCGCGGCCACGGTGCGCTTGTTGTGCGTGATGATGATGAACTGGGATTCCTTGATGAACTTCCGGAGGAGGTCGGTGAACCGGCCGATATTCGACTCGTCGAGCGGCGCGTCGAGTTCGTCGAGGAGGCAGAACGGCGAGGGCTTCACCATGTACAGGGCGAAAAGGAGCGCGACAGCGGTCAGGGTCTTCTGGCCGCCCGAAAGGAGGCTGATGCTCTTGAATTTTGTCCCGGGCGGCTGGGCCACGATCTCGATGCCGCTCTCTAGGATGTCCTCGGCCTGGATGAGCTCGAGGCGGGCGTGCCCCCCGCCGAAGAGCGTCTCAAACGTGTAGGCGAAGTTCTTCTTGATCTGCTCGAACGTGACCGAGAACTGCTCGAGCGACGTGCGGTTGATGTCGTCGATGGCCTTGAGAAGCTCGGCCTTCGCGTTGGTCAGGTCGTCGCTCTGGGCCTTGAGGAAATCGTGCCTTTGCTTCAGCTCCACGTACTCCTCGATCGCGACCAGATTCACGGCCCCCATGGCGCCGATCCGCTGGCGGAGGGCGTCGACTTGGGCCTTGATCTCGTCCCAGGAGGTGGCCTCGAGCGCGGCCAGGTCGGCTTCCGAAGGCTCACCGCGCGCCTTGTCCCTGCGCCGGCGGGTCCGCGGCGCCCGGGCCGCCTCGGCTTCCGCCGATTCACCCTCGCGCGGCGGGTTTCCCTCGGCCAGGGCCGCCTCCTCCTCGTCCAGGTCGAGTTCCTTCAGGCCCTCGGGCTCGTCCTCCGCGTGCCACAGAAGGTGTTTCCAGTTCAACCCTGCGATCGCCGCGGAAAACTCGCGCGCCACCTCCTCGGCGAGAAACTGCGCGCGCTGCCGGTTCTCGGCCAGCTTCACCTCGTGCGAGCTCAGTTCCGCATGCGCGGCCTCAGCCTCCTCGCGTACGCGGGCCTGCGCGGCGTCGAGTGCGTCGATCTCGGCCTCGATGGCCGCGAGCTCGCCCCGGATGGCCTCCACCTGGTCCTGGGCGACCCGAAGCGTATCTGAAATCTGAGCGGCCCGGTCGCGCTGCACCGAGGCCTCCTTTTCGAGCGAGGCCGCCTGCTCGGTCCAGGCATCGATCTCGTGACGGCGCTGCTCCAAAACCTCGAGAAGCTGCTGCCTCCGGCGCTCCATCTCGCCCAGGCCCCGGTCGAGAACCTCGACTTTCTGGCGCCGTTCGGCGAGTTCGAGGCGCGCCTGCGCGAGCGAGTCGCGCTTGGCATCCCTGTCGGCCCGCGCCTCGGCGATCGCGGCTTCGAGGCGGCCGATCTGGCCGCGCTGGGAGGCGTCGGCGGCGACCGCCTCCGCCAGCTTTTCCTGCGCCTTTGTCCACCGGGCCTGCGCCTCGTTGCGCGCCTTCTCGAGCCCGCCCAACTCCGACTCCATCCGGCGGAAACGCGCCTCGACCTCGTCGCGTGCGCGCTGCGCATTGCGCTGCTCGGCCTGCACCGCGGCAGCGCTCTGTGTGGCGGCGAGGACCCGCTCACGGCCGCCTTCGAGCGCCTTTTCGGCCGCCGCGAGCGCCGAATTGAGTTTGTCGATAAGGGCCTTCTGCCGGTCGTGCTGCTTCTGGTCGTCGGCGATGGCCTTGACGGTCTCGCGAACGTCGATTTCGCGCTGAACCAGGCTGTTTGCGTACTTCTTGGAGCCGGAGTGCCCGCCGGCGACCAGGCCCCGCCTGTCGACGACCTCGCCCTTGCGCGTCGCCACGGCCAGGAAGCTGAAGCCGGGATTGGCCTTCCAGAATTCGAGGAAGTTCCCGAGGTCGTCGGCAACGTAGCAGGCGGCCAGCAGGGCCACGACCGGGTGGGCCGGGTCCGGATTTACGAGCGCCGCCGTCGCAGGGACCAGGCCCGGGGGCCGCCCGGCTGCGTCGCTCTCCCGCGCCGTGAATTCGCCGATCCGAAGGATGGCCGAGCCGATCTGATCGGCCTCGAGCTTGGCCAGGATCCGCCGGGCCGTGGCCACGTCGGCGACCTGGATCGCCTCGGCCGCCGTCCCCAAGAGGGCCTCCACCGCCCTTCCGCAGTCCGGAGCGACCTCGAGCCCCTGGAGGACCGGCACCGCCTTCTGACCCTCCAATGCGGAAGCGAGCCTGCCCTGCAGCACGGCCTTGGCACCCTCGCCAAATCCTTCCCAGCGCTCCTGAAGCTGCTGGAGTACCTTGAGCCGCGCGCTGCGCTGCGCGAGCACCCGGTCGATATCCTGGAGTCTTCGCTGCGCCTCTCGGAACTTCCCCGTCGTGTCGGCAAGCGCCTGCTGGGCGGCCGCCGCTTCCTCCGTGGCGCAGGATTTCTCGGCAACCGCCGCCTCGGCGCGGGCTCCGATTTCCTCGACTGCGCGCGCGGCCGCAGCCTGCTCGCCGCGCACGCCCTCCAGGTCGCGACCCAGCACGTCGTGCTGGTGGACGCTCGTCCGCTGCTCGACCTCGTACCCGGAGCAGTCCGTCCTCAGGCGCGCCACAGTGCTTTCGATCTGCAGCAGTTCGAACTTCGCCTGGTGCAGCTCCTGCTCGATTTTGCTCAGGCGCGCGTCCGCGACCGCGAGTTCCCGGTTGCAATCCTGGAAGACGGCGTCCGAACTGCCGAGAAGATTGAGCTGGAGCTGCTTGTCCTGGGCTCCGGTGTCGACCTGCGTCGCCACCTCGCGAAGCTGCATTTCGAGTTCGCCGAGATTGTCCGCGGAGGAGGAAATCCGCTCCTCGAGCCCGTTCCTCTTTATCCGGGCCAGGTTGGACGCATTCTCCGCCTGCTCGCGCTCCGAGCGGAGGTCAAAGGCCGCCTGCTGGGCGTCCTGGACGCGCTGGTTCAGGCGGCTGCGCTGGGCCTTCTTGGATTCGAGTCCTGTTTGCTGCGCCTCAAGGCCCGCCCGCCGGTCTGCAGCCGCGGTCCTCAGTCCGCCGACCGTCCCCTCGAGTTCGTTCAGCACGGCCGACAGGATCGCGTGCTGTCGCGCGCTCCAGGCGAGGCTCAAATGGCGCAGCCGATGACTCAACCGCTTGTAGCGCATGGCTTTGGCAGCTTGGCGGCGGAGACTCCCAATCTGGCGCCCTACCTCGCCGACAATGTCGGTCACGCGGGCGAGGTTTTGCTCGGTGAGGGCGAGCTTGCCCATCGCTTCGCGCCTCAGGCTCTTGTACTTCGTGATTCCCGCAGCCTCCTCGAACACGGCCCGCCGCTCGTCAGGCTTGGACGACAGGATCTGGTCGATCTGGCCCTGCGCCATGATCGAATAGCTCGTGCGCCCCACCCCGGTGTCCATGAACAGCTTGCTGATGTCCTTCAACCGGCAGGGCTGGCCGTTGAAGAAGTACTCGCCCTGGCCGTCCCGGTGGCCCCGGCGCATGATCTCGATCTGGTGAAACTCGCTGCCCAGCTGCTTCTCGCAATCGGTCAGGAGGAGCGAGACCTCGCAAAGCTGGGCCGGCTTGCGCGTGTCCACCCCCTCGAAGATGACGTCCTGCATCTTTCCCCCGCGCAGGGCCTTCGCGCTCTGTTCGCCGAGCACCCAGCGGATGGCGTCCGCGATATTCGACTTGCCGCAGCCGTTGGGTCCGACGATGGCGGTGACACCGGGTTCGAAGCGAAGGGTCGTTGGATCGGCGAATGACTTGAAGCCGCGAAGGGTGAGCGCCTGAAGATACATGAATTTTCTGGGGGAAACTGTGATGGACCCTTGGGAACGCGGGCAACTGCAAACGTACGCGAAGAACCCGCGTGACAAACACTAATTACCTTGCCCTGGGAGTGTCATTCCGGCCCCCCGGGGGCGCAGTCGGCGTCGCCCGATCTTGGATCGCTCAAATCAGGCTGCCGGATCGAGCCGCTTCACTTCCTTGATCGGCCATTTTGTAACGGTCAGGCCCTTTGCCGAGCGGTTGCTCACGGACACGGCCGTCATCTCAAAATCGAATTCCCGCACCCGCGCCCGGCTGCGTCCGTCCAGAGAGATGTGCAGGACCGCCGGCAGGGCCTTCTCCGTGGGGAAGCGCTCGAAATAGACGACCCGCGATCCGTCGGACTTGAGCAGGGGGTAGAGCTTGTCGCGGGTGACGCCGCCGATCTGGAACTTCTTCGCGAAGCCCTTCCCGGTCGCCTTGTCCTGGTACACCATCGCGTAGAATGCCGTGTCGCCATCCTTCGGAAGGACGGCGCAATGGATGATGTCCCGGCCCATGAAGACCTTGTCGCCCACGCGGGCCACCTTCATCGACCCGTCGGCCATGATGCACAGGACGTCGTCCAGGATCGTGCACTCCTGGACGAACTCGTGCTGTCGCCAGTTCAGCCCGATGAAGCCCTCAGCCTTGTTCACGTAGAGGCGCTGGTTGGCGGAAACGACCTCGGCCGCGCTGATCTGCTCGATCTCGTCATACTGCGTCCGGCGCTTCCGGCCCTTGCCGTACTTCTCGGCGAGCCCCTCAAACCAGCGGATCGCATGGTCGGTCAGGTGCCTGAGCCGGTGCTTCACCTCCTTGATCTCCTCCTCGATCTTCTTCATCGCATCGTCGGCCTGGAAGCGGTTGTAGGCCGAGATGCGCTTGATCCTGATCTCGGTCAGCCGGGCGATGTCCTCGTCGGTCACGGGGCGCCGAAGGGCCTTCGCGAAGGGGCGCAGGCCCTCGCGGATTTCCGACAGCACGCTTTCCCAGGTCCTCGATTTCTCGATCCGGCGGTAGATCCGCTCCTCGATGAAGATCCGCTCGAGTGAGTCCCAGTGCCACTGCTGCTCGAGCTCGGAGAGCCGGATCTCGAGCTCGCGCTTGAGCAGGTGCACGGTCCGGTCGACGCTTCGCTTCAGGATTTCGGAAACTCCGAGAAACTCCGGCCTGTCATCCGCGATGACGCAGGCCGCGGGAGAGATCGCCACCTGGCAGTCGGTGAAGACGCAGAGCTGCTGGATCACCTGCCCGGGATCGCTCCCCTGCGGCAGGTGCACGAGGATCTCGACCGCGTCGGCCGTGTTGTCGTCGACGTGGCGGA
>CAZSEH010000108.1:0-10156 GCA_964605835.1 uncultured Opitutaceae bacterium
CAGCGCGATGGCTTCGTCCAGGGAGTTCGTGTGCAGGCTCTGGGTGTGGCCCATGGCGGCCGCCATGGCCTCGATGCACGTGCGCGCCACGTTGTTGAACGGATCCTGCTCGGTAAGGCTCCAGCCGCTCGTCTGGGAGTGCGTGCGAAGGGCCATCGATTTCGGGTTCTTCGGATCGAACTGCTTCACGAGCTTGGCCCAAAGCAGGCGGCCCGCGCGCATCTTCGCCACTTCCATGAAGAGATTCTTGCCCTGGGCCCAGAAGAACGACAGCCGGGGGGCGAAGGCATCAATGTCTATTCCCGCCTTGATGCCGGTGCGGATGTATTCGAGACCGTCGGCAAGCGTATAGGCCAGTTCCAGGTCCGCGGTCGCCCCGGCCTCCTGCATGTGGTATCCGGAGATCGAGATCGAATTGAACTTCGGCATGTTCCTGGAGGTGTACTCGAAGATGTCCGCGATGATCTTCATCGAGGGCCCGGGCGGATAGATGTAGGTGTTGCGCACCATGTACTCCTTCAGAATGTCGTTCTGAATCGTGCCGGCGAGGTTCTCCAGTCGGGCTCCCTGCTCAAGGGCCGCCACGATGTAAAACGAAAGGATCGGCAGCACCGCCCCGTTCATGGTCATGGAAACGCTGATCTTATCGAGCGGGATCCCCGCGAAAAGGGCCTGCATGTCGAGGACCGAGTCGACGGCCACGCCGGCCTTGCCGACGTCCCCCACGACCCTCGGGTGGTCGCTGTCGTACCCCCGGTGGGTGGCCAGGTCGAAGGCGACCGACAGGCCCGTCTGCCCCGCCGCGAGGTTTCGCCGGTAGAACGCATTGCTTTCGGTGGCCGTTGAGAATCCGGCGTATTGCCGGATCGTCCACGGTTTCAGGACATACATCGTCGCGTAAGGCCCCCTCAGGAACGGCGGCAGGCCGGCGGAGTAGTTGAGATGCTCCAGGGGCTTGAGGTCTTCCTGGGTGTAGACGGGCGGCACCGGAATCTGCTCGAGGGTCATCCAATCGGCCAGTGCGCCAGGGCTTCGGTCTTCGGACTTCGCAGCGGCCGCCCAGGCCTGGGCGTCGCCGCCGCCGAGGCCGGCGGGATCGAGGGGGAGGGTCGTAAAATCGGGAAATTTCATGGAAGATGCCCTTTAAAGGCCGAGTTGGTCCTGGAGGGTGGCGAGCATGCGTGCGCAATTGGCCCGGATATGGATGAAGTCATCGACTCCGGCGGCGCGGAGGGCGTCGGCCTGCGCCGCGGGAAATCCCGCAAGGATCACCTTTGGTTTGTGCGGCGAGGCCCTGAGTGCCTTTGCGATCGGGGGAACGAGCTGCGGGTAGGTTTCATCTGTCGAGCAGATGACGACAATCGGAGCCTTTGATTCGATTGCCGCGGCTGCCGCCGCCTGGGGCGTATCAAACCCCTTGTTGCCGATCGTCTCGAAACCGCCGGCCGCAAAGAACCCGGCGCTGAAGTCCGCCCGGGCTCCGTGCTGTTTTCTGGGTCCCAGATTGGCGAGGAAGACTTTGGGCCGGGCTCCCGTCTTCTCAAGGCAGGCTTCGGAGCGCCGGCGGATGGCCTCGAAGGCCTCGCTCCGGCGCCGGGTGCGAACCTTGGCGATGGCCGCCCCGGGGGAATGCCCGGGGCGCAGAATGCGCGTTACCTGCCCGAGGCTTGCGCCGTGCTGGAATGCGTCGATCAGAGTTGCCATTTTGACCGATGGCGGGGCGCCGGTCAGGGTGGCGAGCCTGGCGAGGGCATCGGCGCCGCGATCGGCCCCGGGCGCCGTCCGGTAATCGACGATCTGGGATGCGCGCTTTGCGGCGAGGGCCGCGTAGTCGGGTGATTCCAAGGAAACCGGCCGTTCCTTGAGGTTCGGATGAAGATTGGTTCCGATTATTCCATCCTTTCGGCTCTCTGCGCCGGCGATGCGATCCCTGGCGGAGCCGTCGACCGCCTCCTGCGGAATGCCGGCCTTCAGCGCCGCAGTCATGCCGCCTTTGCGCTCGATCTCCTGAAACAATGCCCAGGCTTTCTCGGCAAGCTGAAGGGTGAGCGCCTCAACGTACCACGAGCCTCCGGCGGGATCCACGACGCGGTTCAACTGGCACTCCTCGGCGAGGATGATCTGAATGTTGCGGGCGAGCCGGCGGGAGAAGTCATCGGGAACCCGGAAGCATTCGTCGAAGGCCGCCACATGGATGCTTGAACAGCCACCCGCGATTCCGGCAAATGCCTCGCTCGTGGTCCTGAGCAGGTTCATGTGCGGGTCGAGGACGGTCTTGTTCCAAAGAGACGTGCGCCCATGGAAAAGCAGGCGCTGGGCCTCTTTTCCGCCGCCCGCCGCGCCTGTGGCGCGGGCCCAAATCAGGCGGGCCGCCCTCAGTTTCGCAATCTCCATGAAGAAATGCGATCCGAGCGAATAGGTGAACAGGAACCGGGGGGCGGAACGATCGACCGTGATCTTGCGCCCGGAGAGTTCGCGCAGGTACTCGACCCCCGTCGCCAGCCCGAATGCCAGCTCGTGCACCGCGCTTCCGCCGGCATCCGCCCAGAGATTTGCCTGCACGCCGACGGTTCTTAGGCCGACGCTGTTCGTGCCAGCCCAGTCGGTCAGGATCGCCATCTCATCGTAGGCGGCTTCCAGTCCTCCGGGAATCGCGCCCCGTCCGACCCATTCGGCGATCGGATCGTTGAGGATTGCCCCGTGGAGCGCCACGGGCTTCCTGCCCTGCCCGGCCAGCCATGCTGCCAGCAGGGCGGTGATCGAAAGCGCGGAAATGCCCGCCGGGGCATGGACTGGAACCGCGGACAGGTCGACTCCCCTCAGGGCGCGATCTACGTCCTGGATGGTCGCCATCGAGAGGCCGCAGCCTCCAACCTCACCCGGCTGTCCGGAGTCGGGATCGAGCCCGAGACGCGTCGCGATGTCGAAGAGCAAATTGACGCAGTTCTGGCTCCGATTGAGGTCCTGAAGCAGCGCCCGGTTGAATTCGTCGGGCTGACCATAGGGCAGCTCCTGGGCGATCTTCCAGCCATTCGGGCGCGACCCGAGCGCCGCCGAGTCACGCACGTAGGGCGGCAGTCCAGGCCATGTCGCCTGAAGGGGTAGTTTTTCCCAGTCCTCCTTGGAATAGATGGGCTGCAGATCGACCCCCTCCGGCGTCTTCGTCACCAGTTTCTTTTCGAACGGGGCCCCGGCGAGAAATTCCTCGGCCGCTTTCCGCCATTCGGATGGGTCGGTCGGGGGGAATTCCTCAAAAAGTTTTTCGTATGTATTATTTGTCATGTGCTTAGACAAGTGCCGTCGGTTTGTTGACACTCCCTGGCGGGATGGCTGCCGTTCGCATGTCGACTGTCCTTGAAGATCGACTCCATGAACGGCATTGCCTCGGGCTGGCTAGCTTAGCTCCTCGACCAACACTTCACTCCTGCGATTGTTGATCGTGATGTAGAATTTTCGGATCAAATGGGCGCCCGCCGAAGCGGCGGCCTGCTGCAATGGCACAGCAGGAGCTGGCGAGGTGATCACAACAGGTGCCGGAGCCGGAGCGGGAGCAGCGGGCTTCTTATTGTACAAGGCATCGGTTTCCCGCGGGAACATGGCATACAGCACGGCGTTGTCGTCGGAAGGCTCGATGCCTTTCTTGACCAGTTCCTCCTTCAGGGATGACATGCGTGGAGCAAGCAAGTCGGCCGGCCGGCCCTCGACGGGTGCCTGCCCGGACTTCTTGCGCGCCATGGCCAGCAGGTCCGCATTTATTCCGCCTGGAGGACGGCCGTACTTCCCGAGGGCGACGTCGATCGTTGCCTGCGCAAGATTCTGCCAGCGGCCGAATTTGACGTTGAGCATGGCCTGTGTGCCGACGATCTGCGATGTGGGCGTCACCAGCGGAATCCAGCCAAGGGCTTCGCGAACGACGGGAACCTCGGCCATCACATCGGCAAACTTGGTTTCCATCTTCATTTCCTTAAGCTGATTACGGAAATTGCTCAACATTCCTCCGGGAACCTGGAAGGTCAGGGCATCGCTGTCTACGCGATCATTGGCCGGGCTCATGAATGCGGCGAGTTCCTTGGCAACTCCTTCGAAATACTGCCTCAGTTCGAAAAGTGTCTTGGTATCGTAGTGGGGAATTCGTGGGTTTTCGGCGAGCGCGGCCAGCATGCGAATTGTATCGGGCTGCCCCGTCCCGTTTGCGAACGGAGTGATCGCCGTTTCCACGGCGTCGGCACCCGCGTCGATTGCGGCGATGTACGAAGCCAGAGCCAGGCCTGCCGTATCGTGGCTGTGGACGACGACCGGAATCGAATGGCGCTGCTTGATCGCCTTGACCAGATTGAAAGTGATGCGCGGCGTCAGCAATCCGGCCATGTCCTTGATGCAGATGGAGTCGGCGCCTAGGGCGACGAGCTCGTCGGCAAAGGCCGCCAGCTTGGCCGGGGTGTGGACAGGGCTGATCGTGTAGCAAATAGCTCCCTGAGCGTGCCTTCCAACTTCCTTGACCGTTTTTATGGCGGTCCGGAGATTGCGGGCGTCGTTCAGGGCGTCGAAAATCCGGAATATGTCCAGGCCATGCCGGGCTGTGCAGCGGATGAAAGTCTCGACCACGTCGTCCGGAAAACTCGTGTACTGAACCAGATTCTGGCCGCGGAGCAGCATCATCTGCGGTGTCTTCGGGGCGGCCGCCTTGAGCGCATCGAGGCGTGCGAACGGGTTCTCCGAGAGAAATCGCAAACAGGAGTCAATGGTGGCGCCTCCCCATGTCTCAAGAGCCTCAAAGCCAAGAGAATCCAGCTTTGGAGCTGCTGGGAGCATTTGGGCGGTGGTCATGCGCGTGGCCGCCAGGGACTGGTGACCGTCGCGAAGGACTGTATTGTTGAATACAACCTGTTTCATAGGCATAGGGTCCGAATCGCGGGTGGCTGGGAGGCTGTGAATTCCCGTTCAGCTATCTCCTTACGAGGGGATTGCCAGTGCCACCGAATTGCATATACCACGAGGACCATCCCATTAGTGTACGGATTCAGCAATTGGTACACTCACTGTTTCTTGGTAACACATGCGCATAGATTGTCTTTCACGATAAGAAAATCTTCCTTTTAGCAAGTTAGGTGGTGCCATTAAAAACATTAATAGTAGGCTAACCTCTTGCCGACCAACTGGCCGCGGCTTGTCATTCACCTTTGTTGCGTTTCCGGTTTCATTGATGTGGCCCCAACCCAAGGCTAACGTTTTTCGAGATTCATAATGACGCGCCGCGAGTTCATAAGAGCTTCTGCATCAATAGCCGCTTCTGCGCTCTGGATCGGACCCAGTTACGCCCAGCGCGTCCCGTCAATCCGTCCGCAGCCTCGCATCCCGCGCTGGCGCGGGTTCAACCTGACTGAGATGAACGGCGGCCCTCGCAGCCATCCGTTCAGGGAATCCGATTTCGAATTGATGGCCGGGTGGGGCTTTGACTTTGCCCGACTGCCCCTTTCTTACTGGGCGTGGTCCAGTCCGCAGGACTGGATGGCAATCAATGCCCGGGCCGTTGAGCCGATAGACCGGGCCGTCGAGTTTGGAAGGCAACACGGCGTACACGTGTGCCTGTGTTTCCACCGGATCCCGGGCTACTGCGTCAACGGCCGCGAAAGGGAACCCTGGCAGCTTTTCGACAGCCCGCGCGAGTCCATGCAGCGGGCCCTGGAGGCCGCGACGCTCCACTGGCGCTTCTTTGCGGAGCGCTACAAGGATATTCCCCGATCGCGGCTTAGCTTCGATTTGCTGAACGAGCCGCCATTCATGGCCGACCAGTCGCGCTACGTCGAAATCGCAAAAGCCCTGACCGCCGCCATCCGGGAGAGCAGTCCCGACCGCCTTATCTTTGCCGATGGCGCCGATATCGGACAGACACCCGTGGCAGCCCTAATCGATGAGGGCATCGTGCAGAGCGCGCACGACTACCAGCCAAAGATGGTGAGCCATTACAAGGCGACCTGGGTACCCGCGGGCGAATTCGAATCGCTTGAAAGGCCGGCCTGGCCGATGGTCGACAAGCGCGGCGTCCTTTGGAACCGAGAGAAGCTCCGGGCCGAGGAGATCGAAAAATGGAGGGTGCTCACCGACAGGGGCGCACCGGTGCACGTCGGCGAATGGGGCTGCTACATCCGAACGCCCCACGATGTCTGCCTTGCCTGGATGAGCGACCAGCTGGGGCTTTGGAAGGAGGCCGGTTGGGGCTGGTCGATGTGGAACCTGCGGGGCGAATTCGGCATCCTCGACAGCAACCGCCCGGACGTCCGTTACGAGGACTATCGGGGGCACAAACTCGACCGCAGGATGCTGGAACTACTCCTTGCGGGCTGAGCGGGGCGCCCCGGTGACGGTTAGTTCGCGCACGCGTCCGATCAGCTCAAGGCATGAACGCCCGCTGTGGTACGGACATTTCCAAAGGGTCACCTTGGGCCGCGGGATCGGAGTTCCGTCACGCCTGATCTTCTCGATCCAGTCGCCGTGCGTCCGGTCGACGAATTTCGCCTCTATGAGATCCCAGCTTCGATGCGAGGCCTCAACGAAACGCCGGTCGCCCGAGAGCTGATAGGCATTCATGAATCCCACGGCGGCTTCCGCCTGCGGCCACCAGTCCTTGTCCGTGTCGGTGTAGCCGTGCGGGCCTCCCTCGTTGATGACACCGCCGTCGGAATCAACGCCCTCGGCCAGGGTCGTCCGGGCGATGGTGAGCGATATCGACCGGACCCGGGCACTCAGGGCGGGATCGCCAAGCCCGTTCGCGGCCTCCACCAGGAGCCAGCTCAGCTCGATGTCGTGGCCATACGAGACGGAGTCTGAAACCGGCGTCCAATCGTCCTTCATGAACAGGATCAGGTGGTGCGTGCGCGGATCGATGATGCGGTTGATCACGATATCAACGAGGTCGCGCTGATTCGCCCGGAGGCCCGCGTCAGGCCACACCCGCAGGAGGCTCGCGTAGGCCTCCAGGATGTGAATGTGCGAATTCTGCGACTTCGGGGCGCTGCCCAGCGGGTTGCGCCCCCCGTCCGTGGGCCTGGCCCACGTTCGGTCGAGCGAGTCATAGTAGCCGCCGAATTTTCTGTCGCGTGCATGCGCCTCAATCCTGTTGTAGATCGCGACAGCCGCATCGAGCGCGGGCTCTTCGGCGGTCGCCCGGTAATACTCCGAAAGCGAGTAGATTCCAAAGACCTGCAGGTAGACCAGCTTTTGGGTGTCCAAGGGACGTCCGTCCGCTGTGATTGTCCAGAGAAGGCCGCCGGACCCGCCGTCCCAAAAATGCTCCATGAGATCCCGGTAAGCCCAGCGGGCCATTTCAAGGCAGGCCGGATCTCGGTAGGCCCGGTACGCCGCCGAGAACGTCCAGAGAATGCGGCAGGTCAGCAGCGCACCCCGCGGCGAGTTCTTCCGGACCTTCATGTCCGCATCGATCTGGCCGTAAAACCCGCCGTTCTCCGGATTCCGCGTGTACTTCAGCCAGAAGGGCAGGATATCGCCCCTCAGTTCCTGTTCGGCGACCGACGCAAGGGCAGTCAGCTCCGCAACGGGAGTTTCAGGCTCTGGCGCCGCGGACACGCCCGAGGCGTGGAGGGCCGCGGTGGCGAACAGGAAAAGTGAACAGCGTGCGTGCCTCACCTTTCTTGGCGCGTTTCAGGGTGCCGCGGCGGCGATTTCAACCCTTGCGGCTGCGAGCCCGGGTGCAGTCGCACTGAGGGTAATCTGGCCGGACGACCCCGTTGCCTTCACCATGGCGACGCACCGTCCCTGGTAGGCCGCCCGCTGGGCCGAGTGGAAGGGCTCGTGGCTTCTGTGGTCGCCGCTGTCGACCGCGGCTATGACGCCGGGCCCCGCGACAGAGAAGCTGAGAAGATTGCCCGCATCGGGAACGACGACTCCGTTGGCGTCGACGACCGTGGCCTCCACCGTGGCGACGGAGTCATACCCGGGCGGGAGTGCCGCGTGATCGCAGGAGAGAAGGATCCCGGCCGGCCGGCCGGCGGTGCGCAGCTCCTCGGCGGCAACGACGGCGCCATGATTTGAAGCCGCGGCCCTGAGGGTTCCCGCGGAAAAGGGCACGGTCCAAACCCGGGGCGAGGCATCGGAAGGCAGCGGCTCGGAGCCGAGGGACTTGCCGTTTAGGAAGAGTTCCACCTGTTCCGCGTTGCTGTAAACCTCGACGTTCTCGTCGTGGGGTTGCGTGTTCGCCGGCGTCCAATCGGCGAAAAGCTCGGGCAGCCGCAGCCTGTAGTTGGCCGCCGGGGCCGGGGCTGCGCCATCCGTTCCGCGCGAGGTCGCGGGGCGCACGCGGCGGACGATGTGGACGACGGGCTGCGCGCTCCACCAGCTCTGCCTCTCCAACGCCTGGGGGTGGGGGCTTCCGGTCCTGTCGATCAGGCCGGAGTTCGATGAAACCAGGGGCCACATCGGGGCCTCCCCAAGGTAGTCGATGCCGGCCCACAGGAACTGTCCGGAGTAGGGCGGGTTGTCCCGCACCGCGAGCCACGCGGCCCGGTCATGATGATTCTCGGTGCCGAGGATTATCCGGGAAGGCTTGGCCGCGTGGGCGGCCAGCAGCTCCGTGTCGCGGTAATTCGTGCCGATGACATCGAGCAGATCGGCCAGGCCGTCGTCGTAGTCGTGGGTCGCGTTCGGGCGGAGCAGCGCCTGGGTCACGGGCCGGGTGGAATCGTTTTCGTGAAAGACCGCGACCAAACCGGCGAGTATCCGCTTCGACAGCTCCGCGTTCGGCGTGTCGTGAATCTCATTTCCAGCGCTGTAGAGGATTATGCTCGGATGGTTCCGGTCGCGCCTCACCGTGTCCCGGGCGTCGATCTTCGACCAATCGTCGAAGTACAAATGATAATCCCCTATGTTCTTCGCCACGGTCCAGCAATCGAACATCTCGTCCATGACGAGAAAGCCCATGCGGTCGCACAGATCCAGGAACTCAGGATCGGGCGGATTGTGCGCCGTGCGGATGGCATTGGCCCCGAGCCCCCTCAGGATTGCGAGCCGCCGCTCCCAGACATCGAGCGGCACCGCCGCGCCGAAGGCGCTCCCATCCGCGTGCAGGCAGACCCCCTTCAGCTTGATGTTCTTCCCGTTGAGCCAGAATCCGGTGGCCGCCTCGAAACGCGCATCGCGGACGCCGAAGGGGGTCCGGGCGTCGTCGAACGCCGCCCCGGCGACCCGCACGCGGGAAACCGCCGAGTACATCTTCGGGTGGTCCAGGTCCCAGAGCTGGGGGTTGGGGACCGTGAGATCCTGCTGAAAGGAGGCTGTCTTTCGGGCCGCGATCTTCTGCGGCGCGCTCTCGGACACGCCCGCGCTCCGGCCCCGGTCGTCGAAGAGTTCGACCTGCACCGTTGCCTCGCACTCGGCGTCCGACTGGTTCACCACGGAGCTTTGGACGCGAACGACGGCTTGGTCGGCCGACGCCTTCGGCGTGGAAACGAACAGGCCGCCCTGGTCGATGTGGACGGGGTTGACCACGATCAGCTGAACGTGGCGATAGATCCCCGAACCCGTGTACCAGCGCGACGCCGGCTGGTCGCCGTTGTTGACGCGAACCGCCAGGACATTGGACCCCTTTTCACCCAGTTTGAGATGGGAGGTGATGTCATAGCGGAAGCCGACATAGCCAAACGGCCGCCGGCCGAGATGCGCGTCGTTGATCCAGACGTCGCTGTTTGCCATGACGCCCTCGAATTCAACGAAAACCCTGCGCCCGGCCAAATCCGCGGGCAGGTCAAAATGCCTGCGGTACCAGCCGATGCCCGCCTGGAGAAAGGCGCCCGCCCCGCCGGCCGGATTCATCGGGTCGAATGCTCCCTCGACCCCCCAGTCATGTGGCAAGTCCAGGCTGCGCCATGCGGTGTCGTCGAAGGCCGCCTTTTCGGCGCCCGCGAAATCTCCCAGCTTGAACCGCCAGCCGGCGTCCATCGATACATGCTGGCGGACTTGATCGGCGGCCCGGGCGGCCGGGACCAGGCCCAGCCAGAATCCGGCGCCCGCTAGAATAAGGGCAAATGATCGTTTCATGGGGTTTGCATTATCCATCCGAATGGGTTTGCCCTCGATTGAAGGGCACGCGGTACGAAGGGCGATTGTGGCCTGCGAATCCCGAATCTCAAGACTTTGCCGAAAC
>CAZSEH010000109.1:0-9889 GCA_964605835.1 uncultured Opitutaceae bacterium
AGGGGGTCCCACCGGACGGGGCGGGGCTCATACTGCCGCAGGACCTCGATCCGCATCCAGTAGTCCTCCACAAGGCGCTTGAATGCCTTTTCCTTCAATCGTTTGAAAAGCCCTCCTGAGAAGGGTGCGGGCAACGAGGAGTCTGACATCTTTGGACTGGAATTGAAAGGGACAGGGGCCGGCCAAAGGAAGATTAAAAGGCTGATTTCTTGAACCGGAAGGGATGACCCCGAAGCGGCCATCCCTTCCAATGCAAGATCTCAACACTCAAAAATCAGGCTCGTCGGCCCCGCGGGAATCATGCGAAGCTTCGGCTTCCCATGCTCGTTCTAGGCCTATCCCTGCTTCTGTTCGCGTTTTGGACCGCCGTAGGGCAGGCCCTGCAGGTGGCGCTAGGGCTGAAGGTCGGCGTGCTCAGGTCGTGGCTGCTCGCCCCCGGAGTGGGCGCGGCGATCGTCGCGGTACTCCTGATGATCGGCAGCCAGGCGAGTTTTCCGATCGGCGCCTTTGCAAGGCCCCTGACCCTGGTGCTGGCGCTCGCGGCGGCACTGGTGCTCCTGTGGCGGCGGCCGCGGTTTCCGTGGCGGACCCTCGCGCCGTTTTTCCTCGCCATAGTGTTCGCCCTGGTTTGGGTCGCGTGGCCGGCCTTCAAGTTCGGCTTCAATTGGGTCAGTTTCGTCAACGACGATTTCATGAACTATTGCCTGGCCGCCGACCGGTTCAGGGACTTCGGGTTCTACAGCATTCCGTCCCTTGGCGACCTGGCTGGCCGCGATTACACCCAGTATTACTGGTTCATGCATGCGCTCACGTTCATGCGCTTCGGCTCCGAGCATGCGGTGGCCTGGCTGTCCGCGGTTACCGGCAAGCCGTCGCTGCAGGTGTTCATGCCGGCCATCCTGGCCTTCGGCATGGCTCAGATCTTCGCCGCCGCCGGCCTGGTCCTCTATTCGGGCCGGTTCCGCCGCCAGGCGAAGTGGACGGCCGTGATGCTGGCCTTCAGCCCGATGTTCATGTTTGGAACCCTGTACCAGCTGATTGCCCAAGTGGGGGGCGTGTGCCTCATGATCACGCTCACCGCCCTCCTGACCGCGCAACTGGCGACGCGGAGGCGCCTGCGCGTTCTCGCCTATGCGGTGCCGACCTCCTTCGTGGGCGCGGCCCTTTGCGTCTTCTACCCAGAGGTGACGCCGTTCTGCATCTTGACTGTCGGAATGTTTCTCGTCTGGGTCGGGATCCGGAGGCGGAACCTGCCGGGTGCGCAGGTCGTGCTCCTCGAGTACTCGATCGTGGGGACGGTCTTCCTGCTCCGGCACAATCTGATCTCCTACTTCTACGTTTTCGCCTACCAGTTCGTCGGAGGCACCAAGCACGTCGACCTATCGCTGTCGCTATTCCCCTTCTTCCTGGTTCCCTCGGGCCTGGCGAGCGTCTTCGGGCTCCAGCCCATGAATTTCGACGTGCCCGATCCGAGGGGTTCGCTCCTGATTGCCGCGGGCTTCATTCTCCTGGCCGCGGCGGTGGCGAGCGCGGTGCGCGGGGCCTGGCGCGCCATTCCCGTCGCCTGCCTCCTCCTGGTCGACCTCGCCGTGTCGGCCCACCTCTACCGGACTGGCAACGATTTCGGACTCTACAAGGTGGTCATGTTCATGCAGCCGGCCCTGATGGCGGTCCTGGCGGGAATCCTGGTCGCGCCGTCCATGCCGCGCTGGCTGCCGCCCGCCGGCGCGGCCGCGCTTTTCGCTGGCACGGCCTGGACCGGCCTCATCTACACGAAATCCTCCGCGGGCATGAGCGCGGGCGTCATCCAGGAGGTCAACCACGCTTCGGAGCTGATCGCGCAGATCCCGCCCCGCCCGAAGGCCGTCGAGCATTGGACGAGCGACATCGACAACGTTTCGGTCGCCAAGCTTGCCGCGGCGCTCTACCGCGGTACGGACATCCGGTTCGTTTGCCGGGACTACTTCGACCCGGCGTTCGCCTCGCCCGCCAGCTGGCCGTTCATGCAGTGGTATCCCCACAAGCAGCTGTTTGCCGTGGGTACCGAATTCATGCGGTGGCGGCGCAGCGAGGTTTTTGTGACGCGCCAGGTCCTGGGCACGCGGTTCATTGCGACGGTGGAACCGGTGCCGCCGGACGCCTTCCTGGACACGCCGCCCCGGCTGAGCCTGTTCGACAAGCTGCACCCCGGGTCCGACACCGGCCGGGAATTGTTCGCGATCTACAAGGGAGGGGAGGCGCAGAACCGGCTGGCCTTTGTGCATTCCGACCTCGGAAACCAGTATTACCTGGGGGACCGCCGGAAGATATCCTATTTCCAGCAGCAGCCGGACTATTACCAGAAGATGGGGGAGTTCAACGGAATCGGCCGCTATCTGCTGCTGCGCGTGGAGCGCCCGTCGGACCCGCTGTACCTTCGCGTATCGGCGACGAAGACCCTCCAGGGAGGGGGGCGCAACACCTGGTCGCCCGGTGCCGCCGTCATGGGCAGGGAAACGGTTCCCCTCGGAGCCGTCGGATCCGGCGCATTGAACCGGATAGCGGGACCCGTGAGCCCGGTCTGGCTCGACGGCGCGGCCTACATCGCGCTGGACTTCGACCAGACCGCGATGCCGTACCCGATCGTTCGCACCGGCCTGAAAGCGCTTTACAACACGGATGTGAATCTCGACTACCGCCGGCTGGTCGCCTATGCGCGGGACATCTCCGCCATTTCCCCGGAGGAGCGCGACGCGCTGCCGAGGCCCAGGAGCATCTCCCAATTTCCCGGCGATCTGGTGCATGCCGAGGGCCTGGAGTATTCGGGGATCTACGAGGATGGCTGGCTGTCGCCCGATTCGGAATTTGTTCTCGGCGCCGCCCATGCCGGTGACTCGGTGAGGATCCGGGGTTACGTGCCGGAGCTTCCGGGAGCCACGCCGGACGGGGAGCTGCTCATCACGGTCAACGGCAGCTCGAAATTCCGCGTCTCGGCGCATCCCGGGCCCTTCAACTGGGCGATTCCCGTGGCCGAACCGGCGAAGACGACCCGGCTTGCCCTGCACTTCACCTCGGGCGCCGCGCTCCCGAATGGCGACGACCGGCCCGCTGCGGCAAAGCTGGAGTCGCTCGAAATAGGTCCTGCGCCGCCGGGTGCCTGCCAGTTCGGCACTGTCGGTTCGCAACGCTTCCCTTCCGACGGCGTCGATCAGGACGGGTGGGCGGGTACCGGCGGCGAACTGGCCCTTCCCGTCGGCCCTTCGGTGTCAGCGATCCGGTTCGAGTTCGAGTATCCGGGCTGGCCGGGCATTCCGGCCCAGGGCGCCGTCACGATTTCGATCGAGGGACAGCCTGCGCGGACGCTTGTCTTGAAGCCGGGAGGCAATTCGGTCACGCTTCCCGCCATGCCCGGCTCCTCCGTGCGGCGTGTTCGTCTGGAAGCGAAAGGGACTTTTCGGCTGCCCGCGCCCGACAATCGCGAGCGGGCCTTCAGGCTCGTGTCGGTGGAGGAGATAGCGGCGGCGCAAACCCATGAATGAGGCTGTTGCCGCTTCGAAGCCCGTGCAGCCGCGCTCCGCGCTGCTGCTGCGGCCCGATACGATGGGCGATCTCGTGCTCTTTGCGCCCGCCCTGCGACGGCTTCGGGAGGGGTGGCCGGGGACGCGGCTGGCCGTCGTCATTCGGGAACCGTACCTGGAACTCGCGCGGCTGCTCGTGCGGGAGGTGACGTGGATTCCGACGGACGTCGATCCGTTCGCAATCGGTCCGGGGGAGTCGGAAGCCGGACTGGCCAGGCTCTTGGAGGCGGCAAGGGAGTTTTCGCCCGACGTTGTCGTGGCCGCGTGCCTTCGCCGGAGCTGGCTGGACACGGCTGTCGCGACCGCCCTGCCCGCGGCCCGGCGTGTCGCCTTCGGCTCGAACGAGGAGGATCCGTTCTTCGGCGTCCAGGTGAGGCACTGCGCGGGTGCGACCGGGGGGGGCGTATTCAGGGAGACGGCGCCCGCGGCGCCCGGCGGGCAGGATTGGCGCCGGAATTTCGGCCTCGTCGATCACCTGCTCGGGCGGACTGTCAAGCCGGTGGAACCCTCGCTGAGCGTCGGACAGAATCTGCTCGACCGGGCCGACGCTATCCTGCGGAAACTCGGTCTCGAACCAGGGAAATTTGCCTCCTGCGCCGCTGCGGGCTTCGCCAATGTCCGGATCAAGACATGGCCGGCGGAGCGCTTTGGCGGGGTGCTGTCGTGGCTGCGCCGGGAGCGCGGCGTTCGCGCGCTCCTTGTCGGGCAGGACGACGAGCGGGCCCATCTCTGTGCCCTGGCAAAATCCGCCGATGGCGCCCAGGCGGAGGTCTGGACGGGGGGCGCCGGGGATCTGCCCCTTCTCTCCGCCCTCCTGAGCCGGTCGGCGCTCTTTTTTGGAAACGACACGGGAGCGATGCACCTGGCCGCCGCCGTCGGAAGGCCTGTCGTCGCGATCTTTGGGGGCGGCACATGGCCGCGGTTTCAGCCCGCGGCGCGGCGCGCGATAGCGCTGTTGAATCCACTGCCGTGCTTTGGATGCGGCTGGGACTGCCCTTTCGGGGACGCGCCGTGCGTCCGGGCGATCGAGGCCGGGGAGGTGCAGAAGGCACTTTCCGACCTGCTGGCCCGCGCCGGACCGGAGGGCTGCGAGGTGCGCGAGGCGCGAAACGTGCCCAAGCCGATAGCCGATTTCATGGGCAGGACAGCGGAGCTTGCGCGCCAGCGCGCCAGGGCCCACCTGGCCCGGGAGCGGAAGCTTCAGGAGATTGCATTCCTTGCGGGCGAGAAGGACGGCGAGATTTCGGCTCTCAAGGCGGCGACGGACGAGAAGGATGCGGAGATTGCGTCCATGAAGGCGGCGACAAACGAGAAGGACGAGGAGATCGTTTCGTTGAAGAGGGCTGACGACGAAAAGGATTCCGAAATCGTTTCATTGAAGGCGGCGACGGACGAAAAGGACGCGGAGATCGCGTCATTGAAGGCGGCGGCGGACGAAAAGGACGCGGAGATCGCGTCTTTGAAGGCGGCGACGGACGAAAAGGACGCGGAGATCGCGTCTTTGAAGGCAGCGACCGATGCGAAGGACGCGGAGATCGCGTCTTTGAAGGCAGCGACCGATGCGAAGGATGCGGAGATCGAGGCCAAGGACGCGGAGATCGCTTCATTGAAGGCGGCGACGAATGAGAAGGACGCCGAGATCGTGTCATTGAAGGGGGCCGCGGACGCGAAGGACGCCGAGATCGTGTCGTTGAAGAAGGCCGCGGACGCGAAGGACGCGGAAATCGCGGCCCTTGCGCGCGCTTGCGAGGAGCGATTGCAGCTCATCGTCAGGCTGGACGCGGACCTCAAGCACTATGTCAGGGAGGCCGGCCGGCTCGAGGCCGAGGTTGCCAAAATGAAAGTCGACCCGCCGCGCAATCTCGGCTAGAGGTGGCGAGAAACCATGCTCCTCAGCCTCGTCGTTCCGGTCTACAGGGAAGAGAAGAACGTACCCGAGTTCATCCGCCGTGTCTGTCCGATCCTGAACGGCATCACCGGGGACTATGAGATCATATTCGCCCTGGATCCCTCTCCGGACCGGACCGAGGAAGTCGTGCTGGAGGAGAGGGCGAAGGACCCGCGGATAAAGCTGCTCAAGTTCTCCCGCCGTTTCGGCCAGCCGATGGCGACCCTCGGCGGCCTTCGCTACGCGGGCGGCGACGCGGTGATCGTCATGGATGTGGATCTTCAGGATCCTCCCGAACTGCTGACGGTCATGGTGGCCCGGTGGCGCGAGGGCCACGACGTCGTCATGGCCCAGCGCAGGCACCGCACGGGCGAGCCGTGGATCAAGCGCCTGATCGCCGCCACGGGCTACAGGGTCATCAATCGGATCGCGGAGGTGTCGATCCCGCCCAATACGGGCGATTTCCGGCTCATGTCCAGGCGCGTTGTGGACGAGCTTTTGAAACTTAAGGAAAGCCACGGCTTCCTCCGCGGCATGGTCGCCGTGGTCGGATTCAAGCAGTGCCTCGTCCCCTTCGACCGCCCGGCCCGCTTCTCGGGTGAAACCAACTACAACCGGTTCTTCGGCTCCCTGCGCATCGGTTTCAACGGGATCTTCGGCTTTTCCACATACGCCCTGACGCTCAGCACCCAGATGGGTTTTGCCATAGCCGGCGCCTCATTCCTGGTCGCGGTCATCTATCTGATCATGAAGCTGTGCGGCTTTCCGTTCCCGCTCGGAAACCCGACGCTCGTCATCCTCGTCCTTTTCCTCGGCGGCATCCAGCTGATCAGCGTCGGAATCCTCGGCGAATACATCGGCCGCATCTACGAGGAGGTGCGGGCCCGCCCGAAATTCATCGTCGAGCGGGCCGAGGGCTTTGGCAAAGATCCCGCTGTCTGACATCCGCCTTCCGGGCAGCGTTTCAATTGGCGATGTTTTCACGCCCGAACCGGTCTTCGATCCCAGCGCTGGACCAGGTCCCGCCGCCCCCGGTTTCAGCGGAGAAGGGTTGGAGCCCCCTCTTGGGCTGCGTGCTTCTTTCAATCTGCGTCCTGATTGCGTATCTACCTGCCCTGAGGGGAGATTTCATCTGGGACGATGACGCGCATGTGACGCGACCCGGACTGCAATCGGTCGACGGCCTGCGCCGCATCTGGTTCGAGCCTGGCGCCACACAGCAGTACTATCCAGTGCTGCACAGCGCGTTCTGGCTGGAGCACAGGCTTTGGGGCAACCTGCCCGCCTTTTACCATTTGACGAATGTCCTGTTGCACGCCGCGGTGGCATGCCTGTTTGCGCTTGTGCTTCGGAGGCTCCTCGACCCGGCGATTGCCGGCGCCGCGTGGCTGGCCGCTTTGATCTTTGCCCTGCACCCGGTGTGCGTGGAATCGGTGGCGTGGGTGTCCGAGGAAAAGAACACGCTCTCCACCGTGTTTTACCTTCTGGCGGCATGGGCGTACCTGCGGTGGCGGGGGGAGCGGGGGCCGCCAGAGGTAAAGTCTCCCGTTCGCGGTGCCTTCGCAGGATGGCCGCTTTACTTGGCGGCGACGGGCTTCTTCATCCTGGCGCTTTTGAGCAAGTCGGTGACGGCGAGCCTGCCGGCTGCGCTGCTCGTCGTGTTTTGGTGGCAGCATGGCAGAATCGACTGGAGGAGAGACGCCGCCCCGCTGATTCCCTGGTTTGCGATAGGCACCGCCGCGGGGCTCTTCACTGCATGGGTTGAGCGGCGCTACGTCGGGGCGAGCGGCTCGGATTTCGACCTCAGCATTGCCCAGCGGGGGCTCCTGGCGTGCCGGGTGGTCTGGTTCTATCTCGGGAAGCTCGCATGGCCGGCAGACCTGGTCTTCATCTATCCGCGATGGCGCGTCGGAATCGGCCTGGGCTGGATGGTCGGCGCGGCGGCGCTGGCGGCCCTTTTGTGCGTCCTTTGGCTTGTTCGGGGGAGGACGCGGGGGCCGGTCGCAGCCCTTCTCTTCTTTGTCGGTTCGCTCTTTCCGACCCTTGGATTTCTCAACGTCTATCCGTTCATTTTCTCGTACGTGACGGACCATTGGCAGTATCTGGCAAGCCTGGGTGTTTTCGCGCTTGCGGCCTGCGGCCTGTGGGCCGCGATGATGGCCGTCCCGGTCCGGCTGAGGCCGGCGGGATGGGCGGCGTTGGCGGCGCTTGCTGCCGGACTGGGCACGCTCACGTGGAGACAATGCGCGGCGTACCGGAGTCCGGAGACAGTCTGGAGGACGACGCTAGGGCGCAATCCTGACTCGTGGATGGCGCACGGCAATCTCGGCCAGCTGATCCAGGCCGACGGCCGGTTCGCCGAGGCCGAAAGCCACTACCTGACTGCGCTCCGCCTCCGTCCGAATTATGGCGAGGCACACAACAATTACGGCGTCCTGCTATACCAAGAGGGCCGGCTGCCGGAGGCCATGGAACAGTACAGGGAGGCGATGCGCCTGCAGCATGGCTACGTCCGGGCCGCCTCAAACCTTGGCAACGCCCTCATGAAGTCCGGCAGGATCGAAGAGAGCATAGCCACGCTCCGTGAGGCCCTGCGCACCGACCCGGGCTTTGTCGACGCCATCAACAACCTGGGCGCCGCCTACGTTTCGGCGGGCCGCATTCCCGAGGCGATTGCCGAGTATGAAGCTGCATTGAAGCTGAAACCCGGATACAGGGAAGCGCGCAACAACCTCGGACTTGCGCTGCTCCACGCGGGGCGCACGGAAGAGGCTGCCGCGCAGTTCAGGGAAGGTCTTCGCCACAGCCCAGGCGACCCCGGCATGCTCCGCAACCTGGGCGATGCCCTTAGCCTGGCGGGGCGTCCGTCCGAGGCGGTTGCGCCGTACGAGGATTCGATCGGGCGCGATCCGCATGTGGCTTCCACCCGCAACAATCTCGGGCTCGTGCTCCAGGCGCTGGAGCGATCTGAAGAGGCGGTTGCCCAGTTCGAGGAGGCGCTGAGGCTGGATCCGAACTATGCCGAAGCGCATTTCAATCTGGGCAATGCGCTCAAGAGCCTTCGACGGCCGTCCGAGGCGATCGCGCAATACGAATCGGCATTGCTGTTGAACCCCGGCTTGTTCGACGCGGAAAACAACCTTGGAGTGGTCCTCTTTTCCCAGGGCAAACCGGCGGAGGCGGTCCCCCATTTTGAAGCGGCAGTCCGGATGAGGCACGATTCCGCAGAATTCCGGAACAATCTGGGGCTGGCGCTTCGCGAGGTCGGGAGGACCCGCGAGGCGGACGAGCAGTTTGCCAAGGCGGCGCGGCTAAAGGTCGCCGCCGAGCCCGCCCAGAAGTGAGGATCCAGCGGATCCCAGAGCCGCTAGTCGAGAAACGACGCCTGCTTCGGCGGGGATGCGGACCGCCTGGCGTCCTCCTCCCCGGGAAGCTCATTCAGGTGGCGGGGAGGGCGGGTCGCCCGCTGGGCGACGGCCAGTTCCCGATCCGCCACGATCCGGCTGCAGATCGACTGGACGTGAAGCTTCAGCCAGTGGACGGTGTTGCTTCCCTCGGTGTAGTCGGCCGGGCCGTAGTGGTCGATCCGCCCGACCTGGCGCAGGAGATCGTTCTGGGCGAACTCCTCCTGTATGTCCGGATTGTACACGGCGTAGGCCTTGCCGCCGTTGCGCTTCACGACGGAAAAGCAGGGGACATCGCTCGGGCCGTCGGCGATGTAGATCATGTTCTGGAACGGAATCCGGCGATCCTCGGGCTTTATGTTGGAATTGACCTCGATCGCGGGGTTCTTGTTCGTGCCCTTGTTTATCTCGAAAAGGGCCCGGGTCTTGGTCGTGTTGTCGATCACCATCCCGATCTGGGCGATCTCCGCCTCAGCGGAGATTTCCAGCTCCTTCTGGCGCAGGAATCCGGGCTGCAGGGGGCTCTCGATGAATTCGCAACCCCAGATCCCGTCGACAAAGGGGGCGATCGCGCTGCCCTGGATCATCCGCGCAAGGCCGGTGCTGACGATATAGTGCTCGATCTGGATCTCGTGCTTCTTGAACTCGGGCCTTTCCAGGACCCAGTCCTTGGTGCGCTGGAAAAAGCCGGGCAGGCCGGGATAGAAGACGATCTCGGCGCCGGCCGCGAAAAGCACCTTGTTGTTGAGCCCCGCCATCCGCCCGGCGAGCACGTAGGTCAAAAGGTGGTTGAGGTAGCCGATTTCGCCCGACAGGCGGTAGCCCCGCTTGTGGTATTGCTCGACCAGGGCGTTTGTCTCCGCCCAGAAAGTGGCCTCGTCGACGTTGAATCGGCGGAATAGTGAACGCTGCATGTACCCGGGGATCAATGTCTTGTCGAAATCCCAAATACAGGCGACGATGTTCTGGGTGAAAAGCGGCGTGGCCATCGGTATCCGCGCATTAGAACCCAATTTACCCTCTGGAGCCAGACTCTTTTG
>CAZSEH010000110.1:0-9316 GCA_964605835.1 uncultured Opitutaceae bacterium
CTCGACGAACCGGGTGTCCCGGAAAACGGCGACCTCCAGCGGTAGGGGATTGAAAAATGGTCGGGCCGGGGAGATTCGAACTCCCGACCTCTTGCACCCCATGCAAGCGCGCTACCAGACTACGCTACGGCCCGAGCAAGAGAACGGTCACTAAAGCTCCCAGCCATTGGCTACGCAAGCGCGTTCTAGCCCGGGGTGCCTGATGTGATGGTCGATTGCTGCGCGGCGGCGCTCCCGAGGTTCTCGGCGATGTTGGCCACGACCGGGGCGAACCACAGCAGGATTGCAGCGACGGTCGCGAGGATCGCCTTTCCGACGCCGTGGTGCGTCACGAAGTAATAGGCCACGCCGAGGCCTATCAGGCTCAGGCACTTCAGGATTGAGAAGACATACCCCGTGATGTTGTTGAGCCCGTTCTGGAGGCCTGCGTCCATGTTTTGCGGGCCGCTGAAGACGGCGCTCGCGCTTTGGGCGCGGGCGGCGATGGCAAGGACGACGAGGCCGCCGGCGATTGCCAGCCAATGCCGGGTACGCACCCGCACATTTCGGAGCCTAAAAGGAAAATCGGATTTGGCCATGCCGGGATAATAGCAAGGCCGCCTCTTCGCAAACGGTGACACCGGCTCTCTCCCAGACTTGGCGTGTGGGCACCGCCCCGCCTTTGCGGTCAGAACTCATGCGCCTGCCAAGGTCGGCGGCTTCCTTAACTCACCCGGATGTCTCTTCCCCGATTAGCGACATGAGTTTTCCGCAAACTTCGGCAACGACGCTTTCACCTGCGCTGCCGGCCCGTTCCGCCCGCCGCGCCCGCCAATCGATGCTGCGGACGTGATCGGAAAGAACAACGCCCGTGATCGGAATCCCCGCCTGCAGCGAGACTTCAAACGGATAGCCCTTGACCTGGCTTGTAACCGGGCACGCAACGGCCAGCCCGGTTTTCCTGTTGTAGTTCTCCGGGGAGAGGATCAGCGCCGGGCGCCGGCCCGATTGCTCGCGGCCGGTCTGCGGGATGAAATCGACCCAGACCAGATCTCCGCGCCGGGGAATGGGCAGCGGGTTCACCAGACCTCCCTCCCCACGGGGGCGCCCCAAACATCCCCCGCCGGCATGTTAGCGGCCGAGATCCTCGGGAGCAGGGATTTCAGCCTGTAGCGCCGGACGCGGCGCGTAGGTGTCAGGACGATTCGGCCGGATTCGACCTGCAGGTCGACCTCTGTGCCGCTCGTCAGGTTCATGTCGCGGGCGACAGGCGCGGGAATTCTCACGCCGAGGCTATTCCCCCAGAACTGGGTCGTTGTCTTCACAGGCAATGAATAAACAATGTATATACATCGGAGTCAAGCCGGCGAAGGCGGGGCGCGAGCGCAGGGCCAAAGCCCGCCCGCATTGCGATTGCGGCAGGCCGGGGTCGCGGGAAAGCGGAAATCTCCACGCCAGGATAATGGCAACGCCGAGGGCGCCGCGCCCCGGCCCGGCCCTCACTGAGACATCCTACGCCTTGAAGTACGGCTTGAGATAATGATCGAGCCCGTCGCGAACACCCTGGTCTCCGAGTGGCCGGCCGCGGGGCGCACCGGGGCCGGTGACGGCGGGAGCCGGGCGGAAACGGACATTCGGCTTGAAAACGCCGCGTGCGATCAGCAGACGGTTCTGGTCGGGAACGCCAAGGCTGCCGAAAGCCAGGATGCGGCCGAACATGTCAAAGCCCTCCTGGCGCCGGCCGCCGTGCCACAGGTCATAGGCGGCCGAATAGATGTCGGCCAGGCCCGTGTATGGGCAGTGCCCCACGAAACCCATCTCCATCTCCGTGATCATGGTCTGCACGCCGTGGCCCGAGAATACCCGCAATTGGTCCCCGGTCCGCCGGCGCAGCTCGGCGATCCGGTCCAGGGCGACTCCGGCCTCGTCCTTGACCTGCCGCATCGTGGGGACGGTCTTGAAGATCTCGACGACGAGATCGACGCTCATGCTGCCCTGGCTCTGGACGAACAGGGGTAAATCGGTGAGCCGGCCGACTTGCTGGTAATAGTCGAGGATGACCTTCTCGTCGGTGACCTTCGCAGGCGGCATCGAGATGATGGCGTCCGCGCCCAGCCGGGCGGCCTGGCGCGCATAACGAGTCACAGCCCCGATGTCCGCTCCCTGAACCCCGATAGCCAGCGTCGTGGCCCCGCCCTTTCCGGTCGCCAGGACGGCCTCCGTGCCGGCCATGCGTTCCGCCTCCGTGAGGGCGGACCAGTTGCTCGCCCCCTGCGGCCAGGCGAATCCGTGCACGCCTCCGCGATTGCAGAAGGAGACCTGCGCCACAAGCGACTCGAGATCGAGCTTGTCGTCCGGGGTGAACGGCGTCGATCCGATGGGAAACACCCCGCGCATCTTCTTCGGGCCAGGGCTCAGGTCGAAAGGCGGAAGGCCGGTTGCGCCGGAGGCGGCGTCGGCCCGGGCGTTGCGCATCGACAGCGCCAGGCCAAGGGCGCCGGCGCCCAGAAATTGCAGGAATTCACGGCGGGGCAGCCCGCCGGTTTGATTTGCTGTCGTTGGGGATTGCATGGGGGACGGGGGATTGGGGATTTGGCCGCTGCGGGCGGAATCAGCGGTCGATTGGCGGCTGCATGGTGCCCGGCCCCGCCATTTTTGGAAGTGGATTCTGACGCTTCCAGCGACGACCCGCAACGGAAGTTCGGCATTTGCCCTGGTCGGTGGGATGTCCCGCGGCAGGTTGCTACTATCCTGCCAGTGCAATTTGGACGATACTTCGCCGCAATCGCTCTCGGCACGCCGGTGTTCGGGCTCGCTTCCCCCTCCCCTGCCGCGGGGCTTGCGGGAATTCAGGCGTCGCCCCTGCCGCCTTCGGCCGAAGTTCCGGACCCGGTGATCCCCCTTCGCCTTCCCGGCTACGAACTGCGGGTTCTCGATCGCCGGAAGCCCATTCGCTTCAATGTCGCCGGAGTCTGGGCGGAATCCACGCTGCCGGTCTTCGTCTATCTGCCCACGGGCGACCCGATGCGGGCCGCAGGACTTCTCCGCCAGGCCTACGACGACCTCCTGAAGCTCGGGCTCAAGCCGGAGTGGACGGCGGCCGAGCTCAAATCCGTCCTGACGAATCTCGACGCGGCCATCCGGGCACTCGAACCCGGCAACACCGAGGCTGCGCCGAAAGCCCCGGACAAGGCCGCCCAGGCTGCACCGCAGCCTGTACCGGGATGACCCGCCCATGCCCGCCGTCCGGTTTCATCGTCAGCTCGCCCGCTCGATCTACATCTGGGGGGTCTTCACGCCGAACGACTTCGGTGCGCTGATTGTCGCCCTCGCCCTGAACATGCTGGTCCTGGACAGCAACGCCGGAATGCTCGCGATCCTCGGGGGCTATCCGGCCTATCTCGCCGCCTTTCGACTGGGACGGCCTCCCGGTTACGATTCCCATTTCTTCCGTTCGTTCCTCCTTCCGCGGACGCTTCGGCCCGGCAGGGCGGACTCGCTTTCCCCCTTTCTTTGATGATCTTCCGCCCGGTCAGAAAGTTTCAGCGAACCAACGAGCTCGACGGCCGCACGCTGGACCGCGAACTGTCGCCGCTGGCCCTTGCCGACGGAATCGTCGTCAACCAGGACCGCTCGCTCGGGTTCGGGCTGCGCATCGACGCGCCCTTTACACCCACCCTGGGCGACGAAGCCGTGCAGGGAATCTACCAGACGCTCGGGGGATTCCTAAACGCCCTGCCCGAGCATTTCGACTTGCAGGTCATCTGGACCCAGCATTCGCGTTCCGCGGAATTTTCCGCACGTCTGTCCGCCCTGGAGTTCTCGCCCGGCCTTGTCGGAGAGGTCCAGCGCGAACAGCAGGAGAACCTCCTCGGCCTCCTGCGCGAGGGACACCTGCGCTGGATTGAGGTTTACCTTATCCTCGTGCGGAAGCTCCCCTTTGACGAGCGCACGCTGCGCCGGATGGCGGCAAAGGGGCGCCGGGAAAAGCCGGGCCTTCTCAAGGCGCTGTCCGGGTTTTTCGCCGGGGCCCGGGAGACGTTTCGCTACGATCGCGAGCAGTTCGCCCTCGCCTCGGCGGAGCTTCTGACCCAGGCCCGCACACTGGCCGCGGCCTTGAATCCCCTCGGGTGGATGCCCGAGGCCCTGGACAACGATGCCGTCTGCCGCCTTTTCTTTCAGCGCTGGAATCCCCGGCAGTTCGAGGCGGGCGCCCTGCCGCGCCGATGGCGGCCGCGGAGCGGGATCCCGCTGACCGAGACCTTCGCACACAGCGCATTCCGCTGGGATCCGGACGGCTTGAGCGTTCCCTCGGGGATCGCCGAGCTCGACGACTGGCACCACGCGGTCCTCACCCTGTACGAACCGCCCGAGGAACTGGCCCGCCCCGCATTCGACGAGCTGCTGCTCCTCGGCGGCCTGACCCACGCCGAACTCGTCGTGAACGCCGAGCGGGGCGATCGCCTGAAGCGCATCAAGCGGCTGAAGACGCTCCTCCAGCAGCGACAATCGGACCCGCAGACGGCGGCCGACCCGGCCGAACGGGCCGCGACGGCCCAGCTCACCGTGGAACTCGAGGAGATGGGCGCCAACTCGGAGGCTACCTGGCGCGCAGCGTGCTACCTGCACCTTTGGGCCCCGGGAATCGCCGAACTGCGCGAGCGCGTGGCCGCGGCCCAGGCGCTCGGCCGGGCGCGCGATGCCGTGTTTATCCCGGAGAAGCGCGCCCTGTGGCCCTACTGGCGGGCAATGCAGCCATTCTGGACGCAGGACAAGGACCGATATCGCCTGCTCGACTATTCGACCCGCCAGCTGGTCCGGCTCCTTCCGCTGTTCGGGCAGCCGGCCAACCTCGGGCCCGGAAAGAGGATCGGAGTGCTCTACCAGACGGCCTCCCGCAGCATCTTCAATTGGATCGTCCCCGACGAGAGCCTGTTCGCCAATCCCCACCACCTGGTCGTCGGGGGGACGGGCTCCGGAAAATCGGCCCTCGCCGTGGAGAACCTGATGGCCCTGCGCCGCCACCGCGCCCGCGTCGTCGTGATCGACCTCGGCGGATCCTTTGCGGGTTTCTGCGCCTCGAGCGGGGGGGTCTACATCGACTACAATATCCAAAGCCGGTCCAACCGGCTCAACCCGCTCTGGCTTCCGCCCGGAACGGTCCCCGACCCCGAGGTCCTGCGGTCCCGGACCCTCTGGCTCGAAAGCCTCGTGCGGGATCGCGACCGGAGGCTTTCGGCCGACGAACTGGTGGTTGTGGAGGACGCGCTCCGGCGAGCCTATTTCAGGGACTTGAATGAGCCCGTCTTCGTCCGGCACGTGCGCGCGGCGCTCCTCCGCGACGAACGGGGCGGGGTGCTGGCCCGCCGCCTCGCCCCTTGGTGCGAGGACGGATCGCTCGCGAACCTGTTCGACGGTCCGGCCCAGATCGACCTGTCGGCGCCGGTCGTCGTGTTCGACCTGAAAAGGGTCGTTCACGACCAGCGGGACGCCGACCTTGCGCGGGTCGTCTTCAATTCGATCGTGAGCACGGTCGTCAGCCTGGCGCTGGCCCCGGGAGGCGACCCCAAATACCTGACCTTCGACGAGGCGGGGGTCCTCCTCAAGGATGAGGCGACCGCGGAGTTCATGGAGTACTGCTTCCGCACGCTTCGAAAGACGGGTGTCGCCGTGGCCGCCCTCTCGCAGGGCCTCGAGGACTTTCTGTCCTTCCGCCAGGCGCGCAACGCCTTCGTCGGCGCGGCCGACAACCTTTTCATCCTCCGCCAGGACAACGCCGACAAGGCGCGGCGGGTGGCCGAGGAGAAGAACCTGTCCCCCGTCGAGCTCGCGCACATCCAGTCGGTGACGACCGTGCCCGGGCGCCACGCCGAGTTCCTCCTCGTCCAGCAGACGCCCCACGGCCAGCGGACGCTGCGGCTCCTCAGCGCGTCGACGCCCCTCAAGTACGCCTTCACGGCAAATTCCCCCGAGGACCGGCGGACGATCCAGGCCTGGCTGCAGGAGGGACTCTCACGCCCCGACGCGATCCGGCGGTTTGCCCGGGAGCATCCCCAGGGGATCGTGTCCTCGCGCCAGCCCGGCGCCCAGCGATGAGCCGCACCCGGTCAACCGCCCTCGCCTGCGCCGCGCTCCTGGCCGCGGGTGCGGCCGGCTGCGCCTCCCGCCCGGCCGACCCTTCGCCGCAGGCCGAGGAGATCGAGCAGGCCCGGCGCGAGGAGCGCCAGAAGGTCCTTCAGCAGTACTGGAGCGACCGCACGGGGGACCTCCCCGGACCCGCACCCGCCTCCCGCGCCCCATGGCCGGATCTCTCGTATCCGGCGGGTCAATATGGCGGGCTTTGGTTTGGCCCGCGCCAGGCGCAGGACCCGTCCCTGGCCGAGCCTTCCCGATGAAGCCCTATTGCATCGCCCGGATCGCCGCAGCCGGGTTCGCCCTCGCATGGCCGCTCAGGAGCCGCGCCCTTTTCGGCGCGGGCGACATCGTCTTCGATCCGGCCAACCTGGCCCAGACGATCAACGTCCTTCGCACGGCGCAGCAGCAGTTCGACAGGCTCGGATCGATCCTCGGAATCTCGACCCGCCAGTTCGACCAGCTGGTGGGCCTGGCGACCGCAATCGGAAGCCCGGCCGAATCGGGTTCGTTCGGCCGCGTCCTGTCGCCCGACGAGCTTCGAGGCCTCGTCCAGGCCAATCCGGGACTTGAAAACGCGCAACTCGGGCCTCTTTTCGACACGACCGGACAGCTCGACGCATTTCTCGGCGTCCCGCTCGACCGGTGGACCCTCGCCATCGAAAACCCAACGGCCTTCTACCGGCAGATACTCACCGCCCCGGCCATAGCCCGGGTTGGAGGCTCCGCAGGGATGACGCCCGCAGCGGTCGCCTATGCGCAGTGGTATTCCAGCCGCGCCCCGGAGGACCAGGCCAATCTCGGCGGACGGGCGGCCGTCGACGTCGCCCACCTGCTCGCGGCCGACTGGCTGAATGACTCGAAGCAGCGGCGGATCAATCTCCAGGCGCTTTCAGCGAAGGCTCAGGCGGCGGAGGGAAATTCCGGCCAGGCGCAGACGCTGGCCGACGTGGCGCGCGCCCAGGCGCAGATGGCCGCGACCACGAACCACGTCCTTCTCGAGTCGGCGGCGCAGGCCGCCGGCGCCCAGGAAACGGCCCTGCGCGCGGCCGGTGCGCAAAGCGAACTCATCCTGGAACAGAACGACGCCCGGCGCGACGCCGCCCAGATGCAGCTCAACATGCCGCCCTGACGCCATGGAAGGCACGACCGCGGCAACGCTGGGCGGCACCACCCTTTCGGCCGGACTCGCCGATTCCCAGGCCCAGATCGCCCAGGCCCTCGGCTCCGGCGGCGACATGGGGTACGACAGCATCGCGCACTTCAAGGCCGCCTACCAGGCGAGCGGTGGCGGACCCACTCTTGCGTTTCTGGGATTCAACCCGTTCCAGATCGTGGCAACCGGAGCCTTTCACGAGCTGTTCTGGGGGACGATCGTGATCTTCCTCGGAATCGCCGCAATCGCCGCAATGCAGCGGGCCCTCGTCGTGCGGTACAGCATGGGTGTCCGCGCCCCGCTGGCATCGGTCGCCCAGGTCTATTTCCGGCTGCTGGCCGGGGTCCTGATCATAAGCAACACGCCCTTCCTGTATGCCGTTCTCATGACGGTGAACTGCGCCCTCTGCCAGGGGGTCCAGGCGATGGCGAGCCAGTCGATGAGCGCCCTGCTTCAGACGGGCAGCATGGGCACCCTGAATTTCGCCCAGGCGCGGATCGAATCGATCCGAAACGCGGCGGCCCGGAGGGCCATGGCCCTCTATCCCTCCGGCGCCTCTCGCGATGAGATGACGCAGATAGGCGTCTGGTACAACGCGACCGCAACTGCGCTCAACACAAGCCTGTCGGCCCGCCAGCTTCCGGGACAGCTTCCGCTCCTGGCGCCGGCCTGGGAAAGCGCGTCCACCCCCGACGACCAGGTGGCGTCCTATGTCGGCCGCAATGTCGTTCAGAATTTCGGCCAGATCCTCGCCGATTTGGGAGCCCTGCCCGCGGGCAGCGGCCCCCTATCGATCGCTTTTCCTGCCGGGGGCTCGACGCCCCTCGGCCTCCTGTCCGACGCCCTGGCATCCGACGACCAGGCGGCCGCGCAGGCGATAGCCATGCCCGACACCCCCTCGAACAACGGGGCCTTCGAGTCGGCCCGCCAGCTTTACGGGAAGAATGTCCTCGCCCACGCTTTGAGCTACCTCGACACGCAGATGCTCCCGGTCGTCGGCGCCTCTCCCACCCTCGCCGGCCGGGTCAAGGCGTGGTTTTCCGAAAAGGTCGAGCAGGCCGCAGCCGCAGCGGGCGGATTCATGACCCAATGGCGCGCCGCCGTGGATTGGCTGGGCCGGGGAATCGGGGTCGTCCTCACCCGGATGGTTGCGTTCTTCTTCGCTGCGGGAGTCGGCGTCCTCATTGAAGTCGAATTGTTCGTCCTGGTGATCGCCGTTCCGTTATGGCTTCTGCCGTCAACCGAGGATGCGTTCCACGGCGTCCTGCGCTCGCTCGTGTCCCTCACCCTGGTCGTGCCGGCCTACCAGTTCATCATGCTCTTCGTGGACGCCCTGATGGGCCTTGTCCTCAAGTACGTTTTGTTCGGCCCCCTGGCCACCGGCGGGTCGGGGACGCTTGCGACCTCCGGCGGCGCGGCGTACATGGTGGCTGCGGCGCTCTCCTTCGTCGGCAGCGCGGGGGAGATCGTTCCCCTTGCCACATTTTGCTACTTGGTCGCCTACCTGTTTCTTGCGATCTACATGGCGATCAAGACGCCGAAGCTTCTCGCCGTCTTTCTGAAGGGAGCGGGAGCCGGCGGACTTTTCCTCTCCAATTTTGCAACGGGGCTCATCGCCGGGGGTTCCGCCGCGCTGGCCACGGCCGCGGTTGCGGGGGGCGGCGGAGGGATGGCCGGCCGCTTTCTCGGCGCCGGCCAGACCGGACGGGCGTTCGGCCGCTCCGCGTCCCATGCGCGCCCATGCCTGGGTCCCGTCGTGGCCTCATCGCTCCGGAGGCCCGCAGACCCGGCTCCTCCCACGGGTCCGCCGCCCGCGGATACGCCGTCAGTCCCGGCGCCCCGGCGGCCCGCCGGCGCCCTGCGAACCACGGCGGTCTTCGGCCTGCGCACCTTTGTCGATTGCCTGCAGGCGGACTCGCCCGCCGAGGGAGTCAGCCTCGCCGTCCGCGCCCTCGATACGCACCGCAAGCAGAACGAGAAGGAGGCCGAGGCCAGGCACAAGGCCCGGGCACAGGCCGAAAAAGCCGTGGCGCCAAAGCGCAACGCCCG
>CAZSEH010000111.1:0-9148 GCA_964605835.1 uncultured Opitutaceae bacterium
CTGCGCGACATCGTCGATTCCCTCCGGCAGACCTACTGCGGGCACGTCGGCGTCGAGTACGCGCACATCCAGGACAGGGACTGCCGGCGCTGGCTGCAGGAGCGGATCGAATCCACGCGGCTCCAGCCGAAGTTCACGGCGGCGCAGAGGCTGCGCATCCTGCGCCAGCTCCACAAGGCGGAGCTCTTCGAGAAGTTCCTCCACACCAAATATGTCGGCCAGAAGCGCTTCTCGCTGGAGGGGGGCGAGACGATCATCGCCGCGCTCGACGCCGTGATCGACCACTGCCCCGCCGCGGGTGTCGAGGAGATTGTCATGGGCATGGCGCACCGCGGCAGGCTCAACGTCCTCACCAGCGTGATGCGCAAGTCCTTCGACCAGCTCTTCGAGCAGTTCTCGGAGAACTACATCCCCGACTCGGTCGACGGCGACGGCGACGTGAAATACCACCTGGGCTATGAATCGGTGCTGAAAACGGCGAGCGGAATGAAGGTGGAGGTGCGCCTGGCGGCGAATCCGTCGCATCTGGAGATCGTCGATCCGGTCGTCGAGGGTAAGGCGAGAGCCCGGTTGCGGATCCGCGGCGACATCGAGGAGCGGCGGCGCGTCCTCCCCCTTCTGATCCATGGGGACGCCGCGCTGGCCGGCCAGGGGATCGTCGCCGAGACGCTGAATTTCTCGCAGCTGCCGGGCTACCGGACCGGAGGGACGCTGCACTTTGTCATCAACAACCAGATCGGATTCACGACCGATCCCGGGGATGCGCGCTCGAGCCATTACTGCACGGACGTCGCCAAGATGATCGAGGCGCCCATATTCCACGTCAACGGGGACGATCCGGAGGCGGTCTGCATGGTGGCGCAGCTCGCCTTGGAATTCCGGGTGGCTTGGAAGCGCGATGTCTTCATCGACATGGTCTGCTTCCGCCGGCAGGGGCACAACGAGACCGACGAGCCGTCATTCACCCAGCCGACCCTGTATCGGAAGATAGCGGGCCACCCCCTCGTTTCGGCCATCTACACCGAGAAGCTGGTCGCCGAGCACAGCCTTGCGGTGGCGAAGGGCGATGCGATCAGGACCGAATACTCCGCCGCGCTGGAGGAGCACCTGGCCAGGGCGAAGGCGCGCGAAGCCGCGCGGGCCGCCAAACGCGCCCAGCCCGGCAATCCCTACAAGGGTTCGACCGCCGTTTTCCAGCCCGCCTACCATCATACTCCCGTGGAAACTGGTGTTCCCGCCGAGGTGTTGGGAAAGGTTGCAGCCGCTCTCTCGACCGTCCCCGCGAACTTCACCGCGAACCCGAAGATCCGGCGCCTGCTCGAGACGCGGGCGAGCGCTTTTCGGAACGGCGGCCCCGTCGACTGGGGATTCGGGGAGGCGCTCGCATTCGGTTCGCTGCTCGTGGAGGGAATCCCGATCCGCCTCAGCGGGCAGGACTGCGAACGGGGGACCTTCAGCCACCGACATGCTGTCCTGGCCGACGCCGAAACCGGGGAAAAATACACGCCACTCAAGCAGCTCGACGGGAAGCAGGCGCGCTTTTGCGTGTACAACTCGCTCCTGTCCGAGGCCGCGGTGCTCGGGTTCGACTACGGCTATTCGGTCGACTACCCGCGGATGCTGAGCATCTGGGAGGCCCAGTTCGGCGATTTCGCGAACGGCGCCCAGGTCGTCATCGACCAGTTTATCGTCAGCGGCGAATCGAAGTGGCAGAGCACCTGCGGAATCGTCCTTCTCCTGCCGCACGGCTACGAGGGACAGGGTCCCGAGCATTCCTCCGCAAGGCTGGAGCGGTTTCTGCAGTCATGCGCGGAGGACAACATCCAGGTCGCAAATCTGACGACGCCCGCGCAGTATTTCCATGTCCTCCGCCGCCAGGTGAAACGCGAGTTTCGGAAGCCGCTTGTCATCATGGCCCCGAAGTCGCTTCTGCGGCACCCCTCGGCCGTCTCCCCGGTCGGGGATTTTGCCGCGGGATCGTTCCAGGAGATTCTCGACGACCCGGCATTCTCGGCGGGAGAAGGAGGGCACGGGGCGGACCGGCCTGCCTCGAGCGTAGTCGAGGGGCCTGCCTCGAGCGTAGTCGAGAGGCCTGCCGCGGGCGCAGCCGAGCGCCTCATCCTGTGCTCGGGAAAGGTCTATTACGACCTGTTGGAGCGCAGGACAAGGGAACGGCTCGACGGCGCCGCGATTGTCCGAATCGAGCAGCTTTATCCGCTCCACGCGAAGCGGCTCGGCGAGATTGCGCGTTCCTACGGCGATGCAAGGCTCGTCTGGTGCCAGGAGGAGTCGCAGAACATGGGAGCCTGGACCTGGATCGCGCCGCAACTGGAGTTGATCTTCGGGCGCAAGCCCCTCTATGCCGGCCGCGACGCATCCTCGTCGCCCTCGGTCGGGCTCCTCGCGAGGCACCGGATTGAACTCGATGCGCTTCTGAAGGACGCCTTTGCATTGCAGGCCTGACTGTCCATCATCCATCCCCCCACCATGCCCCTCATCGAAGTCAAAATCCCGCCCATGGGCGAATCGATCTCCTCCGGCGTCATTGCAAAATGGCATGTCGTCGACGGCGACCTGGTCAGGAAGGACCAGCCCCTTTTCGAACTCGAAACGGACAAGATCACGATCGAGGGCGCAGCGGAGTCGGCGGGCAGGATCGCGCTGAAGGCCGCCAAGGGCGCCAATGTCAAAATCGGCGAGGTTGTCGCGACGATCGATTCATCCGAGGGTGCGGCCGGGGCGCCGGCTGCGAAACCCGAGCCCGCAGCGGCCGAGCCCGCGCCGGCGGCAGTCCAGTCGCCTGCGGTTCGCCGGCTCGCCGGGGAGACAGGCGTGAATCCCGATTCGATTTCAGGCACGGGCAAGGCGGGGCGGGTCACCAAGGGCGACATGCTCGCGGCCGCGGCGAGCGCTCCCTCGAGCCCTGCCGCGAGCACAGCCGAGCGGGCAGCCGAGAGGCCTGCCGCGAGCAACGTCGAGCGACAGACCCGCCGAAAGCTCTCACCCTTGCGCCAGCGGATCGCGCAGCGGCTCGTCGCGGCCCAGCAGGAGGCCGCCATGCTGACGACCTTCAACGAGGTCGACATGTCGGCCGTGATGGCGCTCCGCGCGAAGTATCAGGAGGACTTTGTAAAGAAGAACGGAATCAAGCTGGGCTTCATGTCGTTTTTCACAAAGGCGGTCGTGAACGCCCTCATCGAGGTCCCCTGCGTAAATGCCCAGATCGACGGCGACACGGTGATCGAAAACCATTTCTACGACATTGGAATCGCGGTCTCGACCGAGAAGGGCCTGATGGTGCCCGTCATCCGGGAGTGCGACCGGCTCGGGATGGCGCAGATCGAGATCGGGATCGCCGAGGCGGCGAAGCGCGCCCGCGAGAACAAGATAACCCTGAACGATCTCGAGGGCGGGGTGTTCACCATCACCAACGGCGGTATCTTCGGCTCGATGCTCTCGACTCCGATCATCAATCCTCCGCAAAGCGCGATCCTCGGGCTGCACGCCATCATCGACCGGCCCGTGGCCGTGGGCGGACAGGTCGTCATCCGCCCGATGATGTACCTCGCCCTGAGCTATGATCACCGGCTGGTCGACGGGCGCGACGCAGTCACCTTCCTTGTCAAGGTGAAGCAGGCGATCGAGGACCCCGCGCGGCTTCTCCTGAGCATCTGACCCCGGGGCGCTCTCCATGGAAACGTTTGACCTGATTGTCGTCGGCGCCGGACCGGGCGGCTATGTCTGCGCCTTTCGCGCGGCACAGCTCGGGTTGAAGGTCGCGCTTGTCGAGAAGCGCCCGACTCTCGGAGGCACCTGCCTCAATGTTGGCTGCATCCCGAGCAAGGCCCTGCTGCACTCGTCGGAACAGTTCGTTTTCGCAAGGGATCGAGCCGCTGCCCACGGGATCAGGCTCGGGGCCGTGGACCTCGATCTTGCGGCATTGATGAAGCGCAAGGGCGGCGTCGTCTCGAAGCTCGTCGGCGGCGTGGCCCAGCTGGCCAAGGCACGGGGGGTCGCCGTGGTGACGGGCCTCGCCCGGTTCGCGTCGGCGAATATTCTGGAGATCTCCAGCCAATCGGGCGGCAAAAGCGAGCTGACGGCGAAAAACATCGTCATTGCGACCGGCTCCGCCCCTGTCGAGCTGCCGTTCATGAAGTTTGACGGCAGGACCATTGTCTCCAGCGACGAGGCGATCTCGTTCGAGAAGGTTCCGGGCCGCCTTGTCGTCGTCGGCGGCGGGGCGATCGGCCTCGAACTGGGTTCAGTCTGGGCGCGCCTCGGAAGCGATGTGACCGTCGTCGAGTTTCTTCCGAAGATCGTGGCCGGTTTCGACGACGATGTCGTCCGCACTTTTGCGCGCCTTCTGCAAAAACAGGGACTGAAGATCGAGACCGGCGCCAGGGTGACGGGACTGAGGCCGGCCGCGGCTCCGGGCGGCGCGGGCCCCGTCGTTCTTACCGCCGAACGCGACGGGAAGATCCTCGAATTTCCCGCAGACCAGGTTCTGGTCGCTGTCGGCCGGCACCCCTTCACGGACGGCCTCGGATTGGAAAAAACCGGAGTCGAGCGGGACGGAAAGGGGCGAATCAAGGTCGACGACCATCTGAGGACGACCGCCGCCGGGGTGTGGGCCATCGGAGACGTCGTGGCCGGTCCCATGCTCGCGCACAAGGCCGAGGAGGACGGCTTCGCGGTCGCCGAGTGGATAGCCGGCCGGGCCGGGCACGTGAACTGGGACCTTGTTCCCGCGATCGTCTACACCGAGCCCGAGGTGGCCGGGGTCGGCCTCGGCGAGGACGGGGCAAGAGCGCAATCGATCGAGGTGAAGGTTGGGAAGTTCAATTTCGCGGCGAACGGCCGCGCAATCGCCTCGGATGCGACCGACGGATTCGCGAAGATAATCGCCGACGCCAGGACCGACCGGATTCTCGGCTGCCAGATCATCGGCCATGGGGCCGGCGAACTGATATCCGAGGTCGTGACCCACATGGAGTACGGCGGAAGCGCCGAGGATCTCGGCCGGACGATCCACGCGCACCCGACCCAGGGCGAGGCGCTCAAGGAGGCGGGCCTGGCCGTCTCCAGGTCCGCAATCCACGCAGTTTAGGTTCCGGGGACATACTGGCAAGGGAACTGCTATGGGATGGCTGCCGTCCTGCCCGGACGGCAAACCCTTACCGTGTCGATTCTCAGTCCCCAGTATAATCCCGGCGAATTCTTCGATGAAATGATCGGTGCAGGCGGGCGGGTGCGCCCCCACTACCAGAGGCTGACGGAACGGCTCGACACCTTGCCGGAAAGCGATTTCAACAGCCGCCGGGCGGCCGTCGACCTGGCCTTTCTGAGGCGGGGCGTCACCTTCACGGTCTACAACGACTCGGAGGGGACGGAGCGCATCTTTCCCTTCGACCTCATCCCGCGGATCATTCCCGCCAGCGAGTGGAAACGGCTCGAAGCGGGACTCATCCAGAGGATCACGGCTCTGAACCTTTTCCTGGGCGATATCTATCACAAACAGAAGATATTGAAGGACAAAGTCATCCCGGCTGCGCAGATCCTGAGCGCGAGGCACTTTCGGCGGGAGTTCATGAATTTCTCGGTGCCGAAGGACATCTATGTCCATATCTGCGGGACGGACCTGATCCGCGACCGCGACGGCCGCTACCTCGTCCTCGAGGACAATCTGCGGTGCCCGTCGGGTGTCTCGTACATGATCGAGAATCGCGCGGCGATGCGCCGGGCCTTCCCGGGCCTTTTCCAGAGTTATGGGGTCCGCTCGGTCACCGGGTACGCGGACACCCTCCTGAAGTCGCTTCGATTCATATCGACCCGGCGGACGGACAAGCCGACCGTGGTCCTGCTGACTCCGGGCGTCTACAATAGCGCCTACTTTGAGCACACTTTCCTTGCGCGCCAGATGGGGATCCCGATCGTCGAGGGCCGCGATCTTCTGGTCAACGATGCCCGCGTCTTCATGCGGACGACGGCGGGCCTTGTGCCGGTCGACGTCATCTACAGGCGGATCGACGACGATTTTCTCGATCCCCTGGTCTTCAGGCCGGACTCCGTCCTCGGGGTGCCGGGGCTGGTCGCCGCCTACCGGGAGGGGAACGTCGCCCTGGCGAATGCGATAGGGACCGGCGTCGCGGACGACAAGGTGATCTACGCCTACGTGCCGAAGATCATCAAGTACTACCTCGACCAGGAGCCCCTCCTTCCGAATGTGCCGACGTATCTGGCCTCGGATCCGAAGGACCGGAAATTGATCCTGGAGAACATGGCCAAACTGGTCGTCAAGTCCGCCAACGAGGCGGGCGGGTACGGGATGCTGATCGGGCCCGCCGCGACGGAGGCGGAGGTCGCCGAGTTCCGGGCGAAGGTCGCCGCAAGCCCGCGCAATTACATAGCCCAGGACCCGATCCTGCTTTCGCGCTCGCCGACCTGGTGCGACGGATCCCTGGAGGGCCGCCACATCGACTTGCGCCCTTATATTCTCTACGGGGAAAAGATCACCGTGACTCCGGGCGGGCTCACCCGGGTCGCCTTGCGAAAGGGCTCCCTCGTCGTCAATTCATCGCAGGGAGGCGGCTCCAAGGACACCTGGGTGCTCCAGGGCGACGCCTGACAGAGCGCAGCCCATGGCGCCCACCGTTCGAGTCCCCTCCCTGCGGCCGCAGGCCACCGTGATGCTCTCCCGGGTCGCGCACTCGCTTTACTGGATGAGCCGGTTCATCGAGCGGGCCGAAAATGTCGCGCGGCTGCTGGAGGTGAACCTCCAGTTTCTTCTGGATTTTCAGGGCCTTGACGAAAACACCCACGAGGAACACTGGGACTCGATTCTTGCGAGCCTGCAGGACCAGGACCTGTTCGGGACCCTGCACAAGGTCGCCGACAGCCACAACGTGACGGATTTCCTCGCGCTCGACAGGCGCAATCCCAATTCGGTCCTCTCCTGCGTCTACGCCGCCCGGGAGAACGCCCGGATGATACGCGACCAGATCTCGGCGGAGATGTGGCAGACGATCAACGAGCTGTACCTGTTTCTCAGGGCGAGGGACGCGACGGAGATCTGGGCCACGGGCCCGCACGAGTTCCTCCGGGAGATAATGCGCCACTCGCACCTTTTCCAGGGACTGACCGAGTCCACCTACTCCCGGAACGAGGGCTGGGAATTCATCCAGTTCGGAAAGATGATCGAGCGCGCCGACAAGACGACCCGCATTCTCGACGTCAAGTACCACATTCTCCTGCCGAGCGCCGAGGACGTCGGCGGGGCGGTCGACACCGCCCAATGGCAGGCCGTTCTCCGCTCGGCGAGCGCCCTCGAGTCGTACCACCGGTTCTACGTGCACGAGATCCTCCCGTGGAAAGTCGCCGAGTTCCTGATCTTCTCGGAATCGTTCCCGCGTTCGCTCCACTACTGCGTGACGCAGATCGACGGTTTTCTCTGCCGGATCCTCGCCGAATCGGGCACCCGCAGGCGGACTGCGGCGGGGCGCGCCGCGGGCCGGCTCCTCTCCGATCTCCAGTCCCTGGCGATCACGGACGTCCTGGACCAGGGGTTGCATGAGTTTCTTGTCGACATCCAGAAATCCCTTGACCGGATAGGCGACGAGGTGATTCAGACCACGATGTTTTATCCCGTCGAAGTTCCGCCGGAGGAACACCAGCAGCAGCAAGTTCAGCAACAACAATAGACCGCCGGAGGCGCCGCGGGCTTCCGAGCCATTCCCGCGGCCTCCCCCCATCGGCCCGCATGCTTCTCCACCTTCTCCACCGAACCACCTTCCTCTACGCCGGCGAGGCCTGGGACAGTTTCAACGAGGTCCGACTGCGGCCCGTCGATGACGAAGCCCAGACCTGCCGTTCCTTCGCCCTTCGCCTGACCCCGGAGGCGGCGGTTTCCGACTATGCCGATTTTCACGGCAATGCCGTTCATTATTTCGACATTGCGGCGGGGCACAGGAGCCTCGTCGTCGAGGCGGAGTCCGAGATCGAGACAAGGGCTGATGCGGGGCGCCTCGCGGTTCCGATTGTCACGCCCGAAGCCCTGGCCGGTTCCCCGGAGCGCGAAATGCAGGCCGAGTTCTCCACCAACTCGCACTACGTGCCGCTGGCCCCGGAACTGTGGCGCGAAGCCCAGGATGCCCTGGCCGATGGACGCGGGGATGTCTGGAGCGATGTCATCCGGATCGGCAGGCATATCAACGGCTCGTTCGAGTACCGGGCGGGGGCGACGGGAGTTTGCACGCTGGCGACCGACGCCCTGGCGCTGCGGGCCGGCGTATGTCAGGATTTTGCCCACGTGATGCTCGGCCTGTGCCGCTGCGTCGGGATCCCGGCGCGGTACGTCAGCGGCTACTTCCTGAACAGGGACCGCAAACCCGGGGAACTTGAGGCCTCCCACGCCTGGGTGGAGGCGTTCATCCCGGGCCACGGATGGACGGCGTACGATCCGACCCATGCGCGCCGGGCGGATGAACGGTATGTGAAGGTGGCGGTCGGCCGCGACTACGCCGACATCCGCCCCGTCAGCGGAACTTACCGCGGGGCGAAGACCAGCGAACTGCGGGTTGAAGTCGAAGTTCGCCAGGCGCCCGTGGTCGCAGTCCAGCCCTAGGGCTGCCTCTCCTGGGAAATCGCGGTTACCTTGCCGTTCTTGAATTCTATCCGGAAACGGTCGAAAGCCTGAGCCGGGCGCGCGCCGTAGGGTTCGTACCCCCACCAACCGGTCCAGCCGCCCCAGCCGCCCCATCCACCCCAGCCGCCGCGCCTGTGCCCCCTTCCGCCGGCAAAGTAGGGGCCGGGATAGATGAAGCCTTCCTCGTAGTAAACGTACTCGACGTAGTGCCAGACCTGCGTCTGCCCTTCCAAATTGGTTCGCAGGGTGATCCGGTCCGGGTCGCCGAGCGCGAGCTTGACAGCGGTCATGTCGAATCCGATTCCCACCTGGCCCGTCTTTACGAGCGACTGCTGATCGGGATTGAGGCGTGCAAAGGCTTCCGGGTTGTCCCTGATGCGGGTTTCAGGAGTCGAACAGCCCGCAAGCCACACCGCGCCCAGCGCGGCGGCGCAACGGAGCAATGATGTCTTGGTCTTCATGGTGCGGAATGGGCCTGGCCCGGGTCTTGATTTTGCTGCACTTTTT
>CAZSEH010000112.1:0-2566 GCA_964605835.1 uncultured Opitutaceae bacterium
AAGCGCATCACGGTCGACAAGGAGAACACGACCATCGTCGAGGGCGGCGGGAAATCGTCCGACATCCAGGGCCGCGTGAAGCAGATCCGTCGCCAGATCGAGGAGACGACCTCCGACTACGACCGCGAGAAGCTCCAGGAGCGCCTCGCCAAGCTCGCCGGTGGTGTCGCCGTCATCAATGTCGGCGCCGCAACCGAGACCGAGATGAAGGAGAAGAAGGCCCGCGTCGAGGACGCCCTGCACGCGACCCGCGCAGCGGTTGAGGAAGGCATCGTCGCCGGCGGCGGCGTCGCGCTGCTCCGCACAACAAAGGTCATCGAAGCCCTCAAACTCGAGGGCGACGAGGCAATCGGCGCCCAGATCGTGCGCCGCGCGATCGAGCATCCGCTCAAGCAACTGTGCGCCAACGCCGGCATCGACGGCGGCGTCGTTGCCAAGACGGTTCTCGAGGGCAAGGGCAACTACGGCTACAACGTTGCGACCGACACCTACGAGGATCTCGTCAAGGCCGGCGTGGTGGACCCGACCAAGGTCACCCGCACCGCGCTGCAGAACGCGGCCTCCGTCGCCGGTCTGCTGCTGACGACCGAGTGCCTGATCACCGAGATCCCGGAAAAGAAGGATTCGGCCCCGTCGCATCCTCCGGGCGGCGGAATGGACTACTGAGGCGTTGAGTTAATCACGATTTCAAGGGCGCTCCGGAAACGGAGCGCCTTTTTCTTGTCTGGCCAGCCGTTTGCCGGACGGTAAGGGTTGCAGGATGGAGATCATCTTTCTCGGCACCGGGACGTCCCAGGGTGTGCCGATGATCGCCTGCTCCTGCCCCGTCTGCACCTCGGCCGATCCGCGCAACCAAAGGACGCGCGCCTCCGTGCACGTCGTCATGGACGGGCTCCACGTGCAGGTCGACGCCGCCCCTGAGTTCCGGCTTCAGTGCGTCAGGGAGAAGGTCGACAAGCTGGACCTGTTCATCCTGACGCACGGGCACTCCGACCATATCACCGGGATGGACGACCTGCGCCGCTTCTGCGACCTGCTCGGCGGGCGGGCGCTCAAAGTCTATTCGACGGACGAGGGAATGAGCCGGGTTCTCGCGATGTATCCGTACGCGATCATGGACCGTCCCCTTTACCGCGGGTATCCCGCTTTCGCCCTGGAACCCATGCCTGAAGCCCTCGAGCTGCCGCAGGGGACCATACGTTCCACGCTGCTCCCGCACGGCGGCGTGAATGCGCTCGGGCTTGTCTTCACCGAGCGGAGCAGCGGCAGGAAGTTTGCCTATTATACCGATTGCAAACGCGTTCCGCGCGCCGCGGTCGCGCTCGCCATGGGCGCCGACGCCCTGGTCATCGACGGGCTGCGGCCCGACCCGCATCCCACCCATCTGAGCATTTCCGAGGCCGTTGTTGTCGCCCGCGAAATAGGCGCCCCGCAGAGTTTCCTGACCCATCTGACCCATCTCACCGACCACGGTTCCGCAGAGGCGGCCCTTCCGCCGGGCATCAGGCTGGCCTACGATGGGTTGAGGCTCCACCTGTAGATCGCCCGGCGCACTTATGACATAAAGGAGCAGAATTTTTCTTGCTTAATTCCTACTAGTTTAATGTAAATTACAAAAAATGAAGCTCTCCAAAAGAGGCGAGTATGCCCTCCGTTCCCTCATAAACCTCGGGTTTGCAGTCGAGTCAAAGCGGGAACTCGTCCAGGCCTCCGAACTCGCCGAAAGCGAGCAGCTGCCGGTGAAGTTCCTGGAGCAAATCCTCCAGGAGCTCAAGGAGGCCGGCTTCGTCAGAAGCGCCCGCGGAAAGTTCGGAGGCTACCGCCTCGCCAAGCCGGCCCGTGAAATAAAGATCGGCGAAATCGTGCGGCTGATCGACGGTCCGCTTGCCCCCATCTCGTGCGTAAGCCAGTCCGCGTACGAGAAATGCACCTGCCCGGACGAGGCCCATTGCGGCCTGCGCATGCTCATGCTCGACGTGCGAAACGCAATCTCAGGAATCCTCGACCGTTACACCCTCGCCGATGTCGTCGGAGTGACGATTCGCCGGATGAAGCGGCACGGCGTTCCCCTGCCTTTCGCGGAGGATTCCGCGCCCGTGCGGATGCCCGCACGCCTTGCGCGCCGGCTCGCCCGGCGCGCGGCGGCGCCCCGCGTCTCGCCGACGGATGGCGTCCTGAACGATCTCCTCGGCGAGTACACGATCTGACCCGAGCCCGCCCCTTTTACCATGGCCGCTGAAACAGTTCCTCCCTCCCGCACAGCCCAGGCATCCCCCGATCCCGAGTGGCTGGCCGTTGTGCGGACCCATGTCGAGAGCCTGCGCTACGGCATCGTCCAACTGGTCGTCCACGACGGGCGCGTCACCCAGGTCGAGCGCACCGAAAAAGTGCGGCTTTCCCAATCCGAAACGCCCGGACCAAGAGCCCAGCGCAGGGAGTGATCCTCCGATTTCCCGCCCACCGGCCCACGCCGGAGGCGTCAACACCGAACAAACCGCACATCCTCAAGCTGACCCTGCGACCGGAAGCCCTGAGCGAAGAATCAGACCAAATAGAGAATCCATGA
>CAZSEH010000112.1:2666-9070 GCA_964605835.1 uncultured Opitutaceae bacterium
GACCCTGCGACCGGAAGCCCTGAGCGAAGAATCAGACCAAATAGAGAATCCATGACAACGAAGACTTCTTTCCATTCGATGTTCGTGCCGCTCGTCGCGCTGGGGCTGCTGCAGGCCGCCCCTTCCGTCGCGCGCGCAAGCGACACCGACGACATCAGGCAACTGCGCGACCAGATCCAGGCGCTCGAGGAAAAGCTCAAGGTCATCGAGCGAAAGCAGGAGATCCGCGACGAGGCGGCTGCGACCACGGCAAAATCGGCGCCAAAGGTGACAGCGGACGAAAAGGGCCTCAACGTCTCGTCGGCGGACGGCTCGACAACCCTGCATCTCGGCGCCCTGGTGCAATTCGACTCGCGGGAGTTTTTCGGCGACGGGGGCGGGGTGCTGAACAACTCCTTTCTCCTCCGGCGCGCCCGCCTGATCTCGGATGGAACGATCGGAAAATACACCTCCTATCTGTTCGTCCCCGAGTTTGGCAACGGCAGCGGCGGCACCGCCACGACCGTGGCCATTCTCGACGCCGCAGTCACGGTCGCCCCCACAACGGCGGTGCAGTTCAAGTTCGGCAAATTCAAGTCTCCGCTCGGCCTTGAGGAGCTCCAGGGCGACCCGAATACAAACTTTGTCGAGCGAACTTTCGTGAGCAGCCTCCTCCCGAACCGCGACGTCGGCGCTGTCGTGACCGGCAGTCTCTTCGGGGGTGCCCTCAGCTACACGGCCGGTCTGCTGAACGGAATAGCCGATTCGACAACCGCGTCCGGCAATTCCGACTTCGACAACGACAGGGACGTGGATGCCCGGCTTTGGGCGCAGCCCTTCGTAGCCGACAAGGATTCGCCCCTATGGGGGATAGGCTTCGGCGTCGGCGGAAGCGCAGGACGGGAGAAGGGAACGTCGGCCGTCACGGCCGGTTACAAGACCGACGGCCAGCAAACCTTCTTCAAGTACGGCTCAAGCGTCTATGCCGACGGCGAGGTCTGGCGGATCACGCCGCAGGCGTCCTACTATTACGGTCCCCTCGGCGCCCTCGCCGAGTACGTCGTCTCGGCCGTGAATGTGAGGCCGAGCGCGCCCACGGCGACGACCGCCCTGCCGAAGACACAGCTCGAGAACAAGGCGTGGGAAATCACTGGAAGCTACGTCCTCACCGGCGAGGATGCGAGCTACAGCGGAGTCGCGCCGCGCGAGCCCTTCAACTGGGCAAACGGCACCTGGGGGGCATTGCAGCTGGTCGGGCGCCTCGAGGACGTCAGGATAGACCCGAAGGCGTTTCCCACCTTTGCCGCCTTTGCGACAAATGCGAACGAGGCCCGGGCCTGGGGAGCCGGTTTCAACTGGTATCTCTCCCGGGCGGTCCGCCTCTCTCAGGACTTTCTCCAGACGCGCTTCAGCACAAACGGACGCCTGCCCACGACGCAGATACTCCTCCACAACGAGACCGCACTGATCACCCGCGTGCAGCTCTCATTCTGAGAGCCCCGCCAACACCCACCTGAATCCCAACGGAAATGAAATCCAAACTGACCTTTCTTCTCGCTCTCGCCGTCGCCGCAGCCGCCCCGGCAAAGACAGTCCAGCTCCTCAACGTGTCGTACGACCCGACGCGCGAACTGTACGTCGACTACAACGCCGCCTTCGCCAAATACTGGAAGCAGAAGACCGGCGATGATGTCGTCGTCCGGCAATCGCACGGCGGCTCGGGCGCCCAGGCGCGCTCCGTTATCGACGGGCTTTCGGCCGACGTCGTGACGCTCGCCCTCGCAGCCGACATCGATGCCCTCCACAGCATCGGGCACCTCCTTCCCGCCAACTGGCAGACCCGGCTGCCCAGCGGTTCGACGCCCTACACGAGCACAATCGTGCTCCTCGTGCGGAAAGGGAACCCGAAGAACATCAATGACTGGGATGACGTCGTCAAACCCGGCATCTCCATCGTGGTCCCAAATCCCAAGACTTCGGGCGGAGCCCGATGGGCCTACCTGGCGGCCTGGGGCTACGCCGAGCGGAAATATGGCAGCAAGGACAAGGCGAAGGAATTCATCACGGCCCTCTACAGGAATGTTCCCGTGCTCGACTCGGGCGCGCGCGGGGCGACAACGACCTTCGTCCAGCGGGGGATCGGAGACGTGCTCCTCGCCTGGGAGAACGAGGCGTATCTGGCGCTCAAGGAGGCCGGCGGCGACCAGCTCCAGGTCGTGGTTCCGTCGACAAGCATCCTCGCCGAGCCGCCAGTGGCAGTCGTCGACAAGGTTGCAAGCCGAAGGGGCACGACCGAAGTCGCCCGCGCCTACCTCGAGTACCTGTATTCGGACGAGGGGCAGGACATAGCCGGTCGGAATTTCTATCGTCCCCGAAACGAAAGAATAGCGGCGAAGTATGCGGCCAACTTCCCGAAATTGGATCTTTTCACGATCAACGAAGTGTTTGGCGGCTGGACGAAGGCCCAGCAAATCCACTTTGCAGACGGGGGAATCTTCGACCAGATCTACCAGAAATGACCCTTGACCCAGCACGCGGTCGCAAGAAGCCCACCCTGCCCGGATTCCGCCCATGACCGGCCTTTTCAAGAGTCGCTCCGTATTGCCCGGTTTTGGGCTGTCGCTCGGCTTCACGGTCGCCTATCTGGGCCTGATCGTGCTCGTGCCTTTGTCGGCGGCTTTTCTCAAGGTCGCGGGCATGAGCTGGCACGACTTTGTCGCGGCAGTGGCCACTCCCCGCGTCATGGCGGCCTATCGGGTAAGCTTTGGAGCATCGCTTGCCGCAGCCGCTGTCAATATGGTCTTTGGCCTGATTGTCGCATGGGTGCTTGTGCGCTACTCGTTCCCGGGGAAGAAAATAATCGATGCGCTGGTCGACCTTCCATTCGCCCTTCCGACCGCGGTGGCCGGCATTGCGCTTACGGCCCTGTACTCCAGGAACGGATGGATCGGCCGGCTGCTTTTGCCGCTGGGATACGAAGTGGCCTTCACGCGCCTCGGAGTCTTTGTCGCACTGACATTCATCGGCCTTCCGTTTGTCGTTCGGACGCTCCAACCCGTCCTGATGGAACTTGAGCCTGAAATGGAGGAATGCGCGGCGAGCCTGGGGGCGAACCGCTGGCAGACAATCGCTCGGGTCATCCTGCCCGAGATTGCCCCCTCCCTTCTCACGGGCTTCGCCCTGGCATTCGCCCGCGCGCTCGGAGAGTACGGCTCCGTCGTCTTCATCTCGGGCAACATGCCAATGAGGACAGAAATTGTTCCGCTGCTTATTATAACAAAACTAGAGCAGTTCGACTACCGCGGCGCGACGGCCATCGCGGTCGTCATGCTGATCACCTCGTTCCTGCTCCTTCTGCTCATCAATCTTCTCCAAAAATGGAGCCGTCGGTTCCAGGCCGTATGACGCGATCAACCATTGGTTACCGGTGATTCCCGGCTAGATTTCCACCCTTTCGCCCAGTTTTCCCCTTTTGATGGCCTCAGCCGTCCCCAGCACCCTCCCCCACCAAGCGCAGCCCGCAGCGGCGGCGCGCGCGACGCGCGACCCGGCGTGGGCGCGCTGGGGATTGATCGCGATCGCCCTTCTCTTTCTCGCATTTTTTCTCGTCCTTCCGCTCGTGATTGTATTCACAGAGGCCCTGAGCCGCGGGCTGGCCGGCTATTTCAGCGCGTATCGCGACCCGGACACGTTCGCGGCCATTCGGCTGACGCTCCTGACAGCGGCAATCTCGGTGCCTGCAAACGTCGTGTTCGGCGTCGCGGCGGCCTGGGCGATCGCCAAGTTCAACTTCCGCGGAAAGAGCGTGCTCACGACCCTGATCGACCTGCCCTTCGCCGTCTCGCCGGTCATCTCAGGTCTCGTTTACGTCCTCGTTTTCGGCCGGCAGGGCTGGTTCGGTCCATGGCTGTCCGACCACAATATCCGGATCATATTCGCGGTGCCGGGAATCGTGCTCGCGACAACCTTCGTCACCTTTCCCTTTGTCGCGCGCGAACTGATCCCCCTCATGCAGGCCCAGGGCAGCGATGAGGAATGCGCCGCGCTGACGCTCGGCGCGACCGGCTGGCAGACATTCTGGCGTGTGACCCTGCCCAACATCCGGTGGGGTCTCCTTTACGGCGTCATCCTCTGCAATGCGCGGGCGATGGGCGAGTTCGGCGCCGTGTCCGTTGTCAGCGGGCACATCCGCGGCGAGACCAACACCCTGCCCCTCCATGTCGAAATCCTTTACAACGAGTACAATTATTCCGGCGCATTTGCGGTTGCGTCCCTCCTGACCATCATTGCCCTGGCCACCCTCATCTTGAAATCCATCATAGAATGGCGTCATTCGGCTAACCGCGGCGGAGCATGAGTGTCGAGGCGCACAACATCCGCAAGGCGTTCGGCGCGTTCGCGGCGCTTTCGGGGGTCGATCTGCACGTGCCGCGGGGCAAGCTCGTGGCCCTCCTGGGGCCGTCGGGTTCCGGAAAGACGACGCTCCTTCGCATCATCGCGGGCCTCGAGTACGCCGATCCGGGCAGCGGCCGCATTCTTTTCCACGGCGAGGATGTGACCGAGGTGCCGGCCGGCAAGCGGCGCGTCGGCTTTGTGTTCCAGCACTATGCCCTTTTCCGGCATCTGTCGGTATTCGACAACATCGCATTCGGGCTCCGTATCCGCCGGTTCGGCGAGCGGCCGAGCCGCTCCGAGATCGAGGGGCGCGTGCTGCGGCTTCTGGACCTTGTGCAGCTCGGCGGCCTGGGCGCGCGCTTCCCAAACCAGCTGTCCGGCGGGCAAAGGCAGCGCGTGGCCCTGGCCCGGGCACTTGCCGTCGAGCCGAAGGTTCTTCTCCTCGACGAGCCGTTCGGCGCCCTCGATGCGAAGGTGAGGAAGGAGCTTCGCCGGTGGCTTCGCCGTTTTCACGACGAGATCCACCTGACGACGATCTTCGTCACCCACGACCAGGAGGAGGCCCTTGAGATAGCCGACGAGGTCGTCATCATGAACCAGGGAAGCGTGGAGCAGGTCGGCACTCCGCAGGAAGTCTACGACAGGCCGGCATCGCCGTTCGTCTACCAGTTTCTGGGAAATGTGAACATCCTTGCGGCCCCTGCGCTCGTCGCAGCCGGCGGGGCACCGGGCGAAGCGGCGGCGGCGCACGACGGCCAGATCTACGTCCGCCCGCACGACATCGAAGTCGTCCCGCACGACTCGGCGGTCGAGGGGCTTTCCGCCGTCCTCCGCCACGTCCATGCCGCAGGCTCCCATGCGCGGCTCACGCTTGAGCAGGTGCACACCCGCGAGACGATCGAGGCCGAGATTTCCCGCACGGAGCTTGTGGAGCTCGGCATCCGCGTGAACGACCTCGTCAAGCTCAAGCTCCGCCGGACCCACTCCTTCAACGAAGACTACGCGATTTGAAGCACCCAAAAACAACCCGAATCCAATACCATGGCTAAAATATACAACGACATAACCGAGACGATCGGCAACACGCCCCTCGTCCGCCTGAACCGCACCGCCGCCGCACACGGCGCCCAAGCCGAAGTGCTGCTCAAGCTCGAATTCTTCAATCCGCTTTCGAGCGTGAAGGATCGCATCGGCCTCGCCATGATAGACGACGCCCTGAAGAGCGGACGCATCACGAAGGACACCGTGCTGATCGAGCCGACCAGCGGCAACACCGGGATCGCGCTCGCCTTCGTCGCCGCGGCCAAGGGGCTGAAGCTCGTCCTCACGATGCCCGAGACGATGACCGTGGAGCGCCGGAAGATCCTGAAGATCCTGGGGGCCCGGGTTGTCCTGACCGAGGGCCCGAAGGGAATGAAGGGGGCGATTGCGAAAGCCGAGGAGCTCCTCACCAAGATCCCGAACAGCGTCATCCTCCAGCAGTTTTCCAATCCGTCCAATCCCGCCGTCCACCGCCGCACAACGGCCGAGGAGATCTGGCGCGACACGGATGGCAAAGTCGATATCATCGTCTCCGGAATCGGCACCGGCGGCACGATCACCGGCATCGGCGAGGTCCTGAAGCCCCGCAAGCCGTCATTGAGGATCGTCGCCGTTGAGCCCGCCGGCTCTCCCGTCCTCTCCGGCGGGCAGCCCGGCCCGCACAAGCTCCAGGGCATCGGCGCCGGCTTTGTGCCGGCTGTCCTCAACACGAAGGTCTACGACGAGGTCATCACCGTGAAGGAGGAAGACTCCGGTCCCATCAGCAAGCAGGTGAACAAGCTCGACGGCATTCCGATCGGGATCTCCTCAGGAGCCGCCGTCTGGGCGGCCCTCCAGCTCGCCAAGCGCCCGGAGAACAAGGGGAAGCAGATCCTCGCCATAATTCCATCGTGCGCCGAGCGGTACCTCTCCTCGTGGCTCTTCGCCGACATCGGGGTCGAAAGCGACTCAATCGACGATCTGATCACGGCGCCCGCCGGGACAAAGTA
>CAZSEH010000113.1:0-8978 GCA_964605835.1 uncultured Opitutaceae bacterium
TCTAGAATTCCTCCCCAGGAGAACGCGGGTATGGGAATGTTTGCCCGACCTGCAGCCTAGTAGGGCCGTGCGCAACTCACGCGCATCATCTGGGCGTTTGGGGACGGCGGAACGCCAAGGGGCCCGACGCCGGTTTTGATGCGCGTCTTGGCCTTGTGAGCACAGGCCCGAAAGGCTGCAGGTCGGGCAAACTTCCCTTTACCGAAAATCGAGAAGCTCGACTTCGAAGACGAGGGTGGCCGAGGGCGGAATTGTCGGCGGCCGGCCGCTGGCGCCGTAGGCGAGCCAGTACGGGATGATGAGCGTCCGCCTTTCGGCCTTCTTCATGGTGCGGATGGCCTCCTCCCATCCCGCGATGACATGGCCTTCGCCGATTCGGAAGGTCAGCGGCGCCCCCCCCTGGTACGAACTGTCGATCGCCGTGCCGTCGAGGAGGCTGCCGGCGTAATGGACGGTGACGAGATCGCCCATGCGCGGCGTCGCGGTGCCTGTCCCCGGGTTGCGCACCACGTAGCGCAGGCCGGAATCCGTCCGGTGCGCGGTTGGGTAGCGCCGGTCGATCTCGAGGGAGTCCTGGGTCGACAGCTCGGGACGGACCTCGGCCATCGCCGATCGCATCGCGGAATTGATCGGCTCGTCGTGGGTCTTCAGCTCGAGGATTCCCGATCGCACGACGATCGCCAGGGTGAGAAGGACAACGCCGAGGAGGAGAAGGTAGAAAAAGCTGCGCAGCGGAGAGGCCGATGAAGAGGAGGATGGCATCGCGGGCGCCAGATTACGAAAGTCCGGGAAGCCGGGCCACCCAAATAAAAAATATCCGGGCCGGCCTCTCAGATGTAACTTCGGTACGACGGCTCGAACATGCGGGAGCGGATGTCGGCGGACAGATCCGCGGGGCGGGGGCGGCGGGCGAGTCCGGTGCGATACGCCTCCTCCGCGACGGCGGTTGCGATCTGCGCCGAGACATCGCGTATGCGCGCCAGGGCGGGATACACCCGGCCGATCTCCAGGTCCTTTTCCGTGACGAGCGAGGCGAGGGTCTGGGCGGCGCGCAGGAACATGGCGTCCGAGACGAGCCTTGCCTCGCAGGCCAGGGCGCCGAAGCCGATGCCGGGAAAGACGTAGACATTGTTTCCCTGGCCGGGGACGTAGGTGCGGCCCTCGAGCGTCACCGGGTCGAACGGACTGCCGCTTGCGAATATCGCGCGGCCGCCGGTGTGCGCATAGGCCTCCTGTGCGGTGCACTCGGCCATCGATGTCGGATTGGAGAGCGAAAAGATGACCGGCCTCGCATTCAGCTCCGCCATGCCGCGAAGGACCTCCGGCGTGAAGGTGCGGGGCTTGCCGGAAACGCCGATCAGGACGGTGGGGCGGAGCGACTTGACCGCGGCCTCAAGGCTGGCGAGGGGCTCGTGGACGTGAGCGTAGGCATGCTTGTGCGGGGCGAGCTTGGACAGCCGGCCTTTCTCGACCAGGCCCTGCGAGTCGACAAACCAGCAGCGCTCCCGCGCCTCGGCCTCCGAAAGACCCTCCAGCACCGCCGCCTCCGTGAACAGATCGGCGATTCCCGTTCCGGCCTCCCCGGCCCCCAGGAACAGGAGCTTCTGGTCCCGGAGCCTGCCCCCGGTCACGCGCAGGGCGGCGATGATTCCGGCGAGGGCCACCGCCGCCGTTCCCTGGATGTCGTCGTTGAAGCTGCAGACCTTCTTTCGGTAGGCTTGCAGCACGCGGAATGCGTTCTGGTTGCCGAAATCCTCCCACTGGATGAGCGCCTTCGGAAAGGTCGTGCACACCGCCTCGACGAACTCGGCGATGAATGAATCGTATTCGGCGCCGCGAACCCGCGCGTGATTGAGCCCGATGTAGAACGGGTCCTCGCGCAGCGCCGCGTTGTCCGTGCCGACATCGAGCGTGATCGGCAGGCAGTAGTAGGGATGCACTCCGGCGCAGGCGGTGTAGAGCGACAGTTTTCCCACCGGGATCCCCATTCCGAGGGCGCCCAGGTCGCCGAGCCCGAGGATGCGCTCCCCGTCGGTCACGACGATCATCCGGGCGTCGGCGTAGGGCCAGTGCCGCAGGATTTCAGCGATCCGCCCGCGTTCGTTCAGGCTTATGAAAAGGCCGCGCGGCCGGCTGTAGATCGCCCCGTACTCGAGGCAGGCCTGTCCGACGGTCGGCGTGTAGATGATCGGGATCATCTCCTCGAGGTGCGCCTCCACCAGGCGGTAGAAGAGCGTCTCGTTCCGGTTCTGGAGCGTTGTCAGGTAGATGTATTTCGCGAGGGGGTCCGGGTTCCTTCGGAAATTGCCGAAGGTCCGGCGCATCTGCTCCTCGATCGTGGCGACCCGCGGGGGGAGAAGCCCGCGCAGTCCGAGGGCGTCGCGCTCCCTTTCAGTGAACGCGGTGCCCTTGTTGAAAAGGGAATTTGCGAGAAGGGAGGTGCCGGTGGGGAGTATCGGGCCTCCGCCAGGGTTCAGGCCCGAGTCGGCCTGATCTGCGGTGGGATTCATGGGTGCCTTTTTCCCGAGACTATCCATTCCTTTTTAGCTCTCAAGGACTAACCCGGGTCGAACCGCCGCCGCCCCGTGGTTGATTTGGCGGCGCAAATCTGAGAAGAACCGGCGCGATGCCCTCCAAACCCATTCCAGGCTCGACCGGCGCCGTTCTCACCTGCCTTCCGTCGCCCTATCTGGCACATCCTGCGACGGGACTGCTCTACCTGCCCCGTTTCATCGCAAAATGCCGTTACGTGAGGGAGCATGGGTCGCTTCCGCCGAGCTACGCAAAGAACTACAAGCGCGGCCTCGACCGATTTCTTTGCCTGCATCTGGGGGTCGATCCGGATGCCGTCGAGAAGGTCGTGCACCGGTCGGCGGACGATGCGGAGCTCGACCGGCGCCTGCGAGAGCTCCTTCCCTCCGACGTCCGCGCGGCGCGCTGGAACCGGGAGCTCGCCCAGCGGGGGACGACGCCCGCGGGCCGCGAATTCCTTCGCGAGGCGCTCACCGCGATGGGCTGCGCCGACCGGGTCGAGGACATCAAGAGCGTCGCCGACCTGATCGACTTCGACGAGGGGCGGATCGAGTAGGCCCGGTTAGGCTAGGGCTGGGCCTTGATGCCGACAGTTACCTGATACAGGTCCGCAGGTTCGGATTCGCTAACGCCGGGGCGCACCGCCGCTATCGTGACGATGCTGCGGTTGGGGGGTATGTGGATGGCCTGGAATTCGACCGAGTAGGACGTTGTGTGTCCGCTCGCGTCCACCTCGGGCTTAACGAGACCCACCTGCTTCAGAACCTTTACGTTGTTTGAGAGGATTTCCCAGTTGTAGGCCGGGCCCTGCGAGGGCGGGGGCAGGACAATCTTGATCGAGGACCCGATCGAAATGGTGCTCAGTTGCGTTCGTCCATCGGGCGTCAGGACGAGCGTGGTCGTGGATTTGGGCGGGGGAAGTTTTTCAACTTTTGTTTCGCAGCCCTGAACTGCGAAAAATACCGCCGCGACACTGAGTGCAATTGATAGACGGGATGACGACATGGCTTTGACGCCCATCGTAGGAGATTGGTGTTTCGTGGGCAATTCGAACTTTTGGCGCCTGCCAACGCCGGGATTGCCTCTCCGACGCCGGGTGTTACCCTGGCCCAATGCTGAGTCTTCCGACGGAGCTGCTGATCCTGGCGCTGCTGGTCGTGGCAAACGGGCTTCTCGCGATGGCGGAAACGGCGGTTGTCTCGGCCCGCAAGGCGCGGCTGCGGAAGCTCGCCCAGCGGGGCAATCGGCGGGCGGGGAGGGCGCTTGCGCTGGCGGAACAGCCGACCCGGTTCCTGGCGCTCGTGCAATTCTGGCTCACCCTTTCCGGAATGATCGCCGGCGTCATCGGCGGGGCGGAACTGGCCGGACAGGTGGAGCAGGGGCTCGCGCGGCTCCTGCCGCTTCCGATCTGGGGCCTGTGGGCCCTCGCCTTTGCCCTGGTCACGATCGGGCTTTCGGCCTTGATGCTGCTTTTCGGCGAACTGGTTCCCAAGCGGGTCGGTCTCGCCTATCCGGAGCGGGTGGCCGGGCTTCTCGCCGGGTTGATGGTTGCGCTCGCCTGGCTGGCCGCCCCCTTCCTCCGCGTCCTTGAGATTGCGACGGCGGGCCTGGCCCGTCTGATGCGGGTGCGCCCGCGGACCGCCGCCGAAATCATCGGTGAGGATGAGGTGCGGGCGCTCGTCGAACAGGGATTGCACGCCGGCGTTTTCCACCGCGCGGAAAAGGAAATGGTGGAGGGCGTCTTTGCCCTGGACCAGCTGCGCGTGACCTCGCTCATGACCCCCCGGCCGAAGATCGTGTTTCTCAACATCGACGATCCGGAGGACACCAACTGGCGGAAGATCGTGACGAGCGGTCACTCGTATTTTCCGGTCTTTCAGAGCAGCCGGGACCAGATCGCGGGTTTCGTGTCCGTGAAGGCGCTTTGGGCGCATTCGGCCATCGGGTTGCCCACGACCCTCAAGAACCTGCTCATGACGCCGCTGTTCGTCCCGGAAACGATGACCGCCATGCAGGTTTTGGAGCGTTTCAAGAAGACCGGCAGGCACGTCGCCATTGTCACCGACGAGTTTGGCTCGGTGCAGGGCCTGGTGACGTTAATCGATGTCTTTGAGGCGATTGTGGGTGACCTGCCCGAGCCGGGCCGCCGCAACCAGCCCGAGGCCAGGAAGCAGGAGGACGGCACCTGGCTGATCGACGCGACCCTGCCAACCGGCGAACTCAAGCTGCTCCTCGGGATCGAGGCCCCCCTCCCGAACGAGTTTGAGGCCGACTACAGGACCGTCGGGGGGTTTGTGGTGACTCAGTTTGGCCGGATACCGGCCGCCAATGACAAGTTCGAATGGCAGGGTTGGAGATTCGAGGTGGTCGAAATGGACCGCCGGCGCGTGGACAAGGTCAGGATCGGCCGCGTTGCGGCGCCCGCCGCGGCCGAAAAGAAGGAGGGCTGACCGGGGATCTCCGGGCTAGCTCTTTTGCCCGGCCAAGACCTTGAGGACGTCGGCCGCCTGGGCTTTTGTCGCCGCTTTGTAGTCCGCCCAGATGATCACCCCGTCCTTGATGAGGTACGCCTGCCGCGTGGCCAATGGCCGAAGCGACATCAGGGGCACCCCGAATGCGCCAACGACCGTCTTGTCGGTGTCTGCAATCAGGGTGAAGGGAAAGTGGTACTTGTCCTTGAATGCCTTTTGGGCCTCGACCTTGTCCAGGCTGACGCCGATGACACCGACGCCCTTCTCCTGGAGCTCGGCATACGCGTCGCGCAGCGAGCAGCCCTGGGCCGTGCAGCCCGGCGTGTCGGCTTTCGGGAAGAAATACACCAGCGTATAGGGCTGTTTCTTGTAGAAATCGGCCAGATTGAGGCTTTCGCCGGTTTCGGTCACCGCGGTCACCTCCGGAGCCTTGTCACCGACCTTCAGGGGATCCGAATGGGCTTGGGAGAACAGGGCGGAGAATGCGGCGGCCATAAGCAGGGGTCCTTGTCTTAATTTCATGGATTTTGGGGCAATGTTCCGGGTTGCGGTCCGTTTGCAAGCTGCCAGCCTGTTTTTTGGAACCTTTAGGCGGTTTTGCCTGCCTAAGCCGGAACGATGCAGTTCATTGAGTCGATCTTGCCCAATCTGCTGGCCGCCCCGGGCTTGCATCGCCTTCTCGATATGCCTTTGGGTATGCGCCGGTGCTTCTCAGCTCGATCCGTTCCAGCATCCTTGGCAATCTCAACCCGCGAACCGCACACTCCCGGCTAATCGCCCCCTTCGAATGCCTTTCTTCGGTTCAGCCGCAGAGCGGAATTGCGCTTGAGCGATTTCTTCTTTGTAAGCAAATTAACCTTTCATGGTAATTTTTTCGCTACCCAGCACCATCCGGCGCGGCCTGTTGCAGGCCGGTTTGCTTTTTCTGACGGCGGCCGGACCTGCTCTGCTTGGACAGACCGGGGCTTCCTCCTCTACGGACGGGTTCAATCCCAATGTGACCGGAATGGTCAACGTCTTGGTGGTTCAGCCCAACGGGCAGATCCTGGTGGGGGGCCTTTTCAGCCAGCTTCAGCCGAACAGCACCACCAACCCTGTCGCCCGGGCCAATCTGGCCCGCGTCAATCTCGACGGAACGCTGGACACGACCTTTGACCCGGAGCCAAACGGCCAGGTCCTCGCGATGGCGGTCCAGCCGGATGGCAAGATATTGATCGGCGGGGCCTTCACTTCCGTTCAGCCGAATGGGGCGCCGAAGGCGACGACCCGGAACCACATCGCCCGGCTCAATTCCGACGGAACCCTCGACACGGGCTTCGATCCCAACGCGTTGTCGGCCTATGCCAATTCCTCGCAGGTCTATGCCATCGGCCTGCAGACGGACGGGCAGATCGTCATCGGCGGGGCCTTCACGACCCTGCAATCGAACGGGGCGGCGAGTCCGACGACCCGAAACCACATCGCCCGGATAAAGGCCGACGGCAGCCTCGACACAACTTTCAATCCGAACGCCAATGCCATGGTCGCGGCCATTTATGTCGAACCCAACGGCCAGATCCTGATCGGCGGCGGCTTCACTTATCTGCAGCCGGCCGGGGATTCGGGTCCGACGACCCGAAGCTTCATCGCCCGGATCAATGCCAACGGCAAGATCGACACGGGCTTCAACCCCGGGGCGAACAACATGGTGACCGCGATCCAGATGCAGGTCGACGGCAAGATCCTGATCGGAGGCACTTTTTCGCTGCTGCTGCCGCCCGGGGCGAGTTCGCCCACGACGGCTGATTCGATCGCCCGGATAAATCCCGACGGCTCCATCGACACTTCGTTCAACACCCAGGCGGAGAGCGGCGTTCAGACGATCGCCGTGCAGGCGGACGGGAAGATCGTCATCGGCGGGCTCTTCACCTCAGTGCAGAACGAGGTGAACACCAGTTCCCTTCGCTACGTGGCCCGGCTCAATCCGAACGGGTCGATGGACGACAATTTCAATCCGTCTCCAAACTACGCGGTGAACGCCATTGCGATCCAGACCGACGGGAAGGTCATCCTCGGCGGCTCGTTCAGCCAGATTCAGCCTGACGGCACCTCCATCGGGGTGATGCGCAACGGAATCGCCCGATTGGGTTACGACGGAACGCTCGATGTGAATTTCGATCCGAATACCTACGGAAGCGTCAGCGTGGCGGCGGTCCAGTCCACGGGCCAGATCATCATCGGCGGCACTTTCTCGAGCGTGGGCGGCGTGACCCGCAGGAACCTTGCCCGGCTGAATTCGAACGGCTCCGTGGACACGACCTTTGACCCCGAACCCGACGGCCAGGTCGTCAGCATCGTCATCCAGCCCGACGGCAAGATCCTGATTGGAGGCAGCTTCCTGACATTCCAGCCGTACGGAACGACCACGGCCGTCACGCACAACTACCTGGCCCGGTTGAACGCGGACGGGAGCCTGGACACGACCTTCGATCCGGAGCCAAACGGCCCGTTGAACGCGATGATCATCCAGCCGGGCACGACCTCGTCCAATTTCAAGATCATCGTCGGAGGCGGCTTTGCCGCATTCACGCCGAACTCGGGACCTATCCCCGCGGCGACGATAAATTCGACGACGACGACGACGGCGTCGACCTCGAGCGGGAATACGTCGACGACGACCACGGTTACGACGATCACCAACGGCACCATAACCGTCACCGCGACCTCCGCGTTCAATCAGAGCGGGCCGACGCCGGTGACCACGACGACGACGGTCACCGCGACGAAGTATACCGATGGAACGGCACCGACGACCACTACTTACACTACGGTCATGACGGAGGCCCTCTATGCGGCGCGCCTCAATCCGGACGGCTCCATCGACACGACTTTCCTTCCGACCCCGAACAACAATGTGACCGGGTTGGCTCTCGAGCCCGGGGACAATGCGGTCATTCTCCTCGGCAACATCACCGCCGTGTCGCCGGCGAGCACGAAGGTGGCATCCCAGATCTCCGACATCGTGCGCGTGTCGATGACCGACGCCTCGGTTGACACCAAGTTCAACATCAACCCGAACGGCCAGATAAACTCGGTTGCGATCCAGACCGACGGGAAGATCGTCATCGGCGGCGCCTTCAGCCAGCTGGACCCCAATCCCACGGTCACGACGGTCCAGACGACAAATGGCCCCGTCACCACGATCACGGCGCCGACAACACGGCAGGGGATCGCGCGCCTGAACCTGGACGGCTCGCTGGACACGAGTTTCGCGCCCGCAGTCGCTTCACCAGGAAGCGTCTACAAGCTGGCCATCAGCCCGACAACCGGCCAGATCCTGATCGGGGGTATTTTCTCGTCGGTCGCTGGGTCGGCCCGGAGCAACATCGCCCGGATCAACACCGACGGCTCGCTGGATTCCAGCTTCTCGGCCGGCCTCAACGGGGTCGTGGACAGCGTCCAGTTCCTCTCCAACGGCCAGTTTCTGGCGACCGGGGCGTTCACCACCGTCACCCAGGCGGGCTCCTCCACCCAGACCCAGGCGACCCACGTGGCCCGGTTCAACAGCAACGGCACTTTCGACACGACCTTCACCCCCGGTATCGGCGCAAGCGCGCAGATCAACGCGATCGCCCTCCAGCCCGACGGGAAGGTGATCCTGGGCGGAAACTTCACGGATTATGGCGGCGTGTATGCGACCAACGTCGTCCGCCTCTTCTCGGACACGGCATTCGACAGCGGGCTCGCGCTGAACGCGGACGCCCAGGTCAACGCGATCGCCGTCCAGCCGGACGGCTCGCTCTTCGTGGGCGGCGCGTTCAACGGGATCGGGCTCATCACAAACTCCTCCGGGAACACGGTCAGCGGCAACTCCAAGTACTTCGTCCATGTCGACGGATCGACGTCGATGATCGACAAGACGTATTCAAGCCTCCCTGACGGACCCGTCAACGCGATCGCGGTTCAGGAATCTGACGGAAAGGTGATCATAGGCGG
>CAZSEH010000114.1:0-8942 GCA_964605835.1 uncultured Opitutaceae bacterium
CATACGAGTCGTAGTCGTACACCTCGACGAGCGCCACCCCGCTCCCGTTGTTCAGGCCGTCGATTTGCGTCGTGTAGCCGATGCCTGGGCCGGCCGGGACGCTCAGGAATGCCGCCGTATCGTTGGAATTGGCCGGCAATGGAGTGGCATAGACGCTCGAGAAGGCGTTCGCCAAAGTCTGGCCGCCGCCCCAGGCCGTATTCGTCGCGAGAACGGCGGCGCTTCCGTTATACCACGTCAGTTTCGGGTTGGGGAGGGTCTGGCCGGCGAGTGTCGGGGAGACAACGGCAAGATTCGGGCCGATGCCTCGGACAACGACGTTCTTGGAGCCTGATCCGTCGGTGTAAAACCCTGCCACGAGATTCTGGAACTGGCCGGTCCCTATGTACGCCCGCGAGGAGATGTTGTACAGGTGGGAGCTGACGGACACGGTGATTGGCAGCGGGCTCGATGTCGCCGGGCCGTAGGCATTGGTGAGGACGACGGTGTAGGAGCCCGCCTGGGTCGTCGCGACGTTGGAGAGCGTCAGCGACGAATTCGTGGCCGCCGGAATACTGGCCCCGTTCAGCTTCCACTGGTAGCTTGCCGGGCCCGGCGCGACGACGCTGAGGGTCGAGCTTCCCCCGGCGCCGACGTTCTGGGATGCCGGCTGGGTCGCGATGGCCGGAGGCCCGCCCACGGTCAGGCTGGCGGGATTGGAGGTGACGCTTCCCTGCGAATTGTAGACGATGACCGAATAGGCGGCGGCGTCGGAGGGCTGGGCCGAGGCAAAGGTATAACTCGAGTTCGTCGCGCCTGAAATGCTCGTCCCGTTCTTCTGCCACTGGTAGCCAGGGGCAGGGGTGCCCGTCGCAGCGACGGTGAAGATCGGCGCCTGACCCTGGAAGATGGTGATGGGCGCCGGCTGTGTTGTGATCGACGGCGCGGCGTACACCATCAAAGTGCCGATCGTGTAGGAGAACGTTCCGAGCGAGCTGGTGATCGCGACCGAGTAGATTCCCGCACTGGCGTTGGTCACGCTGGAAATTGAATAGTTCGCGCTGGTTGCCCCCGGTATGCTGACGCCGTTTAGCTTCCATTGATACGTCGACGCCAGCTGGGGAGTCGCGCCCATGGTGACGGACGTGCCGACGCTCACGGGATTCGCCGGCGGCCGAACGGAGGTGATCTCCTCTTCGATCTGCACGATGAGATTGGCGACGTTGGGGGAGCCGACTCCCGTGCAGAGGTCATATCCGATGCCGGCATAGCAGGCGCCGTTATTCCCCGCCGAGATGTCGTTGAATGCGCTCGAGCCGATGAGGGGATAGACCCACGGACCGAGGAGGCCCAGGCTCGAAATTCCCGCACTGGCCCGGGCCTGATCCATGTCCGCCACCAGACCGGCCCAAATCGGCGACGAGACGCTCGTGCCGAGGGCGCCCGACAGCTGGCCGTTGAAAAGATAGATGGCTCCCGTATACCCTCCAGCCAGAGGCAGGGCGGATGCCATTGCGGCCACATCCGGGACGCATCGCATCGTACCAGAGGGAACTCCATAGCCGGCCTGCCAGGACGGGCGCGGGAAAAGGGTGCTGACTCCGCCGCCGCTTGCCAGGATCGGGTTATAGTTGCCGCCGATTTCCGACCATGTCGTCTCCCCGACGTAGAGCCAGTTAAAGTCGAATGTCGCCGTCGTCCCTCCGACTCCGGTCACGTAGGGGTCGCTCGCCGGATAGGATGCCGAGAGCGGGTACGCGGGACCATAGCCGTTGATTCCGCTTGTGCTCGGATTTGAGCCGCTGTCGCCGGAGCTGTTCAATATCGTGATTCCAGCGGCCGCGACCTGGGCATATTTCTGCGACAGGCTGGCCACCGAGTCTGTCGTATACTGCCCTTCCGGGGCGCCGGCGCTGTAGGAGACGACCTTTGCGACCCCGTCGTTGAGGATCTGGGTGCAGGCCGCCATGACATACATCTCGTTGAGCGCGGGGATCGCGTAGAGCCTGAGCTGCGCTCCCGGGGCCATGCTGGTCGACCATTCGATGTCGATCGACGCTTCCTGGGCATCGGCCAGCTGGTTCGACGGGGTCGGACCGCCAAGCACGTTGACCACAGAGTAGTTCGCCAGCGTCGCGCTGACTCCGATGTCCTGCCAGTAGGAGGTCAGGTCGCTCGACTGCGGAACCGCGCCCATGATGATCCCGATCGTCTGTCCCGCGCCATTGAGGTTGGCCGGCACATTGTAGGCCGCGAGAATGTCCGCCGGGGTGACACGCCCGCTGAGGTTCGTGACGCCGTCGAGAGTGTGCCGGATCGCGCGCATCCGGATATGCGGCTGGAGCCCGTGAATTCCCAGGACCCCGTCGGCGATGTCCTGGGGCAGGGACGGAGCCGTGACGGCGGAAGTGAATTCACCGTCTTCCGTCGCGATGCGGGCAAAGGCCACGCCGAAGGCGGCCGAGACCTGCGCGACCGTGCCGCGGGCAAACAGGTTTGTGTGACTCGAGTCAGCGAGCGTGAGCGTGAAGCCCCGGGCCCTCAGCCATGCGGCAATCCGGTCGTGGTTTGCCTTGGGCGGCAGGTATTTGGCCTCCATCTCCGCATGCGGGACCTTTTGGCCGGAGTGAACCCGCGCCTGAAGTTCCGCGTAGTTTTGCATCCGGAGGCTGATTACGAAGTCGAGACTTTCAGCGGATTCGGCCGCCGTGAGGCTTTCCCGGACCCGGTGGGGGCGGGAGGCCGGAGCTCCCGCCGGGACCTCCTTTATCGAATCGCCGAAACGCGCGCGGCCGTCCGCGGTGACGTCCGTGGCGCCCGCGGCGACAAGGGATGTCGCAAGGGCGATCAGGAAAACAAGGGCAGCCCCACTGGGGTTACTCGGCTGGGACATTGGTTGCCGCAGATTTTGGCATCCGTTTCCTAGCCCCGGCATGGAGGAAAGTTAAGATCAATCGCATTTTCCAATGCCCAGGAGGCCTTGGGCGGGCGGAAATAAGCGGCGCAAGAAAGGACTATTCGCAAAACCTTGGTTGCAGGCGATCGAGGAAACTGCCCTCTTTTCGCAGACCCCTGGAACATTTCCATCATGAAGATCCGCACATTGTCCGTCACCCTCATCGCCGGCCTGCTCGTTTCCGGATGCGGCCAGAAGAACGCTTCCGGTTCCGCCGATGGAGTCGCGGCCGCCGGCCCCCGCCTGATCGAGATCACGGCGGGCGACGCGATGAAATACAGCATAACCGCCATTGAGGCGAAACCCGGCGAACAGCTGAAGGTCGTCCTCACCAACATCGGGACGGTGCCGAGGGAGGTCATGGGCCACAACTGGATCCTGCTCAAGGCGGGCACGGACGCGTCGGCCTTTTCCGCTGCGGCCATGGCGGCCAAGGACTCCGATTACATCCCGGAATCGCTGAGGGACGAGATCATCGCCCACATCGATCTTCTCGGGCCCCGCAAGTCGGGCGAGGTCGAGTTCTCAGCGCCGACTGTCCCGGGGGAGTACCCCTTTCTCTGCAGCTTTCCCGCCCATTTTCAGGCGGGCATGCACGGGGTCCTGACCGTCAAATAAAGCCGCCATTCGCGGTCGACGCCATCGCCGGATCCGCTCCGGAATCCCAGCCCCGGCGCCCTGGATGAGTTCATGGGAATCGCATTCAGGGGAGATCTCCCCTCCAACGCCTACGGGACGTTGTAGACCTCGATCAGCGCAATGCCGGTCGTCGAATCGGCGCTGCTCACCTGGGCCGTGTAGCCCGAGGCGCCGCTCGATCCGGCTGGAAGGGTCACAACCATGGCGCAGTCGGCCGACCCTGCTGCAACCGTGCTGGCGTAGACTTTGCCCATGATTGCGGTGGTCGCCGGCTGGATTGCCGCGGCGACGGTCGAGCCGCCCGGGGTGGGGGCGCTGCCCCACCCGATATTGGTCGCGATGATATTCCCAGTCGAATCAAACAGGGTAAGAGCGGGCCTGGCCAGGGTCTGGCCGCTGAGGGCGGGTGCGTTCGCCGCCAGGCCCGGGCCAAGCGCGCGGATGAGCAGGGTCTGGGAGGTGCTGCCTACGACCCAGAATCCGGCCACCAGCGATTTGCTGCCGGTTCCGACCAGGGCGCGGGACGAAATATTGATCAAACGGGAGGCGGGAGTTCCGGTGTACGAGTCGTAATCGTAGAGTTCGATCATCGCGATTCCAGTGCCGCCATTCAAGCCGTCCACTTCGGCCGTGTAGCCGGTGCCCGCCGAGGCGGGAACGCTCGTAAACACGGCCGCGTCGCTGGAGCCGGCCTGCAGTGGGGTGGCATAAACGGTTGCAAAGGCATTGGTCAGGACCTGGCCGCCTCCCCAGGCCGCATTGGTGGCGAGGACCGAGGGCTTTGCGTTGTACAGGGTCAACTTCGGGCTGGCGAGGGTCAGGCCGCTCAGGGGCGGGTCGACAATCGCCAGGTTCGGGCCGATCCCGCGGACCAGGATGTTCTTGGACCCCGACCCGTCGGTAAAGAATCCCGTCACGAGGTTCTGGTTGGGACCGGGACCCAGATAGCCCCTGGAGGATATGTTGTACAGGTGCGAGGCGACGTTTACCGCCACCGTCGCGGTGTTCGAGGTGACCGAGCCAAAGCCATTGGTGACGACGACCGCGTAGGCTCCTTCCTGGATCGTGCCGGCATTGGAAAGCAGAAGCGTTGCGCTGCTGGCGCCGGAGATCGCGGTCCCGTTGAACTGCCACTGGTAGCTGGTGCCGCCCGATGCGCTGACACTCAGGGTCGCGCCCGATCCGGCGCTGACGGTCTCGGAGACCGGACTGGTCATGATGCGCGGGGGCTGGTTGACGGCCAGGACTGCGGCGTTGGACGTCGCGTTCCCGGCCGAGTTGCTCGCGACAACGACGTACGCACCGCCGTTCGAGGGCTGGACACTGCCGATCGCGTAGGAGGCGTTCGTCGCCCCGGAGATGGTCTGGCCTGCGAAATACCACTGGTAAGTCGGCGCCGGTATGCCGGTCGCCGTCACAGTGAACGTTGCATTTCCCCCGGAAAGGACCGACAGGGACGCGGGTTGGGTCGTGATCACCGGCGGCACGGCGGTCGGACCGGGTGATGTTCCCGGGGTGGTGGCCAGGTCGGCCACAAGGTTCGCGATGTTGGGCGAACCCAGTCCGGTCGCCAAATTGTAGGATCCGCCCACCGTGTAGGCGCCGTTGCTGCTGTTGGAGACGAACGTATTGTTGGAATACGATCCATTGGAAAGGAGCGAGATGTCGCCGTTGTTGGAACCCGTCGTAAAGGTGTGGAAGGCTGCCGTGCCCGCCAGGGGAAAGACATGGGGTCCGAGCAAACCGAGCGGCGAGAAACCTGCCAGGGACCGGGCCTGGTTAAGCAGGGCGCACAGCCCGGCCCAGACCGGAGAACTCAGGCTCGTCCCCGCAAATGCCGAGTAGGTGCCCCCGAAATAAGTATACTCAAGCGGGTTGCTGATCGAGATTGCCGCGACGTCCGGCACGCAACGCATCGAGGTGCTGCCGGTCACCGAGCCCTTCTGCCAGCTGGGTTGCGGGAAGAACAGGCTTACGCCTCCGCTGCTGGCATTCAGACTGTAGTTCGGCGGCTTTCCAGGCACGGGGGAGATGGGCGGATTCGGCAGGCACCATCCTCCCTCGGTTGCCGGAAGGTGGTACTGGTTGCTGGAATCCTGCGGATAGCCCACGGCCGTTCCTCCCACGGCGGTGACGTAGGGATCGGAAGCCGGATAGTCCGGCGCCAGGACTCCGTTTGGGTCATAGCCGTTTCCATTTTGAAGATTGGCGGTTGTGTTTGCGTTTGAGCCGTTGTCGCCGGAAGAAGTGAAAATGGTGATGCCCATCGCGGCCATGGCCGAATAATACGGGGTGTCCTGGGGGGGGGCGCCGTTCGCCTGGTAGCATGCCTCGGGGAGTCCATAGCTCGCATTGATCTGGTGGATTCCTGGAATGCTCGCCGCTTGGTTCATCAATACGGCCAGCACGGTGGAGGGGTCGACCGTGGAGATGTACAGCAATCTGGCCCCCGGTGCCATTGCGCTGGCCACCTCCAGGTCGCTGGTCTCCTCAAAGGCATCGGCATTGGGGGACAGGCTGGAAACGGGGAACGGATCGATCTCCGTGAACTGGGCGAGGGTAGTCGGCAGCCCGGCTCGGGTCCAAAAAGCCGTCAGGTCCGCCGTATTGACGACGGAGCCGCCGAGAATGACGATGGTCTGGCCTGTTCCATCGAGGGGCGTCGATCCGATTGTCAATCCCGAGGCATTGTACAGTTGGGTGATGGCCTTGGGATTGAGAAGGGTGGTGCCGATAACCGGAATTATCGTCGGAGGCTGCGAGACTTGGGAGTGCCGGGGCTTCATGTGCGGGTAAAGCCGGGCAACGTGATCGACCGCATCGGCCAATTCTGACGGAATGACGGGCGGCGTGACGGCGGACGTGCATTCGGCGCTGTCCGTGCCGATGACCCGGGCAAAGCGCATGTGCAGGGTGTCCTGGACCCGCGCGACCGTCGAATGGGCAAAGACGGTCATGTGGGAGGGGTCGGCCGCCTCGTCGGTGACCGAGTAGCCGTTGGCCGTGGCCCAGGCGGCGACTCGCCTCCAGGATTCGGCAGTCGGGAAGTATCGGGCGATCATCTGCGCCGGAGTGAGGATCTCCCCGGCAGCGATTCGCGCCTCGAGCTCGGCTGCGTTGCGCAGCTTCAGCCCGAAAAAGGCCTCCTGGCGGCCTGCGAGCTCGTCCTGCGTCAGCGCGGCTCGGACAATGGTTCCAGCCGGCCCCTGAACGGGCGCCGAGGACGCGGCGGTCGACGTGTCGCCATGGGACACGCCGGATGCCGCCAAACCCAGACAGGCGAACAGGGTCAAACGCAGGGCGACGCCCAACGCTCGCTCGGTGGCTCTAAATGGAGGAATGAATGTCAACTGTGTCCGGTGGAACGACTCCTGTTGATTATCTCCGGTTCCATGGATAATGCGAACGCCGGTTGACTAAATCATGGCCTCACCGCCCGGCCGCCGCCCGAAGCCTGTTCAGGTTTTCGCGCATTTCGGATAGCGAGGGATTCAGCTTGAGAGCCGCCTCCAGATGGGCGATCGCCTCATCCAGGCGGCCCATGCTGGAGTAGGCCGCAGCGATGTTGCAGTGCGCTTCCACGTAGTCCGGGTTGAGCTGCAGCGCCCTCTCGTAGTGGACGACCGCCTCGGGGAGGCGTCCGGGAATTGTCGCCAGCACATTCGCCAGGTTGTTCTGCGCTGCGGGGAAATCCGGCTGGAGACGCAGGGCCGCCTCGAATTGCAAGACCGCCTCCGGCGCGCGGGCGGGGTCCGCCGCCAGCAGATTGGCCAGATTGTAATGGGCGTTGGCGAGATCCGGCTTCAGGCGCAGCGCCTCACCGTATTCGGCGATCGCGCCATCCGAGCGTCCTGGCATCCTCGCGAGGGCGATTCCCAGGTTGTTGTGCGCTTCGGCATAGCCCGGCTTCAGGCGCAACGCCTCCCCATATTGGGCGACCGCATCGTTCAAGCGCCCCGGAACGGTCGCAAGGACGTTGCCCAGATTGTAGTGCGCGTCGGCATCTTCCGGCGTCAGGCGCAGGGCCTCCTCGTACTGGGCGATCGCGTCATTCAGGCGTCCCGGAACCGTGACAAGGGCAAAGCCGAGATTGTTGTGCGCCTCGGCATAATCCGGCTTGAGGCGCAGGGCCTCCTCGTACTGGGCGATCGCGTCATTCAGGCGTCCCGGAACCGTGACAAGGGCAAAGCCCAAATTGTTGTGCGCGTCGGCCAAACCCGGCTTGAGGCGCAGGGCTTCCTCGTACTGGGCGATCGCGTCATTCACGCGCCCCGGAATCGTCGCAAGGGCATTGCCCAGATTGTTGTGCGCCTCGGCGTAGCCCGGCTTGAGGCGCAGGGCCTCCTCGTACTGGGCAATCGCGTCATTCATGCGCCCTGGAATGGTCGAAAGGGCAAAACCCAGATTATTGTGCGCGCCGGCATAACCCGGATTCAGGCGCAACGCCTCCTCAAGCTGGCCAATTGCATCGTTCAATCGCCCCGGCGTCTTCAACCAGGCTGCGCCCAGGTTGTTGCGCACCTCGACCAAGTCCGGCCTCAGGCGCAGGGCCTCCTCGAACTCGGCGAGCGCTTCCTTTTGCCTCCCTGGAATGTCCGCCAGGAGGCTGCCAAGATTGGTGTGCGCCATCCAGCACGAGGGGTTGCTCGCGATCGTTGCCCGGTAGAGCGTCTCGGCATCGCGGTAATTGAGGCATTGCCGGCAGGTCAGGCACGCCAGTGCAGCCGTCACCATCGCGGCGATAGCGACCGAACCCTTGAACTTCCACCGCGTCCATGCGGTTGCCGCCATGGCCACAACTCCTATCAGCGCCAGGTGCTGATAGTGGTCGGCGACAAGAGAGTACTTCATGAAGTACACGTTCGTGAGGCCCATCACCGGCACGAGCATGGCGCAAAAGTACAGCCATGCCGCCAAGAGCGCAGACCGGGGCGCTCCGTTCCCACTCCCGGCAAAGGCCTTTCGCAGGAGAAGAACCGTCACCGCGACCGCCGACAGCAGGGGAAACCACCACAGCCAGTCCGCCGGGTCGACATGCCATTGCGGATAGACGAAGATCAGCGACGCGGGCCAAAGCGCCTTGTAAAGGTAAAACCAGACCACCCCGCCTGCGCCGAGAATTCGTTCCAAGGGTCCTGCACTCCGGATGATTTCGGCCGATCCGTGCGCCTGGAACCAGACGTCGACCGCCGCGAGGACGGCCGCGGCGACAAAGAAGGGCAAGAGCTGGAGAAGATCCCGCGGGCCGATCTTCCGCCGCCAGGCAACAAGCCCCAGCAGCACCAGGGGCAGCATCGCCACCGAACCCTTGCTCAACATGGCGAGGACGAAGGAGGTGAGACTGAGCCAATACCACCCCCGGCCGCTG
>CAZSEH010000115.1:0-8866 GCA_964605835.1 uncultured Opitutaceae bacterium
GGCCGGGTTCGCCTTCGCTTCTCACGCGCCCAATTCCGACACCGCTGAATAGAGGCTCTTCCGGAGCGCCGCGTCCTTCTTTCGATCCGTGCGCAGTTCGAGGACGCGGATGCCCGAAGCCGGAAGGGTCGCCACGAGATCGGTGAATTGCGCCCAGTCCTGAACGCAGGCGTGTTCGACGCCATGCGCTGCCGCCAGCGCAGCAAAATCGGCCGACTGCGGCGTCGCGAAGAACTCCTCGAACGGCGGCTCGAAATCCGCCACCGGCAGGTGCTCGAATATCCCCCCGCCCCGGTTGTTGATGAGAACGATGGTCAGGCTGCCCCGCAGTTTCGGGGAGGCCAGGAATCCATTCGAATCGTGGAGAAGCGCAAGGTCCCCCGTCAAAAGGACGGCCGGCCGGTTTCCGTGGGCGACGCCCAGCGCGGTCGAGAGCGTGCCGTCAATCCCGTTGGCGCCGCGGTTGAAGAACGGCCGGATGCGCCGGTCGCCAGCGGGCCAGACACACTCCACGTCGCGGACCGGCATGCTGCTTGCGATGAAAAGCGGCGTTTCCTCCGGCAGGTGGCGGGCCAGGAGCCACGCCGCCTTCGGCTCGAAAAGCTCGCTCTCCATTTCCAGCCGCCGGTCGAGCATGGACCGGGCGGGCCCCTCATAGCCGCGCCACAGCTCCTCGTACGCGCCCGCTCCGGACGATTCGGGCAGTCCGTTGGCGAGGACCTTGAGGGAAATCGGGATCTGCCGGGTCGACCCGTGAAGGGCGTCGCGGTTGTCCGGCCGGACGCTGATCATCCACGTCCGGGCGCCGCTCGACTCGAGCCAGTTCCTCAGGTTCCTGCTCGTGGGCCAGCCGCCGAGGCAAAGGACGGTTTCGGGCTTCAGCCTCTCGGCCGCGGACGGATTGCGCAGAATCGCATCATAGGCCGTCACAAGGCCCGGGATATCCCTGGCGTAATTGCGCGCGGGCGACAGTCCGTCCGCAAGGACGGGCCAGCCGAGCTTTCTCGCGATTTCCCCGACGGAAGCCGCATAGGCCGCAGGATCCCTGGGCAGCGCGGGGCCGGCCACGATCAGGCCGCGTTCGCCGGCGCCGAGGGCCGGGGCCCGCGTCAGGGGCTCGACTCCCTGCGAAGGGGCGATGTGGGCGAAGAAATCCTCCCAGTCGCGGCCCCCGAACCTTTCCACCGTGCCGTCGCCAACCGGCGCCAGCGGGTCGCGGAAGGGAAGGTTCAGGTGGACAGGCCCTGGAAACGGGAGGCTCGCGCGCGTGCACGCGTTCGCCACGGTCTGGCGCAGGTAACGAAGAAGCCCTTCGGTGGCCTCGGGCACGGCCAGTTCATGGAAGAAATTCACATGCCGCCCGTACAGTCCCTGCTGGTCGATCGTCTGGCCCGAGGCGCAGAACCTCATCTCCGGCGGCCGGTCGGCGGTCAGGACGATCAGTGGAACGCCGCTCTCCTGCGCCTCGATGATGGCCGGGAAGTAGTTCGCCCCGGCGGTCCCGCTGGTGCAGATGAGCACCACGGGCCGGAGGCTTTGCCGGGCCAGTCCCAGGGCAAAGAACGCCGCGGACCGCTCGTCGAGGATCGCCGTGGCCTCGAAAAGGTGATGCCGCGCGACGGCAAAGGCCAGGGGAGCCGATCGCGACCCCGGCGAAACCACCGCATGCCGGACGCCCATGCCGGCGAGCGTCTCCACGATGACGCTGCTCCAAAGCGAATTGACGTTTCGGAAGTCGAGTTCGGGCTGCGGCATGCGCCCATGCAAGACCCGAACCCGGCCGGCGGGAAGCCGAAACTCCGGGGTTGCGAGCCCCCATTCCGCGCCATTGTATAGCCGATTCGGCCATGAAGTTCTACATCACCACCGCGATCGACTACGTGAACGGTTCGCCGCACCTGGGCCACGCCTATGAAAAGGTGCTGACGGACGTCATTGCCCGGTTCCGGCGGCTGATGGGCGACCAGGTGCATTTTCTCACGGGGACGGACGAGCACGGCCAGAAGGTCCAGCAAAGCGCCCGCGCGCGCGGCATTCCCCCCCTTCAGTTCGCCGACGAGGCGAGCGCCGAGTTCCGAGCGCTCCTCGCCCGGCTGAACATCTCCAACGACGACTTCATCCGAACGACCGAGGAGCGGCACAAGAAGGTGGTGCGCTCGATCCTCCAGGACCTCTTCGACCGCGGCGAGATCTACAAGGACGACTATCGGGGATTCTACAGCACCCGCCAGGAGCAGTTCCTGCAGGACAAGGACCGCAATCCCGACGGCTCATGGCCGGAGATTTTCGGCGAGGTCACCGAGCTCATCGAGCCGAACTATCTGTTCAAGCTCAAGAACCACCAGGCGTGGCTCGTCGATTTCCTCACAAAGAACCCCGATTTTGTCTTCCCGCGCAGCCGCCAGAAAGACGTGCTCGAATTCCTGAAGGAGCCGCTGAACGACCTCTGCATCTCGCGCCCGCGCGAGCGGCTGGAATGGGGCATCCCTCTGCCCTTCGACGAGGGGTACGTCACCTACGTCTGGTTTGACGCCCTGCTGAACTATTACTCGGCCGTGGTCGACCGGCCCGGCCTCTGGCCTGCCGACCGGCACGTGATAGGCAAGGACATCCTGGTCCCGCCCCACGCCATCTACTGGCCGATCATCCTTCACGTCGCCGGGCTGCCCCTCCCGAAGGGGCTCGTCGTGCACGGCTGGTGGACGCAAACCGGCGCAAAGATGTCGAAGAGCACGGGCAACGCGCTCAACCCGCTCGATTTCATCGGCGAGTTCGGGGTCGACGCCGTTCGCTACTTCCTGATGCGCGAGATGAACGTCGGCCAGGACAGCGACTTCTCCCGCGAGCAGTTTATCGTCCGGTACAACGGGGATCTCGCGAACGACCTCGGCAATCTGGTGAACCGGACGCTCAACATGACCCACCGCTTCGCCGCCGGCATCGTTCCCGCGGCGGAATTGGCCGAGGAGCCGGAGTCGGAGCTCCGGGCGCTCTGGGAGAATACCCGGACCGAATACCTCGCCCTCTGCGAGGACTACCAGTTTCGCACGGCCTTGGAGCGGCTGTTCGTGTTCGTGAAATCGATCAACGCCTACATCGAGAGGCGCGCCCCCTGGAAACTCGCCAAGTCCGCCGACCCGAAGGACAAGGAGCGCCTGTCCTCGGCCCTGGCCTTTATGGCGGAGTCCCTCCGGTTGTCCGCCAGCGCCCTCCGCCCCGTCATGCCCGAAACAGCCGACAAGATCATCGGGGTCGTGGGCGGAAAGAAAGGACAGACCTGGATCGAGGAGCTTGCCTGGGGATCCAGCCTCCGGGGAAGCACGGTCTCCCAGACCCTGGTGCTCTTTCCCCGGGCCCTAAGCGCACCGCCGCCACCACCAAAGGCCTGATCCGGACCGCAGGCGCTGCTCGCCACGGACGCCCCCCCCCGGGGCATTGCCGATGAAGATTCTGCCCATCGATCCAACGGCCAACCAGAATCCCGCCGCGTTGCGGGATTTCCTCGGGCAATGCCGGCTCCGCGCAGCTGCGGCCTGCCGGCCGCAGCTCGTCAGCATTTCCCTTGCCGTGGACGCACTCGATCCCCTTGCGGTTCTGGAATCGATCTTCGAGCCGGGAGACCGCCACTTCTATGTCGAACGGCCCGCGGAGGCGACGGCTGTCGCGGGAGCGGAGGCGGTCCTCTCCTTCACGGCCGAGGGGCCCGGGCGCTTTGCCGCCTGCCGCCAGTTCGTCGACGACACGCTCGGGCAGACCGTGGCCGTCGGCGACCTCTCGCTGCCGTTTTCCGGGCCGCTTTTCTTCTCGGCCTTCACCTTTCTCGACTCCGCCGGGCCGGGCGAGGCGTTCGAGGCCGCCAGCGTCTTCGTGCCCCGCTGGCAGGTCGCCCTGCGGAACGGACGGACCGTGGCCGTCGCCAATCTCGTCGTGGACTCGACGACACCCGTCGACGCGCTTGCCGAGAAGGTCTGGCGGGCCCATTCCAAGTTCCGCGCCTTCGACTATGCCGGGCCTGAGTTCGCCGATCCGGCCGCCCGCGAGGTGGAGGTCGCCGAGGTCGGGGAGCCCGGCGCCTACGTCCAGGCCGTTCGTTCCGCCCTTTCCCGGATCCGCGACGGCGCCTTCGCGAAGATCGTCCTCGCCCGCGCCAAGGATGTCACGGCCCGGGAGACCCTAAATCCGCTGCGCGTCCTGAACGGACTCCGCCAGCGCTTCGCGGACTGCTACGCATTTTCGATCGCGAACGGCCGCGGCCAGAGCTTCATCGGAGCGAGTCCGGAAAGGCTCCTTCGAGTCGAGGACTGCAAGCTGCTGACGGAGGCCCTGGCCGGCTCGATCCGCCGCGGCGCCACGGCGAGCGAGGACGCCGCCTTCGCAGCGGCATTGGCGCACGACGACAAGGAGCTTCGCGAGCACGCGCTCGTCCTCGATGAGATCGTCCGCAGGCTGGAAGCCCTCGGACTCGCCCCGGAGCATCCCGACAGGCCCGGGGTGCGGCGATACGCCAATGTGCAGCACCTTCATACGCCCGTGCGCGCGGACCTGCGCGACGGCATCCGCGCGATTGACGCCGTCGCAGCGCTCCATCCGACGCCCGCCGTCGGCGGATTCCCGCGGGACGCGGCCGTGCCGCGGATCAGGGAACTCGAGAAATTTCCCCGCGGACTCTACGCGGGCGCCCTCGGCTGGATGGACGTCCGCGGAAACGCCGAATTCTTCGTCGGCCTGAGGTCCGCCCTGATCGACGGCAACCGCGCCCGGCTGTACGCCGGGGCAGGGATCGTCCAGGGTTCCTCCCCCGAGAAGGAGGCGGCCGAGACGGAGCTCAAGTTCCGGGCGATGCAGGAAGCGCTGATGAGCTAGACGGTCCGGGCCCAGGCCGCGAATTTCTCCCAGGCTCGCGCGCGGTGGCTCACGCGGTTCTTCGCGGCTTCGCCCAACTCGGCGAAGCTCATCGCGAATCCCTCCGGCACGAAGATCGGATCATACCCGAACCCCCCTCCCCCCCTCGGCTCCCCCAGGAGCCGGCCGTCGCAGCGGCCCTCGAAAACGAGTTCCTCCCCGGAGGGACCGGCGGCAAACAACACGCACACAAAATGCGCGCCGCGCCGTCTGACGGGCACGGTCTGCAGCGCGTCCACAAGCTTGGCGAGATTGGCCGCGCCGTCGCCCTTTGGCCCTGCGTAGTAGGCCGATTCGACGCCCGGATGCCCGCCGAGGGCGTCGACGCAAAGGCCGCTGTCGTCGGCCAGCACCCAGGCATCGCCCGGCGCCTTCGCGCGCAGGGCCAGGGCCTTCTTGCGGGCGTTTCCCACGAATGTGCCCGTATCCTCGGCAACGGGCGGCATCCCTCCGATTTCCCGCGCTGGAATGATGGCGACCGCCAGTCTTGCCGCGTCGGCGAGGGCCTGCAGTTCGACGGCCTTGTGCGGGTTTCCCGACGCGAGGTAGAACTTCGTCATTCAGCTAACCCAGGCTGAAAGTCGTTTCGTCGATCTGGAGCTTCTCCGGGTAGGCCAGGCGTCCGCGCACCAGGATGTCGGGACCGAGCACCTCGTGGCGCACATCGGTCAGCCGGAGCGCCTGGGAGAGCTTTTCCGTGCGGAAGCCGCTCAGCATCGGCTTGGCGCGCTCGTCGGCCATGAACATCGGCGCGCAGTACGTGAAAAAGTAGTCGAGCTGCCGCTCCCGGGCGCCAGCGCTGACGAGTTCCTGCCCCCCTTCGAAAAAGACGCCGGCGATCCCGGATTCGGCGCACTGCCGTCGAAAGTCCTCAAAAGGCACCCGCTGGGTCGCCGACTCGAAAATCCACACCTGCACGCCCAGGCTCTTCAGTTTTCTCACATAGCCGAGGCCTCCGTGCTGCGTCGTCACAACGATTGTGCGCTCGTGGAATTCATCGGTGTACAGCCGAGGCAGGTTGCGGTCGTCGACCGTCCGCAGGCGCCCGTCGAAGACGAACCGAATGGGGCACCAATCGGCTTCGCCCGGCAGCCGGGCCGTGAGCCGCGGATTGTCCTTGGCGACGGTTCCGGCGCCGACCGCGATCGCCGGGAAAAGCCTTCGCCAGCGGTGCACGTCGCCGCGCGCCACCTCGCCCGTGATCCATTGCGATTCGCCGGTCCGGCAGGCGATGCGACCGTCGAGCGTGACGGCGGCCTTTGCCGCAAGAAGAGGAGAATTCCTCGCGGCCCAGTTGTTGAAGATCAAATTGAGATCCGCGCACTCCCTTTCGAGAACGCCCGTCACGACGTCGACACCGGCCTCGCGCAGGACCGCAAATCCGCGCCCCTGGTGCGCGGGAGAGGGATCCGTCGCGCCGACGACAACGCGCCGGATGCCCGAGGCAAGGATCGCCTTCGTGCAGGCGCCCGTCCGCCCTTCGGTGGAACACGGCTCCAGGGTGACGTAGAGGACGGCTCCCTTCCGCGGGGCCCTTCCCAGTCCGTCGAGGGCGACGCGCTCGGCATGGGGACCGCCGTCCTTGGCGTGGAATCCCTCCGAAACGACCTTGCCATTTTCCACGATGACGGCGCCGACCATCGGGTTCGGATGGGTCCTACCCCATCCCTCGAGCGCCAGGTTGAGGGCCTCGCGCATGAAACCTTCATCCGCTGTCATGGAATGCGATTCGTAACGCTTTCCCGGCGTCCGTCAAACAGCGTGTGAGACCGAGAATCAGGCTCCGCGGATATGCGGATTCGTCGCCTTCTCATCGCCCACCGTGGTCTCCGGCCCGTGGCCCGGGTAGACGACCGTCTCATCCGGCAGGGTGTAGATTTGCCCGCGAACGGACTTCTCCAGCGTGGCGAAATCGGCTCCGGGCAAATCGGTGCGGCCGACGCTCCCGGAAAACAGCGCATCGCCGACAAATGCGCATGAGGCGTCCTTGAAGTAAAAAAGGACGTTCCCCGGGCAGTGGCCGGGCACGTGACGGACCTCAGCCTCCGAACCGAAGACCGAAAGCCGCTCGCCCGCAGCCAGCCAATGATCGACCTTCACCGGGGCCATGCGCATGCCCGGAATCGCGAAGCGGCTCATCACGTCGGGCGTCTCGATCATGATCCGGTCGGCGGGATGGGCCCGGACCACGGCCTTCGAGGCGGCCACAACCTCGGCCGCTCCCTGCGTGTGATCCCAGTGGCCGTGCGTCAGCCAGACCTCCGCCAGGCGGCATCCTTCGGACCGCAGGATGGGCTCGACCTGGCCCCAGACATCCCCCGGGGCGTCTATCAGCACGGCAGTCCCGTCCGCCGGGTTCGTGAGCAGATAGGCATTCGTCTGGATGGGCCCCGCAGGCAAAACATGAATATTCACTCCCCTCTCCATAACTGTTCGTGGGAGTCCGGCAAGAGGCACATTTCATGTGGCGCTTATGGCCGGCTAAAACCCCCTTGCCACTCCCACCCGAAACCTGCCACGGTTTTCCCTTCGATGCCCACTCTCAAGTTTGCCGTTCTCGCCGGGGACTACATCGGCCCGGAAGTCATGACCGAGGCCCTTCGCGTGCTGGAGCACGTCGCCCGCCAGGAAAAGCTGACTCTCGCATTCCAGAAAGCCGACGTGGGAGGCGCGGGCATCGACAACCATGGAAAGGCGCTCCCCGATTCGACGCTGAAGATCTGCTCCGCGAGCGACGCGATCCTTTTCGGTTCGGTGGGCGGCCCGAAATGGGAGAAACTGCCGCCTGCGGAGCAGCCGGAACGCGCTGCGCTGCTTCCTATCAGAAAACACTTTACGCTGTTCGCCAACATCCGCCCGGGCCTGCTTTACCGGGAGCTGGCCGACGCCTCGCCGATCAAGAGCGAGCGCATCCCCAACGGCATCGATATCGTTTGCATCCGCGAGCTGACCGGCGGCCTATATTTCGGCCTGCCGAAGGAAACGACCGTCCTTCCAGGCGGCGACATCCAGTCCGTGGACACGATGGTTTACCGGAAAAGCGAGATAGAGCGGATTCTCGCCACGGCAGTCGCGACGGCGCGGGGCCGAAAGGGGAAGCTGTGCTCGGTCGACAAGGCAAACGTGCTCGAAACATCCGTTCTTTGGCGGAAGACGACCGTCGAGTACATGGCAAGGCATGCGCCGGAAATCCAGCTCAGCCACATGTACGTCGACAACGCCGCGATGCAGCTCGTGCGCGACCCGAATCAATTCGACGTGTTTGTCACTGAAAACATGTTCGGCGACATTCTCTCGGACGAGATGGCGTGCATCTGCGGCTCGCTCGGGATGCTCTCCTCGGCGTCGCTCGGTGCGGGAAGGAACTCCCTCGGACTTCCATTCGGCCTGTTCGAACCGGCGGGCGGCACAGCCCCGGACATCGCCGGCAGGGGAATCGCCAATCCGTGCGCGCAGATCCTCTCGTCGGCCCTCATGCTGCGCTACAGTTTCGGGCTCGAGGGGCCGGCCGGCCGGATTGAGGCGGCGGTCCGGAAGGCCGTGACAGGCGGGGTGAGGACCGCCGACATCGCCTTTGGCGGAAAGTCGGTCGGCACGAAGGCAATGGCCGACGCCGTAATCGCCCAACTTTGATTCGAATTCCGTCGATGACCTCTGCAGAGATCCGCCAGTCCTTCCTCGAATTCTTTGCGGCGAGGGAGCACACCCTGGTTCCCTCCTCCTCGCTGCTGCCCGATTCGCCGGGCCTCCTGTTCACCAATGCGGGCATGAACCAGTTCGTGCCCATCTTTCTCGGAGAACGGCAGCCGGACGTCGCCTCGTGGGCGGGATCCAGGCCGGCCCGCAACACCCGGGCCGCCGACACCCAGAAGTGCATACGCGCGGGTGGAAAGCACAACGACCTGGAGGATGTCGGCTTCGACACCTACCACCACACGATGTTCGAGATGCTCGGCAACTGGTC
>CAZSEH010000116.1:0-8745 GCA_964605835.1 uncultured Opitutaceae bacterium
TTCTATGCCAGCTGATACTCGACTGCTGCCGAAATCACACCCGTTCTGGCATTCATGCGGTCCCGCCCGATGAGCAAGTGAAACGCCTAGGGAGCGGACGCCGGTCGAAGCTCGATGACATGGCGCACCGGCCGGACGGCGGCGCGAGCCTCTTCATACAGCTGCAGGTCCTTCCGCACGACTTCAGCCTGCATCTCGTCGTACCTGGGCTCCATCTCGGGGAAGAACTTCCGCCATGAGGCGAGCCCGTCCAGCATGCTCTTGACCGCGGGTGTCTCATAGCCTTGTTGCGCCGCGACCGCGGCATCGACCCTTGCGAACGCATCCGTGAAGGGATTCCGCAGGAATTCGCCCGACAGGCTGACGCCCCGGGCAAGTTCGTCCGCCGAGAAGACCTTGGACTCGTCCCCCCACGTCACGCTCATCCTCGCGGGCGCGTTGGTGACGACCAGCCTGAGGCGATTGAGGTCCTCGTTGAACGGCACGCACCCGAGAATCGAGCGCGTCGACACCGGGCTTGCCGGGTCGTCGGTGAAGCAAAACGGGTAACGCGTGGACTCGACCTCGATCCTGGACGGGGAGGCGGCGAGGATCCTGTGGCCCTGCGTCGCGGACGCTATCCCTGTCTTCGCGTCAACCGTGATCGTGCCGATGTCGCCCGTGCAGCCCATCGCCCTCAGAAATGCGTAGGCCATCAACAGCTGTCCGTTGGGAGACGGGTGAACGCCGTCTGCCGCCAGGGCATACTCATGCCCGTACCGCGCCTTCGCCCTTGCCATCGCGTCCATCATGACGCTGTGGACGTCGACCCACACCGCGCCCTCCGCTTGCGCGGCGGACTTCGCCGCCTGGCCCAGGTCGAGCAGCGTCTGGTTGTACGCCTCCGACGAACACCCGGCTGCAAAAAACCCTCTGAAGGTGTCCGTGTCCACGGCGCCCGGGGAGCCGACCAGGACGAGGCGGGCGCCCCCGGCCCTGAGGGCGCGGATCGCCGCGGTGGTGTTTCGCTGGAAGGCGCTCACCGTGTCGGGGTTTGTCGGCTTGTAGCCGCCATCGTTCATCCCGTAGAGCGTCGTGGCCACGGTGGGCCGGAACGGGAGAACATCCGTGCCAACGCGCCTCAGCAGCCCGGGCAGGGCCTCCCCGCTCCAACCGAATTGCTGGGCAGAGGCTATCGGCACCGGCTGGCACATGAGCAGGTAGTCCTCCATGTACACCGTATACAACCGCTGCTCGGTGATCGAGTCGCCGCAGATCGCGATGCGGTCGCCGGCCTCGAGGGCAGCCCCCATGGCCGGCACGGCGCAGCCGAGCGCGCACATGACGAGGACGAGGAAGGGCCTCGTGCTCCTGCTCCCATTCAGTGTCTTGTGGATGCGCATGGTTTGACGCTGCCGGGATTGGGCGACCTTGGCCAGACGGCGCGATCCCCATTGAGGTTCAATCCCCGCCGGCTGTCAAAGGCGGGACCGCGAATCCAAGGTCCAGCGGAGGCAGGCCCTTGCAGCCCCTCTGCTCATGGGTACGGGCATTGAATGACTCTCAGCGTCAGCGACCCCAGCAACGGTCGCAAAGGGCGACGCCGTCGCTGCCATTCATCCTTTCACCACCCGGCGATAGGATCGGGGTGAGACCCCCATCACGCTGCGGAAGGAACGAGCGAAGTAAAAGGAATCCGAATATCCGACCTCGGCAGCGATGGCCCCTACCGCGGCTTCCGTCGTGTCCAGCAGCTGGCACGCGCGCCGGATGCGCTGGCGAATCACATAGTCGATCGGGGCGTAGCCCGTTTGACGGCGGAACAAGTCCGAGAAATGGGGAACGGAGAGATGAGCCGCGGCCGCCAGGTCCCCTAGCCTGCGGGAGGATTCAGGCGACTCCCGAATCCGCTCCACCACGGCGGCAACCCGCCTTGAGGCGGGACGGGTTGACCCATCGAGATGCGCGAGTTGGATTGCGGCGCAAAACGAGCTTCGGAGCGCGGCCGCCGCGTTGATCAGCTGAGGTAGAGAATATCCATGCTCGAGCGCGTCGTGGACCCGCTCCAGCCTGAGATCGGACACACGGTCCTCGGCCACGGAGCCCAAGGCAACGTCACCCGTTGCGGGCAGGCCAAGCTGGCTCCGCCACTCGACGGCCTCATCTCCGGTAAAATGGGCCCAGCTGATCGTCCAGGGGTCGGCATCGCTGCTGCCGTAGGCGTGCGGACAATGGGCATTGAGCCACACAAGCCGTCCGGGACGGATGCTCAGCATTCCTCCCAGGCCCTTCACCCAGCCGCTTCCCCCGAGGCACGCGATCAGAAGGTGAGTGGGCGCCCCTTGGGGGCGGCTCACCCAATGGCCCGCCGCCTTTGGAAAATGGCCCGCGTCCGTCACGAGAAGGCCCTTCAGCAGGGGATGCCTCGATGCGGACTCACGAATCGGCGCCGGGACGACCGCCATGTGCTGGCCGGCGAATCCCTCCCTTCGTCGCATCCGTCCCATGGCATAAGATCGTCCATGTTTTTCATCGGGCTGTCCATTGCAATAGCCGTTTCCGAAGCATAATATCCGTCAATCACCCTCCCCGTGAAATCCTCCGTATCCTGCCGTCGCGAGCCCGTGGTCATGCCGACCTACGAGCCCATGCCGCCGGACAAGAACCCGATGTTTCTCGAGAACCGAGTCTACCAGGGTTCGAGCGGACGGGTTTATCCTTTGCCCTTCTACAATCGGATCTCCGAATCGGCCAAGCCACGGGCCTGGGATGCCGTGATTATCGAGAACGAGTTCGTCAAGGTGATGATCCTTCCCGGACTCGGCGGTCGGATCCACCGTGCGACTGACAAGACGAACGGCTACGATTTCATCTACTATCAACCCGTCATCAAGCCCGCCTTGGTGGGGCTCGGCGGGCCGTGGGCGAGCGGAGGAATTGAATTCAATTGGCCACAACATCACCGGCCGTCCACCTTCATGGCGACGGATGTGTCCATCGAAGAGGACGCCGATGGAAGCATCACTGCCTGGTTCTCGGAGCACGACCCCATGGCTCGGATGAAAGGCATGCACGGGGTGCGGCTCCGGCCGGGAATGTCGGCCCTGGAACTCCGAGTACGGGTCTACAACCGAACGGACGACGTCCAGACCCAGCTCTTTTGGGCGAATGCCGCCGTCAAGGCCCACGAGGATTATCAGTCGTTTCTCCCCCCTGACGTGACCGCGGTGGCGGATCACGCGAAGCGCGCCATGAGCACCTATCCCCTGTGCCAGGGGAGCTACTACGGCGTGGACTACGCGGCGCGGGCTCGGACTCCTTCCGAAGGCCACCCGGACCGCGCCCGGAATGACCTGACATGGTACGCGAACATTCCCGTGCCCACGTCCTATATGTGCGTGGGAAGCCAAGGTGATTTCCTTGGCGGCTACGATCACCGCGCCCAGGCGGGGATCGTCCACGTTGCGGATCATCACCTTGCGCCCGGCAAGAAGCAATGGACCTGGGGAAACGCTCCCTTCGGCCATGCCTGGGACCGGAACCTGACCGAGCCCGACGCTGAGGGCCGCTGCGCACCGTATCTCGAATTGATGGCCGGCGCCTTCACCGACAACCAGCCTGACTTCTCCTTCCTCCATCCAGGCGAAACCAAGGCCTGGAGCCAGTGGTGGTATCCCATCCGCGCCGTCGGGCCCTGCCAGGCAGCCAATATCGACGCGGCCCTGAGCCTCCGGCTCGAGTCCGGCAAGGCCCGGATTGGAGCGGCCGTCACCGCAGTCCACACCGGGGCCCGCCTCGAGGTCACCGCCGGCAAGAGGCGGCTCTTCCGCAAGCAGCGCGACGTCTCGCCGGAGAACCCGTGGGTGGTGGAGTTGAGGCTGCCCAGGGAAACCCGCGCCTCCGACCTCACGCTGCGTCTTGTTTCAGGCGAGGGGAAGGAACTCCTCTCCTACCGGCACAACGTCGTGAAGGGAGGCGCCCTCCCGGCCCCGGCGACCGAACCTCCCCTCCCCGCCGGGGTGCCAAGCTCGGACGAACTCTACCTGATCGGCGTCCACCTGGAACAGTACCGCCACGCCACACGCCTCCCGGCGCCGTACTGGAAGGAGGCGCTGCGGCGCGATCCCGGCGATTCCCGCTGCCATCTGGCCCTGGGCCGCTGGCACTTGCGACGGGGCGAGTGGAAGGCCGCAGAATCCCATCTCCGGGCGAGCATCGCGCGATTGACCGCGAGAAACGGCAATCCCGCCGAGGGCGAGGCCTTCTATCAGCTGGGTGTCTGCCTCCGGCATCTCGACCGCGACGACGAGGCCTATTCGGCGTTCGCCAAGGCCACCTGGAACCAGGCCTGGCGGACGGCGGGCTTTCACGCCCAAGCCGAGATCGCCTGCGCACGGGGCCAATGGGAAAAGTCGCTGGAACACGCGGACCAGGCGCTCAGGACCGATTCGGACAACCTGCGCGCCCGAGACTTGAAATCGGCGGTTCTTGGCCGCATGGGCCGATACGCCGAAGCAAAGGCCCTGGCCCTCGAGACCCTGAAGGTTGATCCCCTGGACTGGTGGGCGAGGCGCCTCGCCGGAATGCCGCTCGACTGCGACAACCAGGTCCGATTGGACCTCGTGATCGATCACCTGCGCGCGGGCCTTCTTTCGGAGGCCGCTCAAATCCTGGCGGAAGCGCGCGACGAGCCCGAGAGCGGAACGGCTCCCCTGATCGGCTACTACCGCGCCGCCGTGGCGCGCCGCATGGGTCATGCCGCCGCTTCGCGGCGGCATCTGGCCGCGGCGCGCCGCGCGGCGCCCGACTACTGCTTCCCCGCCAGGAGGGAGGACCTGCGCATCCTCGAGGAGGCATCCGCCTCGGATCGCCGCGACGGACGCGCTCCCTTCTACATGGGGAACCTGCTCTTCGACCGCCGGCGCTATGACGAGGCGATCGCACAGTGGGAGGCTGCCGTTCGGTGCGAACCCTCCAACGCGGTCGCATGGAGAAACCTCGGGATCGCCTACTTCAACGTGTCCGGTTCCCCGCGGAAGGCGCGGCGGGCGTACGCAATGGCCCGGCGCGCGGACCCCTCGGACGCACGGCTTCTGTACGAGAGCGACCAATTGGAAAAACGCCTCGGCCGGCCCCCCATGGGGAGGCTTCGCCGACTCGAGTCCCACCGAGCCCTTGTCGACCTGCGGGACGACCTCTCGGTGGAAATCAGCACCCTTTACAATCAAACGGGCCATCCCGAGAAGGCGCTCGCCCTGCTTTCCGGGCGACGGTTTCAGCCCTGGGAGGGCGGCGAAGGGCTGGCCCTCACCCAATACATCCGAGCCCACCTCCTCTTGGCCCGAAGCAGCCTGAGGGCGGGCGACGCCCGCACAGACAAGGACCATTTGGGCGCGGCCCTCGCCCCACCCGTCAATCTGGGGGAAGCCATTCATCCCCTGGCGAATCAAAGCGACGTGTACTACGGGCTCGGTGAAGCTGCCCTCGCCTGCGGCGACAAGAAGTCAGCCCGTTTGCACTGGCTCACGGCCGCCCGATTTGTGCGCGATTTTCAGCAGATGAAGGTCCAGGCCTTTTCGGAGCAGACCTATTTCTCGGCGCTCGCGTGGCGCCGCCTTGGGAAGGAGCGCCGAGCCCGGGAAGTGCTTCTGCGCCTGCTGAACCACGGCAGGCAGTTGGCGTCGCAAAAGGCTTCGGTCGACTACTTCGCCACGTCTCTTCCGACCCTGCTCCTCTTTGACGATGATCTGACCGCCCGGCAGCGCCAGACCGGGCGGTTTCTGCAAGCCCAGGCCCTCATGGGCCTCGGACGGCGGCGCCAAGCCGCAAAGATCCTCGCAGCGGTGCTCAAAGCCGACCCTAATCACACGGCTGCAGCCGACTTGAAGGCGAGCCTGAGCCGCCAACCCCGATGAACCCCTCGCGCCACCGCTATGTTTGGATGATCTCCCTGATCGCCGCGCTCGGCGGACTCCTCTTCGGTTACGACTGGGTCGTCATCGGCGGCGCCAAGCCCTTCTTTGAGCGCTACTTTGAGCTGAAGGACACCGCCGCGTCCGGATGGGCCAACAGCTGCTCGCTGATCGGGTGCCTCTTCGGGGCCCTGGTGACGGGAGTCGCGAGCGATCGCTTTGGACGAAAATCGCTTCTTTTCCTGGCCGCACTCCTCTTCGTCGTCACGTCCCTCGGAAATGCATTCGCCCAGACGTTTGGCGCGTTCGTCGCCTGGCGCATGTCGGGCGGAGTTGCCATCGGGCTCGCCGCCGGGCTGTCCCCGATGTACATCGCGGAAGTCGCCCCCGCCGCGTCTCGCGGGCGGCTCGTTTCGCTCAACCAGCTCACGATCGTGATCGGGATCCTCCTGGCCCAGTTGACCAACTGGTTCATAGTCCGCGACCTGCCGAGCGGCGCATCCGATGCGTTCATCAGGGGCTCCTGGTACGGACAATCGGCCTGGCGCTGGATGTTCGGCCTCACGGCTGTCCCCGCGGCTTTCTTTGCCTTCGCCGTCCTCTTTGTACCCGAGAGCCCGCGCTGGCTCGCAAAAAAGGGCCGGCTGGACCGGGCGCGGGCGATTCTCACGAGGCTCGGAGGAGCCGACTATGCCCAATCCGAACTGGCCCAGGTCCAGGGCTCCCTGAGCGAGGGATCCGTCGGAGCCCGAGGACTGCGCCAACTCTTTGATCCCTGCCTGCGGCGGGCCCTGGCGCTCGGCGTCATCCTCGCGGTCTTTCAGCAATGGTGCGGAATCAATGTCGTCTTCAACTATGCCGAGGAAATCTTCCGAGAGGCCGGCTACGACATCTCGAGCGTGGGAAAGAACATCGCCTGGAGCGGCTCCGTGAACCTCGTCTTCACGATTGCGGCCCTCGGCCTGGTCGACAAATGGGGCCGGCGCCCCCTTCTCCTGACCGGAGCGAGCGCCCTGGCCCTGATCTACACGGCCCTCGGCTACTGCTACCACCACGCGATTCTCGGGCTGCCCCTGCTCCTGCTCGTCCTCGCCGCCATCGCAAGCTACGCCCTCACCCTGGCGCCGGTCACCTGGGTCGTGATTTCCGAGGTGTTTCCAAATCGCATCCGCGGGGCCGCGATGTCGGTCTCCGTAGCCGCCCTCTGGACCGCCTGCTTCATCCTCACGTACACATTCCCCCTTCTGAACCACCGCCTCGGCGCAGCAGGGACCTTCTGGGTCTACGCCGGCGTCTGCGTCGCCGGATTCTGCTACATCTTCAAGGCGCTTCCGGAAACCGCAAACCGATCGCTCGAGGAGATCGAGCACATGCTCGTCCGACCGGACGCGACGCCCGGCAGCCCCGCCGCCCTCAATCCCCGACCAGAACCATGACTCGATCCATTGCCCTAAGCGCCCTGCTCTGCGTACTCGCTTCACTTGGGAGCCTGCGGGCTCAACCCTCCCCGCCCGGCGACCCCGCAATCCTGACCCCAAAGCCGGGGCCCGCGCCGCGGATCAACGGCCCCTCGGTCTACGGCTGCCGTCCCGGCCATCCCTTTCTCTACCGCATCCCGGTCACCGGGAATCGGCCGATGGCGTTCTCCGCGGCCCGACTCCCCGACGGATTGAGCCTCGACGCCACGACCGGCATCATCACGGGTTCGATCGCAGCCAAAGGCACGTTCACGGTTGAAGTGAAGGCCGCAAACGGCGAAGGCTCCGCAGAGCGCTCGCTCAGGATCGTTTGTGGCGACACCCTGGCCCTGACCCCGCCCATGGGGTGGAACGACTGGTACTCGGACTATAGCCGCATCAGCGACGAGCGCGTGCGCGATGCTGCGAATCGAATGGTCGAGAACGGAATGGCCGACGCCGGTTACCAGTACGTGGACATCGACGACTGTTGGTCGCAAATCGAGAAGGCGCGCGAGGGCATTGAGGCCGCCCGGGAGGGTCCTGGTCGCGACAGCGCCGGCAACATCCTTCCCAACCGGTATTTTCCCGACATGAAGGCCCTCACCGACTACATCCACGCCAAGGGGCTTAAGGCCGGGATCTACTCCTCTCCAGGGAAGACCACCTGTGCGGGGTTCGCGGCAAGCTACGGACATGAAGCCCAGGATGCCCGCCAGTTCGCTGCATGGGGCTTCGACCTATTGAAGTACGACTGGTGTTCCTACCGCGCCATCGTTGCCGCCGAAGCGCTCACGGTTGAAGCGCAGCAAAAGCCGTATCGGCTGATGGGAGGACTGATTCGGGCCCAGAACCGGGATATGATCCTGAACCTGTGCCAATACGGGAAGGCCGACGTCTGGAAATGGGGCGAGGAAGTAGGCGCCCAATCCTGGCGCACCAGCGGCGACCTGGGCGACCACCTGGACCAGATCTTCGAAGTGGCGCTTGGCAACATTGCCCATGGCGCCTGGTCCAAGCCCGGAAGCTGGAACGATCCCGACTACATTCAGATCGGCTGGGTCGGAAACGACCCCGTCACCGGGCGGGCTCAGCAGACCAAGCTTTCGAAAGACGAGCAATACGCCTTCATGTCGCTCTGGAGCCTGATGGCTTCCCCCCTCTTCTTTAGCGGCGATCTCACGCGAATGGACGCCTTCACGCTCAGCGTCCTCTGCAATCCCGAGGTGATCGCCGTCGACCAGGACCCCCTGGGAAAATGCGCCCACGTGGTCGGCGCCCCCGGCTCGACGTTCGTCCTGGTCAAGGAACTCGAGGGAGGAACCCTTGCGGTGGGACTCTGCAACCGGTCACACGCGTCCGCGACGGTGGGGGTTCACTGGTCCCAGCTCGGGCTC
>CAZSEH010000117.1:0-8675 GCA_964605835.1 uncultured Opitutaceae bacterium
AACGTCGCCCTGCCGCACATGATGAGCACGTTCGGGGTCGACCGGGAGCAGATCGAATGGGTGGCGACGGGCTTCATGATGGCCTCGGCCGTCGTCATGCCCTTCGTCGGCTGGCTCACAAACCGGGTCGACTACAAGACCCTCTACCTCGGCAGCCTCCTTGTGTTCACCCTCGCCAGCGCGGCGTGCGCCCTGGCCTGGAGCTATGACTCGCTGATAATAGCCCGCGTCGTTCAGGCGCTCGGAGGCGGCGCCATCCAGCCGATCGGAATGGCCATCGTCGCCGAGCTTTTCGAGCCGCACGAACGGGGAAAGGCCCTGGGCATCTGGGGAATGGGCATCATGGCCGGTCCGGCGATCGGACCGACCCTGGGCGGATACCTGACCGACGCGTACAGCTGGCGTACGATCTTCTCGGTCAACCTGCCGGTGGGCGTCCTCACCCTGCTCGCGGGCCTGATCGTCATGCGCCCGCTGCGAGCCCAGGGCGCAAAGCGATCCTTCGATCTGTTCGGGTTCATCTTCCTGTCGATGGCGCTCATCGCCGCCCTCACCGCCCTTTCGAACGGCCAGGTCAAGGGCTGGCACTCCGATTACATCCACCTGTGCGAGGCGATCACCGTCGTCGGCTTCGTGATGTTCATCGCCGTCGAATTGTCCGTGGAGCATCCGCTGCTCGACCTGAAGCTTTTCATAATCCGGAACTATCTGCTGAGCATCCTGCTGGCCATCTTCCGCGCGGTGGGACTTTTCGGCAGCGTATTCCTCTTTCCGATCTTCCTCCAGAACATGATGGGATACACCCCTGTCGGCGCGGGTCTCTGGATGCTTCCCAACGCCCTGGCTGTCGGCCTGACTATGCCGGTGGCCGGTCGCCTCGCGGACCGCTACCCCCCGTCGGTGCTGGCCGGCGTGGGTTGCATCCTGGTGGGCGGCTCGCTGCTGATATTCGGCCGGCTCGATCCGATGTCGGACTGGCCGATGCTGGTCCTGCCGCAGATCGGGCGGGGCGTGGGGCTGGCGCTGATGATGGCGCCCCTGATGACGGCGGCCCTCAACGCGGTGCCCCGCCTCGAGGTGCCCATGGCCAGCAGCTTCCTGAACGTCTTCCAGAATGTCGGGGGCGCCCTGGGAATCGCACTCCTGAACACCTTCGTCACCAATTCAATCCATGTCCACGCCGTCCGGCTGGGCGAGGTCTTCCCGGTGGAGTCGCAGCGCTTCGACATCCGCATGGGCCTTCGGACCATGGGGATGGTCTTCCACCACGAGGCAGGCCTGGTCGCCAATCCCCAGAACAAGGTCGTGTTCGCCGCGAGCGCGGGCATCGCCCGGCGGGCGGGGGTGCTCGGATTTGAGAATGGTTTTGTGCTGGCCGGCCTGATCCTCCTTGCCGGAATCCCGCTGTGTCTCCTCCTCAAGCCCTCGGCACACCACCTCAAGGAAGAGGAAAAGGCCGAGGGAAGGGTTGAAGCCGAATTCGTGGCGGAGTGACGCCAGGCAGCCTGGGTCAGTGAGCGGCGCCGAGCAGCGCTTCGACTTCGCGCATGACGGCGAACGCGTCGGCTACGTACAGGACGTCGGCCTTGCCCTGCGCCCATCCGCAGTTCGGGTTCAGGTTCACCGCCCGCCGCTCGGTGACAAACCGCCAGCCGACGGTATGCGGCTCCTCGCCGTGGCAGCAGGTTGCCAGTCCCTTGGAATGCCTGGGGGTGGAGCCGGTCTGGCCGACCTGGTTCATGTGAGTCATGAAGCCCAGAATCGCCTGGCCTTCGCCGCTCAGGTCCACAAGCGACTTCGTGCTTCCGAGCGAGGCCTTTGTCCTCCGCAGGAAATTGAGGATCAGTTCCTCGGCCTCCCGGCCATGCGCCTTGCCGTCGGGCTGGACCTTTGTCCACCCCGCTCCGGCCACGAACAGCAGTTTCGCGTCTGGGCGTATCGTCTGCAGGTCAGCCGGGGGAGAGCGCAGGCCGACGACGGTCGTTCTTGAGGCAACGGCCAGGGCGACGTCGATGGATTCGACCGCGGCGGCGCCGGAAGGGCCGGCCCAAGGCTGGGCGCAGCCCGGATCGAGGAGGATGAACCACGGGCGGAGCCTGCGGCAGACGACGGCCTCGAGGCGCTGGCGATAGTACCAGCGGGTCACCGCCGGTGAGCCGTCAAGTGCGGAGATCGCGGTGGCGTGCGCATCGATCCGTCCGCCGAGGCGGTGCGCTGCTCCTGAAAGGGCGCGGTTCCAGCGGGACGTGGCGGGGGCAATGACAACGGTCGCCCCCGAGGCCCGGCCGATCGCGGTGGCGGCCTCCACATCCGTGAAATAGCGGGACGGGGCGAACGGGGCGCCCGATACGCCGAGAATGCGCGCGGCCCCGCAGCCGGCGATCGCGTCCGCCGCCGCGCGAACGTCGCCTCCGACAAGTCCTGCGACGAGCCGGGAATCGGGCAGGGCGGCCGCGAGCGCCCGGGCCGCCCCCAGGGATTCGAGGGCCGCCCGGCAGAGCGATCCGTCGGCCTCGGTGTGGGCGAGAAAGAGGATGGTTTCCATGGTCGTGGACTAGTCGGCGCCGATCCAGTCGACGATTTCGCGGGCGATCTGGCCGGGCTCCATGTCCTTGACGATCCTCGTGTCGCGCCTCTGGTTTGGCGCCGCCACGCGCGCGAAGGAGAGGCCCTCGTTTGCGATCTTCACCGGACGGGCGCGCTGCAGGGCCGGCATCACGGTGCGCATGTTGGCCATGCCGATCTGCGGATTGTTCGGAGGCTCCGGCAGGTCCCCCGTCGCCCATCCGAGGACGGCGGGAAGGCCCGAGCAGGCGCTCGCCTGGTGGCGCCCTCCCTCGATCCTTTCGATCACCTGGAACGACCCGTCCGGGGCGATTTCGAGCCGGTCGACCCCTTGGAACTGCTCAAGGATCCCGAGCCTTTCGCCGACCACCTGCAAAGTGGTGCCTGTCCCCCGCGAGGCGGATTCCCATCCGCCGAAGACAAGCAGGCGGGACCGGTCGATGCCGGGCAGGCGCTCGATCCCGCCTGCGATTTCGGCCGCAATCTCCGCCGATTCTGTGAATCCGCCGGCCGGGCTGTCGAGGGCGACCAGCTCAAACGCCGCCTTCTGGGCGACGGTCATCATCGCCTGCTGAAGCTTGGCCCTGGGGGCGACGCTCACGAGCCAGACCTTGCTGCCGGGAAACCGCCGCGCGAGGGCGGCGGCCTCGAAAAGCGCGTGGGCGGCCCACGGATCGATGACTTGGGGCAGCATCATTTCATTCTTCAGGACCGGGCCGGCGGGCCCCGGCGCGGGCTCGAGGGTCTGCAGCGGATCGGGCACGAGGCCGGCGCAGACGACGATATGAAAGGGCGTGTCCATGATTCCGGCTTAGTTTTCCGCCGAATGCAGGCCCCCGGCGCCTGCCTTCAATTCGATGTTGCCGCGTTTGGCGTCGCCCGGGCGCGCCTGGGAGCAGTTCCACAGGCAGGCTCCGCAGTGGATGCATTTCTCGCGGTCGAAGGTCAGGGTTCCGTTGGGACCGGCCGCGATGGCCTGGCCCGAGCAGGCGTCGATGCAGATCCTCGTCCCGCATTTTTCGCAGGCGGTCGAGTCGATGAATACGACATGGTCGGCGTAGCCCGAAGGGGCCTGCACCTTGCCGCCGACGAGGAGCGCATCCTGGTGCGACATCAGCAGCTTGCCGTCGAGGGGGATGGCCGGCCAGCCGGCCCGGTTCATCAGGGACGCGTGCAGGGGGGTGCCGTTCATCCGGCTTTCCTCGCGCATCCGCGCGATTTCGGAGGGAGGTATCCGGCCCCGGTAGTATTCCTCGAGGCTCGGCAGCCTCCGGTGGGGCGGCGCCGGCCGGCCCCGCGCGGACAGGCGGCCGCCGCTCATCCCCGCCAAACCCATCCCGATGAGGCCCCGGACAAATCCCTTCTGGAAGCCGTCCCGGGCCTTCTCCGCGATGAGCCCCTCCTTCTCCACCCAGCTTGCGCGGCGGCGCCTGACGTAGACTTCGTCAAGGTTCTCCCGCGTGAAGGGCCGGTTCGCCTCCCACAGTTCGGCGACACCCTCGGCGAGGAGGACTCCCGTGGCCCACGCTTCATCGACGCCGGAGCCGGTCAGCATGTTCGTGCTCCCGGAGCCCTCGCCGATCCGCGCGAATCCGTTGCCGACCAGCTGGGGCTCTCCCCGGCGGCCGGACTCCAGCAGGGATTTGGCCCCCCACGAGCGGAGCTTTCCCCCCTCGAGGTGGCGCCACAGGTAGGGATGCCTCATCCAATGCTGCAGGTATCGGTACGATGTGCGCGCCGGGTTGTCGAAGGTGGAGGGGACAAAGATGCCGAGCGAAGCGATGCCGCCCGGGTGTACGTAGAGGAAACCGAAGATCTCCGGCTCGGGATAGCCGAATGTGTGGAGGACGGTGCCGGGCTCGAGCCCGCAGTGGGAGGGCAGTTCCACGACCATCTTCATCCCGACCGCCCAGTCGTCCCGGCTGTGGCCGGCGGGCAGGCCGAAGCGCTCGTCGAGCTGGCGTCCGACCGTCCCCATGGGTCCGTCGGCGACGACGGTCAACCGGGCCTGAATGTCCATGCCGGGCGTGAATCCGTCCACCGGATTGCCCTGCTTGTCGGTGCCCTGGTCGATCAGCCGCACGCCGACGACCGTGTCGCCATCGAAGAGCGGGCTGGCGACCGGCATCGACGGCCAGATTTGGAACTGGCCCGATCCGGTGACCTGGGCGGCGACCCACTGCATGAATTGTCCTATCGAGAGAACGACGCCGCCGTCCTTGCGCAGGAATGAGGGCGTCCATGGCAGCTGCAGGGCATCCGTCTGGAACGGAAGGGCCCATCGCATGGCCCGGACGATCGTCGCGTCGGCCGCGCGCACGGCCCAGGAGCGCCTGCTGGCCCCGACGGGGTCGAGCAGGTAGGCGACATGCTCGTGGCGCACGGGTGTCGCCATGGGAATCGCCGCCAGATCGAGACCGGGGAAGCTCGCCTTGATCGCGCGGGCGGGCGTCACCACGCCGGACACCCCGAATCCGATGTCGTCGGACCTCTCGTAGCAGATGACAAAGGGAGGGGCGCGGTTGGCGCCCGTGCACCGCCGCGCCAGTTCCGCGAGAAACCCTCCTGTCGCCGGGCCGAAGCCGACGCAGACGATATCGACCTCCGTGGAATGGCGCGTGTTCACCGGGGATAGTCGAGGGCCTCGGGGATCGTCACTTTGGCAAGCGCCTCCGCGGCGCGGTCCTTCGCCAGGCGGGAGCCGGCCAATCCGGCGTCGGTCGCCGCGCGCAGCCGCGCGAAGGCCTCGGGAACCGCGGTCGCCGGTGCGTTGAAGCCATGCACCAGTTCGGCGCAGATACGGGCGGACTCGCCGGCGGCGCTGGCCGCCTGGACGCCGCAGAGGTCGGTGAAGACGTTGACGAAGCCCGCAAGGCCCTCGGCGAGCGTCGGGACGTCTGGCCCCTTTCCGGCCAGGCGCAGCGTGTCGAGAATCTGGAAGCGGACCGCCAGAAGCCAGCAAAGGGCGTCGGCCATTGGGAAGGTGACACCCTGGCGGTTGCCCGAATAAAGCTTTGCCCCGTTGGCGTCGGTCGTCCGCTGGAGATGGTCCAGCGTCCAGAGCCACAGGTCCATCGCGTTGGCCACGGTCGCCGCGCCGATGCCCGGATGTCCGGAGTCGATTTCGCGCAGCTGCCCCACCCACGTGCGGAAGACGGCGAGAAAGACCTCGCTGGTCATCGTCACGGAAAGCTGGCGGCGCTGCACCGCCTCGGGCCCCTCGTAGGTGGCCTCGAGCTGGGCGTCCATCCACTTGTGGCCGAGGAAGCCGGGGCAGTCCTCGGTGATTCCGTAGCCGCCGACGAGGCTCACCGCCTCGCGCATGACGTTGGCTCCGTGGCCCGTGTCCCACAGTTTGCACGCCGGGCACAGGACGTTGGCCTGGGAATCGAGGATCAGGTACTGCACGAGCGGATCGGCCTCCAGGGCGGCAAGGCGCGCGGCGTCCCGCTTTCCCTCGGGCTCCCCCCTGAGCGCAATCAGGTCCAGGGCGTCCTTCTGCAGCCGGCGGAAGGCCTTCATCTGGGCGGTCCCGGCGGCGATCCCCTGTTCGGCGAATTTCCTGTCCTTCAGTTTCTCGAGCGGATCCAGTTCGTCGAAAAGCCGCGCGGCCGCGAATCCGAGCGACGCGGCCGCCTCGCCCGTGGCCCAGACATCGACCAGGCGCAGGAGAGTGTCCTCCTTTTGCTGCAGTCCCGCCTCATAGCGGGGCGTCCCGGGTGCGACGCTGGCCGCCCCGCGAAAGCGATTGCGGTGGTAGCGGATGACCGGTTCGACGGCGGAGAGGAGCTTTGCGGCCGTCATGAGGCCGACCGTCACGCGGGTGCGGCGGAAGACCGCCTCGATGATTTCACCGTGGCTGAAATTCGGAATGATGACGCCTTCCCTGACCGCGTAGCCGCCGACGATGCGGCTGGCGGGCACCCTGAGGCTGAAGATCGGGTCGCGTGTGGACGAGAGCTGGTGCACCAGCTTTCGCGTGGGGACTCCGCGGTCGTAGGTGCCCGGGTCGGTCTCCTCGAGAAGCACGATGCAGCTTCCCTTGATCCGCGGATCGTCGCTGTCGACGGCGGCGGTCGTGAAATTCGCGAATCCCATGTTGGTGATGAAACGCCCCCTCTTCTCGACATGGAGCATGGGTTCCCCGCCGTCGGGCCAGTCCGCAATCCGGACGCTTCCGCTCAGGAGGCCGGTTTCCACGCCCACGTAGGGGAGCGGCTCCGTGAGGCTGAAGGCCCCGCGCCAGATCTTCCTCGCTTCCCCGGGCCCCGGAGGGATGCAGCGGCCCATGTACATGTCCCGCTGTTCGGGCGTGCCGCGTTCGTGGATCGGCGAAAGAGCGAGATTGCCCGCAAGGCTGCAGGTCGCCGCGCCGCCATCGACCCAGGCCAGCTCCATCGCCACGAGCGCCAGGGCCAGGTTCTTCGGCCCCTCGATGAAGCCTCCCTGGCCCGGGTCCATGAAGCATGTGGTGATTCCCGCGTCGTCGAAGGCCTTGAGGAGCCGGTCCTTTTCCGCGGTCCACTCGTGGCTGTTTCGCGCGCCGCCGGCCACGAGCTGCGCGACCATTCCCCGGGCCACCGACCGGGCCGATTGGACGAGCATCTGCAGATCGTATCGATTCTCGAACTGCCAAAGGACCTGGCGCAGATCGTCGCCGGGAAGCGTCTTCAGAGTTTCGCGAGTTTTCGAGTCGACAGAATGGGACATGGGATTATTTCCTGCCATTACAGCCGCACGCAAGTTTTGCGGCAAGAGTCCTCTGACCAAGTAATTGTGATGCTGATTCGGATTATGAATAATGCACATGCCGAGGCGCCGCGATCCGGCCTGCTACAATCGGCAGCGGATGCGCCGATAGTGAAATTGTAACTCACCCCGCAACGTGACACCTCTCGACCCCGTCGTTCTCAACGAGATTCCATTGATACGGAAGATCATCCGGGATGAAACGTGGTATGAGGGCGAAAGGCGGGGCTGCTGGGTTTCCTCCAACGACCCGGTCGTCAAGGAGAACGTTTGCCGGGTTATCTGCCGCGTGGGCGAGGAGTTGCGCAGGAATCTCACGGCTCAGATCGCAGCCGGCGGCCAGCCGGATGGGTGTTCCGTCCAGGAGTCGAAGAACACCCGGGCTGCCTAGCCCTACTCAGGCCGGCCTGCCGGGGGCGGTCCAGGCCCAGTTGCGGATTTCGGGCATATCCTCGCCGTTCAAGTCGATGTACTGCTTGTGCTCGACCAGCTTGTCCTTGAGCTGCTGCTTCAGGTAGACGCCCTTGCTGCCGGTCTGCGGCAGGCGGTCGATCACGTCCATGACGAGATGAAACCTGTCCAGATCGTTCAGCACGGTCATGTCGAAGGGCGTCGTGATCGTGCCCTCCTCCTTGTAGCCGCGGACGTGGATGTTGTCGTGGTTGGTGCGGCGGTAGGTCAGCCGGTGGACCAGCCAAGGATAGGCATGGAAAGCGAAGATGACTGGCTTGTCCTTGGTGAAGAGTTCGTCGAAGTCCGTATCGCTCAAGCCGTGGGGGTGCTCGGTTTGCGGCTGCAGCTTCATCAGGTCGACGACATTGACCACGCGAATCTTAAGCTCGGGCAGGTGCTCGCGCAGGATTGAGACGGCGGCCAGGGTCTCCAGCGTCGGAACATCGCCGCAGCAGGCCATGACGACGTCGGGCGCGAATCCCTGGTCGTTGCTGGCCCATTGCCAGATTCCGATGCCCTCGGTGCAGTGCTTGACGGCGGCGTCCATCGCCAGCCACTGCGGCGCCGGGTGCTTGCCCGCGACCACGACGTTGACGTAGTGGCGGCTGCGCAGGCAGTGGTCCATCACCGACAGCAGGCAGTTGGCATCCGGCGGGAGATAGACCCGCACGACCTCGGCCTTCTTGTTGACGACGTGGTCGATGAAACCGGGATCCTGGTGGGTGAAACCGTTGTGGTCCTGGCGCCAGACATGCGAGGCCAGCAGATAGTTGAGCGAGGAGATCTTCCGCCTCCAGGGCAGGCGCGAGGTGACCTTGAGCCACTTGGCGTGCTGATTGAACATCGAATCGATGATGTGGATGAACGCCTCGTAGCAGTTGAAGAGTCCGTGCCGGCCTGTGAGCAGG
>CAZSEH010000118.1:0-8543 GCA_964605835.1 uncultured Opitutaceae bacterium
GTCACTGTCTATCAGTTGGAGGCGCGGGCCGGAATCGAACCGGCGCATAGAGGTTTTGCAGACCTCGGCCTTACCACTTGGCTACCGCGCCGCACTTTCTGCGGACAGAACCTGACAGATAAAAACCGCTCCACCTCGACGGCAAGGAGAAAGCTCCTTCACCTCGTTCGGAAAGGCGTGATACAAACGCCAGAATTCCGGCGTGCCACAGCTCTTGATCCCCGCGGCTGGCCGGTAATGTCGGAAATCGGCTGAGTCATCCCTCCGCGGTGAGCGGCATCGGCGTCACGATTCATGGCGTCATGCTTACCCGCTTTCGCGTTCGCTTTCATCTGGCGATCCCACCCGTCGTCCGTCCAGCCGCAAAGCTCCGCGACCAGTTCGGCCCGCTGTTCGAGGGGAAGGTGGTCGATCGCAGTCTTAATCTCCTGCACTGTGCTCATTCCAACGCAATGTGGCTCAATTGTGTTGTCGAGCAAGCCCAAGCAACGGCTGGTCCCTGGAATGCTATGCCCAGCCGGCAATCAGGGGACGCGCAGTACGCTTGGACCGACACGCCTGCGCGCCCGCCCAAGAATCCGCCGCGAACCCGGCGAACGGCTAGCCTTCGGCCGTGGTTGGGTTGATGACTCGCTTGACTTCGGAAATGCGATTGGCGGGAAATCCGCCCTGTTTCGCATGCTCGCGCACGAGTTGCTCATTCGGGGCAATATAGACGCAGTAGATCTTGTCGTCGGTAACGTAGCTTTCGACCCACTGGATCGTCGGCCCCAGCTTTTGCAGGACACTGCAGGACTTCTGGGAGATTCCCTGAAAGTCGGCGGAACTGAGTTTTCCCACTCCCGTGATCTCGCGTTCAATGACGTATTTCGGCATAGTGAAGGTATCTTTCCTTGTGTTTGATTGACGACTTCGACGAACTCCGAACAGCAACTGGGCGGGGTTCAAGGGAACTGATGACGATATCGATCAATAGCAAGCGGTCGCGACCAATCGCCTGTGAGAACCCGGGGTTGGCGCTCCATCTAGGCGGCACCAAGTCGAAAGCATAGCTGGGTGGGTTTTGTTGTCACCCTTGTTGTCACCCGTCGCAAAAAAATGGGCCGATTCTGGATGACTCAGGATGATCGTGACTCGCAGATAAACCACTGAGTATCCATGAAATGATGCCCCGGGATGACCCCAGAAGACTCTGGATAAAGAGGTCTAATCGAATTTGCGGACCTCAACCGACCTGACGGAGTCAGGCCGGCCTAGGTCAAATTGTCAGGCCCGTCCTGGCCGCCTTCCGTGGCAGGAAATTGAAAGCACATTGCCATCGGGGTCTTTGAACCAGGCCACCTTCGCCCCGCCCGGGGCTGTCCAAATCCCAAGTCCGTCCTGCTCCAACCCGGGGAAGCGCTGGAACCTGACGCCGCGCCTTTTTAGAGCGGCCGCAAACCGGCCAATATCGGCTACCTGCCAGCCCAGGATGGTATAGGGCGCGGGCTTGAACACCTCCACCCGGACCACGCGAATCATGTTGCGCCCGGCCTCGAATACCAACGCGAAGTCATCCTTGGCGACAAAGCGCAAACCCAGGGTTCTTCCGTAGAATGCCTTCGCTCGATGGAAATTCTTCGTTGGAATGAATCCGATCACCGATGCGGACTTCAAAGCGGTCACTTTCATGCGGCGGAATGTGCAGTCTTTCAGGCCCTTCGCAAGATGAAGGAAACTCAATTTCCGTCGTCACCCGACGCCGAAAATGTGCCATCGCCGGATGACTCGGGGGTCTTCCGGCGAGGGCAAAAGGACCGCAACAAAGGCATCAGCCCGTTCAAAACCGCCAGCTGACATTCACGATCGGGCCGATCGCGTTCACGCCGGGATCGAGCTTGTCGTAGTGACCGTTTGAGACGTGCTGGTAATAGACTCCGACTGTGGCGGAGCAGCGCTCGGCGACACGGACGCGGCCACCCGCATAAATCAGCCAGTTGAAATTGAACTCCTGGCCCTGGCCGCCTGGGATGTTGTAGCCCTTGGCGTCGAGCCAGCCGAAGCCGCCGCCGCTGGTCAGGAAAAGGCACCGCATCCGCCGGTCGTCCCACCACTCAAGCAGGCCGGAGGCGGATCCGCCGAAATAGTGATGCTCCGGCACATGAAGGGTCGGTTCAAGCAGCAGGCTGTACCGCGATCGCAGGACAAGCTCGCCGCCCATGACCCGGCGCTGAAAGTCGGCCGACCCGACGAGCGAAAGGATCTGCGGCAGGAAGACATAATCAAGGTGCGATGCGGTGGCTGTGAAGTGCCAGAGAATGCCGCTCTCGAAATCCAGCCGCCACTCCTGCGCGGGATCGTGTGGCGGGGATTCCATCGGCGCCGCCGTCGCCACCCCCGCGGACAGCAAACCCAATGCCCAGGGCAGGACCGCGTGAAACGCATGGGTTCTCTTCATGGGGTTTCGCACTTTCTTGTCGCAATCACCGTGGCCCAAGGATGCCGTTGACGCAATATGTCACCGGAGCCGCCGCCCAGGCGCATGCCGACGGCCTGGGAGTTCAACAAGGAAATCATTTTCGGCGAAATCGGTTCCCTGCTGGGCGCGTACGCAGCCGCATGGATCGCGTCGCGGTTGACCCGAAACGCCGCCCTGATCTCCGCCGCGCTGATCCCGGGAACCCTGCTGGGAGGAACGGCCTTCTGGCTGACGGCCCGCATCGCGCACCAGCGGAAGCGGCACAACTGGTCGGTCGGCGTGCTGGCGCGCGACATCAGCTTCTTCACGCCGGCGGCGGCCATCCTGGGATTCGCAGTCTATGATCCTGCGATCTTCCTCGCCTCGCACTCCCTGCTCGTGCACGGCGCGGGCGTCGTCCTTTCCGTCGCCGGCGGCGAGATCACCGCATTCTCGCTCTTTCTCGGGAGCATGAACGCATACCGTCTGATCCTGGCGAAGACCGGCGCAAGGCACCTGTGACGCCGCAGCGGGTCCGGCCTCAGACGTGCATCTCGGCAGCCGCCCGATTTCGGGCGCGAATGTCAAGGCTCTCGGCAAGCCCGAGCAACGCGCGCCCCGCCGAGTCGGGATCGAATCGGAAATTCGCCAGGGATGCGCGAAAGCCGTCCAGGCCCCGGAAGAATCCCTCCATCTCCTGCCGCGTGGGCCTTTCGGAAAAATCGCCCAAGCCGGTCTCCTTGATGAAAAGGGAATTCGCCGTCTGCTCGAACTCGTTTTTCAACGGAACGCCAAAGAACGGCTTTCGCAGCCAGACGGTTTCCGCGATGAATGACAGCCCGCTGGTCCCGATGGCTGCCTTGCAGCCGGCCAGTTCGAGGGGCATGCGCTCGTTGAACACCCTGAAGGTCAGGTTTCCCTCGACAGCATCGATATTATAACCGTACACGACGAAACGCTGGTCGACCTGGCGCAGAACCTCGAGAAGGGCGGGATTGCGTTCCTTCAGATAGACCAGGACGTAGTCGCCGTTCTCGGGCCGGAGCTGCCGGAAATCCCCCTGCACAGTCGGCGGCACGATGCGCACGTTGCCCGGGCAGTTCTCCGGAGACAGAAACGACATCACGACGTAGGCGTCGGCCCCTGCTGCGACGGTCCTCGCCGCCGCCTTTGTGATCAGGGATGAGAGATGAAAACCATGAGGCACGCGTTGCCGCAGAAAGAGGAGGGCATGCTGGTTGTCGAACGATATGAACGGCACGCGCAGCGAGCGGGCAAGATGCGGTGAGAGCGGTTCGAAATTGACGATGAATAGGTCGGGGGAGAAGGCCTTCAGTCTTCGGCGCAGCGACATCCAGTTTGCAGCGTAATACCGGAGGACGCCGGCGTTTCCGGCAAGGGACCTGGCGAGGGAGAGGCGGCCGGCCTTGTTGTAGCAATGGCGTATTCCGCGGATCTCCATCAGGTCATATCCGCCCAGAAGGCTGACGGACCGGCCGTAGGTCACCACTTTCAACCGGTGTCCGGCGCCCTCGAGAACGGGCAGGACCGACCGGGCTGTGGACGCATGCCCCCGGCCCTCCCCAGAAAGTGCATAGACGATGTTCATGTGTGGCCCCTGCAGCGGAATCATCCGGCAAACGGGGTGGCGTGTCGATCCTGATGGGCCGACGTTTCCAATTCGTCACTCTGGATTCTCCCGATGACAATTTCGCGTCCGGGGCAAAACCGGGCGCCCACCTCGAGAGGCTACAATCCGGATGCCCCTGCCGGGCCGCGCCTGCTCCGAAACTCCACAAGCGCCCACACGCAGGTCGCCAGCAACAGGATGCCCGCGGCCAGCCGGCCCACGCAATGGAACGCGTACCAGAATGGATCGGGTCGCCAAACAAAACGCAGAGCCGAATGGCCTGCGGGAAGGTACACGGCCAGCAGGTGGCCGCGGCGCGCGAGCCTGTCCCCCGTCCATCGCTCGCCATTCACCAGGACTCTGTTCCAGGGAAACACGCAGACGTTCGTAAGCGCCCATTGCGCCCTCGGCAGATCGAGTTCCAGCCCGCCCACTTCGCCGAAATTCGCGCCCTTCGTGCCCACGGGGAAACGGGCTTGCGCGGCGCCCGCCGATTCTTCCGGCGAAAGCTCCCGCACGCGGCCTGGCGTCGCGTACAGGGCGTCGAGCCACCCGTTGCCCTCGGTGATCAGGCGCGTCCGGCCTCCGGAAAAGCCGAACAGGCCCGACGCATCCTCATTGCGCACGGCATAGCCGTGCCCGAGCTTGATGCAGAGCGCCGCGGCCGCGATCATGATGCAAACAGCTGCGGCCGCGGCCGTGTGAGCCGGAAAGCGCTTGTAGAGGCCGCGATCGGCCGCCCACGTTCCCGAGGCGATCACCGCCAGCATCAATGCGAGATTGGCGTGGCTCACCAACCGATAGGCGAACTGGATCAGCCCCCCGAACAAGGGAATGGCCCGGTCAAGCGAGGGGAAGACGGAGATTGAGAAGACAAACGCGAAGGCTGCGAGGGACAGGGCCAGCGCGCACCCACAAACGGAACTCCACAGGGTGCGCTCGCGGGGCGCGGCTGGAGCTGGGACGCGCCGGGAGCGGATCAGGAGGAACAGATTGAAGCACACCAGAAGAAGGAGGGCTGAATTGATCGGCGCTTCGAGATACGGGGTTTGCACGTTTGTCCCCTTCTCGATCGAAAGCCTGTCGTGGGAAAACGGGCTGAGGCGGCCCAGGAGCGAATCACTGCGCTCGGCGAGGAACATCAATGTCGATGAAAACGATGTCGTGGTGGCCAGTTGGCTCCTCATGCGGGTCGTTGCCAGGATCCACGGGCCCAGAATTGCGGCGGTTGCTGCCAATCCGGCGGCCACGGCGGATGCCCCCGCCCATGCGGGCCTTCGCGCCCGCTTGAAAGACCCGGCGACGAGCAGCCCGGCAAGCAGCGCGAATTCCGCCGCCGCAACAACCAACGTGGGGGGATGGCTGCCCAGGCAAAAAATGGCGCAAACCCAGGCAAGCCAATAATAGAAGAGCCGCTGCCGTTGCGGACCAGTCGACGCACCGGCAACTGCGAAAGCGACAGCCGAGAACAGGAGACCGCAGGCGATGAACTCCGGGATCGCGCTGCGGTTGTATAGGTTGGTCAGGGAGTAAACAGACCAGATGACCGAGGAGCTCACCGCGAAACTGACGCCGCGGTCGCCGAGCGTCTTGCGTCAAGCGACGTAGATCGAAAGGAATTGCAGCCCAACTACGAACGCGACGGCGATCCGGAGGGCGATCGCCGCCCCCAGAAATGCCGACAGGGCGCCAAGGAGCGGATAGAGCAGATATCCGTAAAAGACAGGCAGCGGATTCCCAACGGCCGAGAACGAATTGATGCAGGCGGGCGCCAGAAGGTGCCCCTTGGCGTATTCGCCGAAATACCCGGTGATCCAAAGACTGTTGTACCAGTCGAAGTAGAATGACGAGCGGAGGTCCAGGAGCGGCAGCATCGGGGCGAGCATCGCCGCAGCGAAAGCCGCATACCGGACTGTCCTCACGGCAGGCGCCACCCAGGCGAGTGACAGATTGCAGCGGTGGTTCGATTGCGCATGGTGCCGGCGACCGACGGAATCAAGCCTACTACGCGTGCGCGAAAGCGAACGGCAAGGGAAAACTCGGAGGCGGCCGGCCGGGCCAATTCTTCTGGAACTCGGCAGGAGGAACACTCAAGGTTCATGACCTTCACAAATATATGGGAATGCGACGAATCATCTGGGGCACGGCGGCGGCCCTGTCCGCGATTGGCGTCGCCGTGGCCGTCATGTATCGGCCGGCGTTCCTGACGAGTCCGCTAAAGCTGGTGGCGGAATTCGAGCCGGGAGTTCCCGGCCGGTCCGAACCGCTTCTGACTTCAGGCATCACGGACGCGGGAGATTTCCTGTACGTGCGGTTCCTGGATTCGGACACTGCGGTGTTTTGCTATGACAGCTGGGGCGCCGGGGGGCCGACTTCCAGACCGGTCAAGTTGAGACCCGGCCTCCCCCATCCCCTGGAGATCGACGGACCGATGCTGACGCCGCCGGACGAAAGCACCACCGCCGATTCGCACCTTCGGGTCGTCTGCGACGGCGAAGTCGTCTTGAACGCGAACGTGAGCCATCACCTGCGAACCCTGGATCAGCTCTATCTCGGCGCGAACCCGATCGGCGGGACGTCCTGCGGACAGGCGTTTCACGGCTCGTTGACGAGCGAGGACGGGCGGCCATTTTACCGGCGGCTGGATCCCGGCGCATCGAGGATCGCGCGTCAGTTCGATTGGTGGACATACTCGCTTCCGAGGATCCTGCTTCTGCCCTTGATCCTGGCGGTGATCATCCTTGCGTGCGAAAAGCTTGTCGGGCTGTCCAGGGCCGGGGGACCGTCGGTCGCGGCAAGGGCGCTTCGCGGGATTCGAGCGCATCTCTGGTTTGCCATCCCGGCCGCTGTAGCCGCCGGCATTTTCTCCTACTTTGTGACAGGCGGCGACTTTGACTTTGATTACTGGGACTCGTTCGGGAGCTTTTACGACTACCAGGCGGCCAGCCTATTGCGCGGGCGGCTGGACGTTCCGTTCCAGGCGGTGGGAGACGAGGCCTTCGTCTACCAAGGGCGGGCCTACGGCTATTTCGGACCGACGCCCGCCCTCATGCGGATTCCCTTCGCCGTCTGCAATCTGGCGTTTGGGAGGCTCAGCCGCGCCTTCATGCTGCTGGATTATCTCGGATGCATCGTTTTTGCCTACCTGATCCTGCGGCTGGCGGTTAAAATGATCCGGGCAGAAGATGCCTCCCCATCGGGCTGGTCGGTCGTTCTGATGATCACGAACGCGGGGCTTGGATCGACCCTGCTTTTTGTCGGCAGCCAGGCGTATGTCTACCACGAGGCAATTCTAGCGGGTGCAGCGTTTGCCCTGGCCTGCTGCTATTTCACACTGCGCCTGTTGAAGGCTCCGGAGGGCCGGTCGTGGGTGCCGGCACTTGTCTGTGGAGTCCTGGCAATCCAGGCGCGGCCGTCTCCAGGTTTGTTCGCCCTGACGTTCCTCGGATTCGCCGCCCTTTTCCTCTTTGCCCGGACGGTCCGCATGCGGGGAAGCGCCGGTCGCAGCATCCTGATAGGCGCCCTGGCCTGTGCCGGGGTTCTTTCGTTCAATTTCGTCACCTATCTCAAGTTCGGTTCATTCGAGAGCCTTCCCCTCAAGTACAACATTCAGTTCAATGCCAAGCGCCTTGCGCGATTCGACGGCACGAATTTTCACCTGAGCAATATCGGTATTAACACCAACGGCTATGTTTCGGGGGCTAATTTTGAATTTCGCCGGAGTTTTCCCTATTTCTATGCCCTGGCGCCCCGAATGGCCGATCATACCGGGGCAAAGATCGACGCGATTGAGAACATCGTCGCGATCCCTTTCGCCATGGCGGGACTTTCAATCCTGACCGTCGGGGGTTCGGTCTGCGCCCTTGCGCGTGCGCCAAAGCTTCGACCTTCTCTTGCCGTGACCTGGGCTGCGGTGGTTCCCCTGTGCGTCGCCCTGTTCACGGCGGTCGCAATGTCACACCGGTACACGGCGGATTTTTGTCCTTTCCTGATTGTGGCCTCGGCGATCGCCCTTGCCGCATTTGATTCGGCGGGTTTCGGCGCCGTTCTTCGCACGGCGCTCTGGCTCCTGACGCTGTGGTCGGTCTTCGCGACCGTTGCCCTCACGTTTGAGAACCAGGGGGAGGTTGTTTGGGGCGTCCCCCCGGAGGCCAAGGCCCGATTCCAGAGCTTGCGGATGAGCTTCGATCGTTTCTTTGATCATGGTTCAAACACAACCTCCCGCTGAACGGCCCCGATAGCTCATATTCATCATGGCCTACTTTGCGGAGGCCACGATCCTGGACGTGCTGCGGCAGACACCGATTTTGAGGTTTATGAAGCGCACGACCTGCTGATCCACGACGGGGCGAAGGACAAAGGGGAAGATTCCGGGCCAATGGGAGTTTAACCCGGTTGCCCCTTGACCGGGCGGAGCGCATAGTCGCCCTGCACTTCCTCGCCTTGGGGCCCCGGGATCACTATTTATTGGCGGAG
>CAZSEH010000119.1:0-6214 GCA_964605835.1 uncultured Opitutaceae bacterium
CGGACAAGGCTCCAGGTCTCATCGCTCCCATTTCGCCTCGATCGTGTCGCGGTGCGCGAACCACGTCAGCCAGAAAGCGGTCGCAAGGACGAGGGCCCCCACGAGCACGTGGGCCGTCGTGATGGCCGGATCGCGGTAGGTCCGGATGATCGCCGCCCCGAGGAGAATCTGGAGGCCGAGGAGGCTGACGAGGAAGGAGGCTGCCGGGCGCATGCCGAGGGGCGCAGCCCGCTCGAGCCATATCTTCGCGGCGAGCCAGACGAGCGCCACGGCCAGGATGCAGGCCATCGCCCGGTGCGCGAAATGAACCGCCACCTTGAAGCTCCAGACGGCCGGAAAGATTCCCCCGTCGGGCGTCGACCAGGGAAAGCTCGGGATCGCAAGACCGGCATTATTGTGCCGCATGATGGCGGCGATCGTCAGCTGGACAAAAAGCAGGATCACGCAAATCCGGCCAAGCCGGCGAAGGCCATTGGAAACGACGACCGGCCTTTCGATCCATCCCTTCGAGCAGGCTGCCGCAATCGCAATCAGGAGGCAGACGTAAACCTGTGCGATCACGCCGTGGGGAATGCGCAGCATCTGGCCGAGCGTCATTTCGAAGCCGGGGACCCTGACCGGGTCGAGAAGGACGCGGAGCCCGCCCACGATCCCCTGAAGGATCACCAGACCGACGGCCCAGGCCCCCAGCCTCCGCAGCCAGGCGCGCTCCTCCCGCAGCCAGAGCCAGATCCCCAGGACAACCGTGAAAAGCCCCATCGTCGATGCGCTCAGCCTGTGGGAATGCTCGGCGAACATGGACACATTGCTGAGCCAGCCGGACGGATTGAGCGATCCGTTGGAAAGTGGCCAATCCGGAAAGGCCATGCCGGCATTGATGCTGGTCGTGAACGCGCCAAGGGTGACCAAGACAAAGACCCAGACGCTTCCCAGGGCCGAAAAGGCCGCAAGAACGGGCTTGTGACCCGCGGTCCGGCCCAAGACAGGGTCTAAGGCGCCGAAGCGCCTGGAAGGCCGGCCTGCGGAACCGGAGGCCTGGGATTGGGAGTGGGACTCCATGGGTGATTGAACCGGCCAGTAGAGCGGCTCATTTCGTCCGTCGCAAACCCTTTGACAATTTTTCCCAGCGGTAAATGGGTGATGGAATGCAATCGAATCCCGACATCGCGCAAAGGGCCGGCTGCACCTTGCTGCTCTTCTGCGTCGTCTCGATTGCGGGGTGCTCGAAGGGCCAGGCGCCGGGGGACGGGTTCCAAACGGTGGGGGCCGCTCCGTCAGCGGCCGAGAAGCGATACCCGCTGACGGGCGAAATCCTGTCCGTCGATGTAAAACGGAAGATGCTGACGGTAAGGCATAACGCAATCGAGGGCCTGATGCCGGCGATGGTGATGGAATTCGCGGTTTCCGGCGCCGACGCTGCGCTGGCCCGGCCCGGCGGCCATATCCGGGCTGAACTCGTTCTCCCAAATGGGGAAGGCCCGCGCCTCGAACGGATCTGGCCCGATGACCGGGCCTTGGTCGACCCGGTCGCGGCAGGGGCGACCGCCCTGCGCGAGGACACCCATGACAGGGGCACGGGCGCCTACCGCGAGGTGGGCGAGAAAATGCCTGATTTCACTCTCTACGACCAGTCGGGCCGCATCGTCCAAAGCGCCCGGTTTCGCGGCAGGCAGATCATGCTCAATTTCATCTTCACGCGATGCCCGGACCCCAACATGTGCCCGCTTTCCACGGTCAAGATGATGACAGCCCAGAAGCTGGCCATGGAGGCGGGCGTTACCAACATCGAGTTTGTGTCGATCACGCTCGACCCGGCCTACGATACGCCGGGCGTCCTCAGGGAGTACGCGGATGTCCGTGGAATAGACACCTCGAACTATTCGTTCATGACGGGTCCCGAGGGCGCGATCCGCGATCTTTTGACCCAGTTCGGCGTGGTTGCGGAATTCAAGGGCGACTTTGTCAGGCACACGCTGGCCACCCTCCTGATCGACGCAGACGGCAGGATCATCTGGCGCGCCGACGGAAGCGTGTGGGAGCCAAGGGATTTTGTTGCCAGAATGCACAAGGGCGCCCCTGCAAAGGGCCCGGCATCGTCCAATTAGCCCGCATTCCCGATGGCACGCTCTGAAGAGGGCCCCTCTCCCCGCCCGGTTCGGCCGCCCATTCCATGGAGCGGCGTCTTCCTGATCAGCCTTGCGGCGGCGATTCTGATCGCGGCGAATCATCTCATTCCCGGAAAGCCGCCCCTCAGCCACATGGATTTTGTCCCGGGCGGACCCGATGCGGTTGAATTTTGCGACCCGCAGAATCCGCGAATCATCGCGGTCGCGGCAAAGCCCGCGTCCGTCACCCTGGGCCTCGCGCCTGCGGCGCCTCTCAGGGCCGGGTCGCCCGAACCCGCCCGCGTGCGCCTGGAACTCCGAACGGCATCCGGAAGGGCCGTCGGCCCGGATGATCTCGTTTCCTCGGCCGGAGGATGGATCCGGCTCTTTATCCTGGGAGCAAACCTGGCCGATTTCCAAACCGCGCAGCCGGCGCCGGCTGCAATGCGGGGAGCCTGGGAATTCGATTTCGTTCCGAAAATGGCGGGAGTCTACCGCGTTTTCGCCGACATGACTCCGCTGGCGACAGGCCGCGAAATCTACGCATCGGCGGATCTGCGGGTCCCGGGCTCCGTCCCCCGCATGGCGGACGGTTTTTCCACGCACGCCGAATCCGGCGGCTTCGGTTTCGAACTGCAGCCTTCCGAGCGGCCGCTCTACGCGCACCGCAAGGCCAGTCTCCGGTTCACCATCGCCGGATCCGGCGGAAGCGCAGTCCCTCTGACGCCATTTCAGGGCTCCTATGCGCGCGTGGCCATATTCGACGAAGCCCGGACTGCGTTCCTCAGCGCCAGCGCACCGGCCGGCGGGGATGGCCCTGCGCCGGACGCCCTCCGGCCTTCGTTTGATTTTGCCGTGTCATTTCCGGACCCCGGCCGCTATGTGGCCTGGGTTCAGGTCGATGTCGCCGGCCGCCAAACCGAGGTCCCGCTCGCCGTGGACGTGACGCCCTGACCTCTCAGCACATCACCGTGATCCAGCCCAGCAGCCCGGCAAGCGCGGCGATCGTCACCGGGATTCCGATCCGGGCGAAGGCGCGGAAGGATATATCGATCCCCATTTCGCGCGCCTGCTGCACGACGATGATGTTTGCCACGCTTCCGACGACGAACAGGCTCCCGCCGAAGCTGTTGGCGAGGGCCAGAACATAGGCGGCGGGCGGCCTGGCGACATTCGCCACCTTGAGAAGCAGCATCACCGCAGCGGAATTGTTGATGACATTCGACAGCGCCGCCGTCGCCAGGGCCAGGACGCGGGGCGACTCCAGGTTCAATCCTCCGCGCGACAGCCATTGCACGGCCTGCTCGCCGCAGCCGGTTGCCTGAAATGCGCCGGTGACCACGAAAAGCCCCATGAAAAGGACAAGGATCTGCCAGTCCACGAGCCGGAGCAGGTCGGAGCTGCGGTATTTGGGACTGGCCAGGTGAATTCCGGCGGCCGTCAACGCGACGACCTCCTTGGGCAGATTCGTGAAGAAAAGCCCGATTACCATAGCCAGTATGGCAAGTCCCTTGATCGTGTGCGACAGGCTGAACGGATATTGGGTGGGAGTCTGGACGGGCGGCGCCTCCTGCAAACGCGCCCGGCCGCGCCACAGGAGCCAGGTGATTGCGCACGCGCAGAGCAGCGCAAACAGCACCGGGGGAAGGCACCAGGCCACGTAGGGCCCGAACTCCAGCCCGCCGATTTGCGAAATCATCATGCCCTGCGGATTTCCGACGAGGGTCGCGGCGGCGCCGATATTGCTCGCGATCGCCAGCGCTACCAGGAAGGGAACCGGATCCAGGCGTTGCCTGAGCAGCGCAGCGGCGGCGATGGGCGCGAAGACAAAGCAGACGATGTCGTGGTTCAGGAAGGCCGAAAGGCCCGCCGTGGCCAGCATGAGCAAGATCAGAAAAGCCGTGGGATTCCCGAGGCGGCGGGCGATTCCGTTGGCCACCAGGTCGAAGAAACCCGACAGCCGCAGCTGGGCCGAGATGACAAAGAAGCTGAAAAGAAGCAGCAGGGTCGGCCAGTTGATGAATTCCACCATGGCCCCCGTCCGCACGCCGCCAAAGACCAGCATGGCGATGGCGCCAAGGACGGCGATCCCCGTGCGGTCCACCTTCAGGCCCGGCACGCGGCCCGCGGCGAGGCCGAGGTACGTCAGGGCGAAGATCACCAGGACCGCGGGCTTGTCGACCATGGGGGGGACAACGGCGGCGGGCATGGCGCGGACAGGCCGGTTCTATGCCGAGAGCGACCTGCGGATGGACTGCAGCTCCCTGCGCAGGGCCGGGCCCGGCTGCGGGTAGCGCAGCTTCAGTCCGTCGAGCGTGTCTAGGATCACCTGGGAAACGATGAGCCGGGCGTCCAGCTTGTCGTCGGCGGGAATGATGTGCCAGGGGGCGTGCTTGGTGCTCGTGGCGCCCAGGCACGCCTCGTAGGCGGCCTTGTACTGCTTCCAGTACCTGCGTTCCTGGATGTCGGGCTTGCTGAACTTCCAATTCCTGTCCGGGTCGTCGATTCGCGCCAGGAAGCGCCTTCGCTGCTCCTCCTTCGACAGGTGCAGGAAGATCTTCACGATGCGCGTGCCGTTTCGGTACAGGTGCCTTTCGAGGTCGTTGATCGAACGGTAGCGGTGCTTCCAGAAATTCCTGCCCTTCGTCGTCTCCTCCGGAAGATTCTGGCCGGCCAGAATCTCCGGATGAACCCGGGCGATGAGCACCTCCTCGTAGTAGGAGCGGTTGAAGATGCCGATGTTGCCTCGCCCCGGCAGGCAGCGGTTCGTTCGCCAGAGAAAATCGTGGGAAACCTCCAGCGCGCTCGGGCGCTTGAAGCTGAACACCTGGCAGCCCTGGGGATTGACGCCGGACATCACGTGCTTGATCGCGCCGTCCTTCCCGGCGGCGTCCATGGCCTGGAAGATCAGCAGAAGCGCATAGTTCCCCTGGGCATAGAGAAGGCTCTGCCGTTCGCTTAGCTTCGCGGTGTGGTCCGCCAGGAGTTCGTCGTAGTCTTTCTTCGACTTGCAGGCAGCCCTTATCCGCGTCGGCCATTTCCCAAGGTTGACCGCGCTGCCTTCGCGGACCCGAAAGGACTTCGTGTCGATCTTCATGCCTGGAAAGGTTTACGCCTTGGGGGGCGGATGTCCACACCCTGCGCCGGCATTTCGCGCGTCCCAGTTCGGTTTGCTTTCCAGCGCCGAAAGCCTACGCTTTCGGCAGCAAAGGTTGGGTGAAACCATGAAAGGCCGGCTCCCCGCTTTGGTGGCCGTTTTGATCGCCTGCCCGAAATTCGGAGCAAACGGCGAAAGGGGGAGCCTGAACCGCTTCACGCCGCCTCCGGGGAGGACGGCCGGAACGCTTGAAAGGGAAACAGCCCTGGAATAGCTGCACCCATCAAACCCCGATAACCCCAAATGCACCAATGACTGCCCATGCCTACCTCGAACACGGACTGACCATCCTGAAAGCCCGGTTGGAGAGCCCCGCGGCGGGCGCACCCGCCACGGCCTCCCATACGATCCGCCCGTTCATCACGCTTTCGCGCGAGGTCTGCGCGGGCGCAACCAGCCTCGGCCGTTCGCTCCTGCCCAGACTGAATTCGGAATTCGGCGAAGACAGCCAGGATTGGGTCCTCCTGGACAAGGACCTCCTGAGCTTTGCCCTTGCGCGCCACGATCTGCCCGAGCGGCTGGCCCGGTTTCTTCCCGAGGACAAGATCTCCGAAATCGACGCCGCAATCGGCGAGATCGTCGGGCTGCATCCGTCGATCTGGGAACTCGAGCAGAGCGTCGCGCAGACGATAGTCCAGCTCGCCCACGTGGGCCGCTTCATCTTCGCCGGCCGCGCCGCCCACCTGCTGACACAATCGCTGCCTGGAGGCTTCCATGTCCGGCTCGTGGCCGCGAAGGACGCGCGGGTCCGGCGCCTCATGGAGCTGCAGGGCTGCGACACGGGCGCGGCCGAAACGCACATCGATCGCACCGACAATGCCCGGCGCAAGTTTGTGAAGTCGCATTTCGGCCTGGAAATCGACGACCCACACACCTACGACCTGGTCATCAACACGGACCGGATCTCGACCGGAACGGCCGCCGCCCTCGTCCTGGAAGGTCTCCGCAACCA
>CAZSEH010000119.1:6314-8284 GCA_964605835.1 uncultured Opitutaceae bacterium
ACCGGATCTCGACCGGAACGGCCGCCGCCCTCGTCCTGGAAGGTCTCCGCAACCAGATGAGAAGCGTCCGCAGTTCCGCGCCTGCATGGGTCCTTGGCACGTGGGCCGCGGAGTCGGATCACCCGGTCTGGGCGGGTTAACCCGCGGAGGCTCTCGCCCACCTGAAAACCCAAGCAAGGTCTTCCGGCAGCTCAGGTCTTCCTGCGGCGGGTCATGCCGCGGAGGCTCTTGCCCACCTGAAGAAGTTTACGCCGAGCAAACCCACGAGGACGAGCGAACTCACGCCGGCCAGCAGGACGCCACCCAGGATCTGGTCGTTCACGGCATCCAGACCCGGCACAAGGCGCGGGGCGAGGCTGTACGTCGGATAGAGCGGGTGATCGGCCATGAGGACATAGGAAAAGACTGCCGTCAGGGCGACCTCGATCGCAAAGAGGTAGACCAATCGGGAGCCGAAGCCCGACGGAGGGCAGATCCGCGAGGGACTCGCCAGCGGCCACCAGAAAAAGAGCCCCGCAAGCAGGTACATCGCGAGTTCGAGGGCCCGGCCCGCGGGGCTGCCCAGCGCCCATTCAAACAGCCTCGGAAGGCACCAAATGCTGACCATGAGCGTGAAAAAGGCGCCGCAAATCCAGGGTCGGAGAAGGCCGGTCGCGACCGGCCGCACAAACCTCGGCCCGAGCGCCGCATCCAGGCACCATCGCGGAAGCCCCTGCAGGATGAGCGCGGCCGCGGGGTACAGGACCAGGAGCTGCAGGCCCACGTGGACGCTGAAAAGGTACAGCCCGCCGACGCGCGCCGCGGGCGAAGCCGCCGCGAGATAGACCAGCGCCAGGCCCGAGTAGAACCGCATTGCGGCGCCCCGGGGCCAGGCATCCCCGGAGGCCAGGCGGAAACGCAGGGGACCCATCACAAGCGCATAAACCCAGCCCAGGATCACGATCCCGTCCGCCAGGGCGGGATCGTTGCGCCATTGGCTCCAGTCGATCATGAGGGCGGGCTTCACTTGGCGGCGGCGGCCGCCTTCACTCCATCAGGAGCTGGAAAGCGGGATGCTCGCCGTGGCCGAAAACAGCTGGAGAAGCGCCCACATCGTCCCCCCCGCGAGGACCAGGCCGATGAAGAAGAGGATCGTGCAGAAGGGCATGTCCCAGCGCAGGTGCATGAAGATGAATATGACGAAAAGGAACTTCACCGCGGAGGAGACGACGAGCGCCGTCACCAGCAGCGAGTGGGCAAACGGCAGGTAGACCGTTATGATCTCCATGCCGGTGATGACGGCGAGCAGCATGGCCACCCTGACGAAAAGCTCGAACTTGCTTTCCTCCAGGGCGTGCTCGCGTGAAGGGGCGGCGGCTTGGTTCATGGAAGGTTTCAGATGTACTCGAGCAGATAGACCGCCGTGAAGATGACGATCCAGACGATGTCCACGAAATGCCAGTACAGGCCCATCGACTCGACATCGATCGCATCTTTTTCGGTCAGCCGTCCTGTGAAGGAGTAGATCAGCATCGAGGTCAGCCAGATCACCCCGATCAGCACGTGAAGGCCGTGGGTTCCCGTGAGCGTGAAGAAGGTCGTCCCGAAAATGCTGTTCGTGATCGTCATGTGCTTCTCGCTCACGAAGTGGCTGAATTCATACACCTGGCATCCAAGGAAGATGCACCCGAAGAAGATCGTGGTGACAAGCGAGGCGCGAAGGCTCCTCAGGTTGCCCTTCTGGATGGCGTTCACCGCCAGCGCCATCATCAGCGACGACATGAGGAGGATGAACGTCGAGAACGAAGTCAGCTCGATGTTGAAAACGTCCCTGGCCGCGGGGACGCCGGGCGGCGGGTGCAGCCTGTAGATGAGATGCGTGGAGATCAGGCAGCCGAAGAACATGCAGTCCGAGGCCAGGAATGCCCACATGAGCAGCTTCTTGTTCGGGATGCCCGTCGAAGTCGTCGGGTCCCGGTGGTGGTCGATCG